>JBBSOB010000284.1:0-6241 GCA_038260205.1 Phormidesmidales cyanobacterium
AAGGCCATTGCGCTATTCGACTTGGGAGCGGTTGCCAAATACAAGGTTGCTTGAGCGAGCGGATAGCGGCCTTCTGGCATTCCCACACGGTCAAACGCAGCGGCACAGCCCGTCACCACCACAATCGCATTAGGGTCGGCCATGCCTACATCTTCTCCGGCTAGAATCACCAGCCGACGAAAAATGTAGCGCGGATCTTCTCCGGCATACACCATGCGAGCTAGCCAATAAAGCGCCGCATCTGGATCGGAGCCGCGAACGCTTTTGATAAAGGCGCTAATGGTATCGAAGTGCGCATCGCCCTCTTTGTCATATAAAACGGCTCGCTGCTGAATGGAGTCTTCGGCGACGGGCAGCGTGATGTGGATGATGTTGCGCTCGTCGGGTGGGGTCGTTTCGACGGCGAGTTCAAAGGCATTGAGCAGCGTGCGGGCGTCTCCGTTGGCCACGTTGATTAAGTGCGATCGCGCCGCATCATCCATCTCAATATCCCGATCGCCATAGCCTCGCTGACGATCTCCTAGCGTTTGGGTCAAAACCGCATCAAGATCGTCCGCGTTAAGAGGCTTTAGCTGAAAAATTCGCGAGCGGCTTACCAGCGCTTTATTCACTTCAAAAAAGGGATTCTCGGTCGTTGCGCCAATTAGAATCACCGTGCCATTTTCCACCGAAGGCAGCAGCGCATCTTGCTGAGACTTGTTAAAGCGGTGCACTTCATCAATAAACAAAATCGTGCGCTGACCATATTGGCCTCGGTGGGTTTGAGCCTGAGATATGGCCTCACGAATATCTTTCACGCCGCCTAGTACCGCATTAATGGCCACAAACTGCGCGCTAGTCGTATTCGCAATTACCCTGGCTAGCGTAGTCTTTCCCGTGCCCGGCGGCCCATAAAAAATCAGGGACGATAGCTGGTCGGCCTCAATCGCTCGGCGCAGCAATCGACCCGGCCCGATAATGGCCGATTGACCTATGAATTCAGAAAGCGATCGCGGCCTCATTCGAGCTGCCAACGGCGCTTCTGAAGCTATTAACTGCTGCTGTCGCTGCTCAAAAAGATCCATAGTCCAGTCAGCGCTAAGGGCTAACTAATAAGTTGAAAGGGATTTAGTCATGCTTTCTACTCACCCCCCTATCCATACATTTAACAACCGAGCGTTGCCAAAATGAAATTTTTGGAAGAGTTGCTGTGCCGCCTAAACCTAATCAACCTGAACCTAATCAACCTGAACCTAATCAATATGACACAGCGCCCAGATGGGAACTGGGTATTAGGCGATGCGGTCAAACTCGAAGCGCGTCGAAAGGCCAACGACTCGTCAACTAAAACCAATGGGCTTATGATTGGGTTGGTGTAAATATCAGGGTATGAACCATATAAAAAACGACCAAACCACCTATTCTTCGAGGTCGCAGGCGGATATAGATCCGGCAACTGGCCGAGTTTCGGCTCTTCCGGTTCAAGTGCAGATAACGTTGGCTGAGCCTCAGATTCTGTCGAAGTTATCTCAGCTTAAGCAAAAAATGATAGCGCTGAATCAGTCGTCTCAGCGCTCCGTTTATGAGCAGATGTCTCAGCAGTATGCCGATCAGTTGAAGCAGTTGGCCGATAGCCATCGACAAAGGAAGCAGCAGCGCGATCGCCAACGCCTTTACAATCAAAGTCACCGACCAGAAACAGACCTCGAACAAAGTCTGCTCGCTCTTCAACAACAGAGTCAGCAAGATGGGATAGAACGCCGCCAGCTAAAACAAGTTCGAGATCGAGCGATCGCACCTATCGCGAAAGAAGTAGCCGAAGTTGAACAGCAAATACGCCAGCTAAAACAACAATACACAACGCTCTCGCAGAAGTGGCAAGCTCTGATGCAGCAAGTTTATTTTGCAACGCTAGCAGGAGAAAAACAAGGCTTGAGTCTGAAAGAAGCTGACCGCGATCTATGGCAAACAGAACGGCAACAAACAGAACAGCACCTTTCAATTCTCTATCAAGATAAGCATTTAATCGTAGTCGATAAACCTGCTGGGCTGCTCTCCGTACCAGGACGACGATACGCGCTGCAAGACAGTGTGCTGAGTCGGCTGCGCTATCAGTTGCCGGAGGGGTCATTTTTGGCAGCAATTCATCGTTTAGATCAAGCTACGTCTGGTGTTTTAGCGATCGCCCTTTCCCCTCAATCCCATCAATCTCTCAGCCAACAGTTCGCCCAACGACAAGTCCACAAAACCTACGAAGCCATTCTCTCCAAACCCATTCACAGCGCCTTGGGCACGATCACGCTGCCACTATGGGGAGATCCTAAAATCCGACCAAAGCAAACGGTTGATATTCAACAAGGCAAACCTAGCCAAACAGAATTCAAAGTCATTTCAAACGGCGAACAGCCCAGAATACAGTTTGTTCCACAGACGGGACGCACCCATCAACTGCGAGTACATGCCGCCCATCCCAACGGCCTAGATTCTCCTATTTTGGGTGATAGACTCTATGGCGATCCAAACTATGGCGATTCAACCTATAGCGATCCAAACTATGGCAATCCAAACCCAAAAGAGAGACTACATTTACACGCAGCCTCTCTTCAGTTTCAGCATCCTGTTACCAAAGCGCCTGTGCGGTTCAGCAGTGCCGTTCCGTTTTGAGATAGCGGCCTAAACAACGCACCCTAAACGACGCTCTTTTCCTGGGCTAAAAACTTCTCTAGCTCGCTTAGCTTCTCGGCGTCGATCTTCGTCTGCATAGGGCAAAACTTAGGCCCACACATAGAACAGAATTCGGCAGTTTTATAGATGTCCGCAGGCAGCGTCTCGTCATGATATTCGCGGGCGCGTTCGGGATCTAAAGACAGCTCGAACTGTTTGTTCCAGTCAAAATTGTAGCGGGCGCGAGATAGTTCATCATCGCGATCGCGCGCACCCGGACGATGACGGGCAATATCGGCTGCGTGGGCCGCAATCTTGTAGGCAATCAGTCCGTTGCGCACATCTTCCGCATCAGGAAGGCCCAAGTGCTCTTTAGGCGTTACATAGCAAAGCATTGCGGTGCCGTGCCATCCGGCCATCGCCGCGCCAATCGCCGAGGTAATGTGATCGTAACCGGGCGCAATATCGGTTACCAAAGGCCCCAGAACATAGAAAGGCGCTTCAGAACATTCTTCCATTTGCTTTTTCACATTCATCTCAATCTGATCGAGCGGGATGTGTCCTGGCCCTTCTACCATCACCTGCACATCAGACTTCCAGGCCCGGCGAGTGAGGTCGCCTAGCGTTTTGAGTTCGGCAAACTGAGCGGCGTCTGAAGCGTCGTGCTGGCATCCAGGTCGTAAAGAATCACCCAAACTAAACGAAACGTCGTAACGCTTGAAGATTTCGGTAATGTCGTCGTAGTGGGTAAACAGTGGGTTTTGCTTATGATGATGGAGCATCCACTGCGCCATAATGCCGCCGCCGCGTGAAACGATGCCGGTGAGCCGATCTTTTACCAGGGGCAAATGCTCAATCAAAATTCCCGCGTGGATGGTCATATAGTCCACCCCTTGCTGCGCGTGCTTTTCGATGATGTGCAAAAAGTCTTGCGCGTCCAGGTTTTCGATGCTGCCATGAACGCTTTCTAGGGCCTGATAAATCGGCACGGTGCCAATTGGAATCGGTGAATTGTTGATGACAGCGGTGCGAATTTCGTCTAGGTTGCCGCCACCCGTGGACAAATCCATCAGAGTATCTGCGCCATATTTAACGGCTAGGCGGAGTTTTTCAATCTCTTCGTTAAGATCTGATGAGTTTGGCGATGCGCCGATATTGGCGTTGACCTTGCACTTGCTAGCAATGCCGATGGCCATCGGTTCTAAGTTGGGATGGTTGATGTTGGCAGGAATAATCATCCGGCCTCGAGCCACTTCATCTTTGATCAGTTGCTCGGGCAAATTCTCTCTTCGAGCAACATAGGCCATTTCTTCGGTGACGATGCCCTGCCGCGCATAGTGCATTTGCGAGACATTGGCCTGGCCTTTACGCTTGGCAATCCATTCAGCGCGAATGGGCGCAGTACCGATGGGGTGTGAGGCGGTAGCGCTGGCCATGTTTGGCTTGTGGTCGGCACCGGGTTTGTGGTCGGCACCGGGTTTGTGGTCGCGGCTGGCAGTATTGGTTACTTGAATGTTAGTGGTCATAAAAAATGCCTCAATTTTGGCTAATACGGCTGAAAAGTGACAGGAACAGTAGATGCTGCCAAGGGACTGCGTGGCCTAACCGGCAGCAAAGGATCAGGCCATGTAAAAAGATGGTCAATATTCTATGGAAATATCTATGGAGATATCTATGGAAATAGCGCTGCGATGCTCCGCAGGAGTGGCCTTGCGATCGCATTCAAGCCCAATAAAAAACCAGCTCTTATAAGATGGGCTTTTGATCTGTTCCATCCGAGTTCTGTAGAGATTTTTAACCAGCTTTTTATAGCTCTGGCTTTACTGCCAAACGACCAGCCGTGTAAGGCTTAACCTCTTTAAGATCGCTGTAGTTAAAGGCAAATTTACCGCTGCGTTTGCTAGCGTTTGTCCAAACCAGCGTCATCAGCATGGAGGACAAAAGCGCAGCGGCGAAGCTGTTGAGTAAGTCACCGCCGCCAGGAACATTAACCAGCGGGGAAAAGTCTGGCCTTGGGAAAAACAGAACGCCGATAACAATGCCTGTGAGCGAACTTGTCAGCGCATTTGTAGCCGTTTGGTGACGGTTGTAGAAGCTGAGCAGTAGCGGAAACAACAGCGCGGCACAGAGCAAATCGGCAATAAAGAACAGATAGAGAACGCTGTAGCCTTGAGAGGCGATCGCTACTGCCGGAACGCCCACCGCAATCGTCAGCCCGCGCGAAATCAGCAGCACCGTTTCAGGGCTGTCGTTAATGCGCAGCAGATCGCCTGCAAACACAGCGCTAATGCCATTGAGCAAGGAGTCTAAACTACTCATGACCAGCGCCACCGCAAGCAAAATGACCGCGCTTAGCAGCCAGTTCGCAATCTGTAGGCTTTTTAACAGATCGAAAAAGGAAGTAGCCCCTACCAAGTCGTAGCCAGCGGCGATAAGTCCTAATGAACCTGAAAGAAAAATCAGCGGCAAAATAATCAGCGCCGAGCCTAAAAACGAGCGGCGTACCGTAGCATCATTGCGACAGGCGTACACCCGCTGCCAGTTGCCCTGATTAAACAGCTCGGCGGCGATAACAGCAATCAGCAGCGTTGCGCCAAAGCGAAGACCGTCGATGTTGTTAAAAGACAGCAGTTCGGGGAGATTGTTGGCAACGGGCGCAAAGGCAGGCCCAATGCCGCCTAGCAGCGTAACGGTGGCCACAAAACAGATTAATAGCAGCGGTACAATCAGCGCAAACTGAAAGATATCAGTGACGATGGTGACTCTGAGTCCGCCATAGGTGGTGTAAAGGAAAACGGCGCTGATTACGACTAGTGAGGTAACCATCAGCGGTACGTCGGCAATGAGCTGGAGAGCTTCGGCGATCGCAGTTAATTCTGCCGCCAAATACACAAACATATACAGCAACATGATCCCGACAGTCAGCAGATACATCAGGCGACCGGCGGAACTGCCACCCTGTTTATCACTGTTGTTATCACTGTTGTTATCACGGAGAGAAACGGCCCCAAACCGATACCGCACATACTCATTGAGCGAATGACCCCAGGGCATAATTTGCCGCATCCGGGGGCCGACAAAGGTAAAGTTGAAGATCGCCAGCGCCGACCCCAAACAGTAGCCCAAAATAGCGGTAATGCCGCCGTACTCCGACCCGGCTTCTGGAGGACTAAACAAAATCCAGGCACCCAGCGCCGAAGCGGTGACTGTAGCGACTGCCGCTGGCCCACCGACCTGATTACGGCTGACCATGTAGTCTTCAAGATCGATGGCGCGATTGCTAGATTTGACCAAGCCAAACAGCGCAAAGGTGGCCGCTGTTACTAACAGAACCGTGAGGGCGATCGCACCTACAGACATCTGCGCACCTCCAGGGTTCTAACTAATTTTTTGACTGGTTTTTCAACTAGACTTTCGACTGGTTTTTCGACTAATTCTGCTAGCTTTTCGGTTTTTTGTCCCGCTAGCCTACTAGCAGACATTGGCCTACCAATCCACGTTAACGCAGCCTCTCCTAAAGAGATTCGCTCAAAATTCATGCTTTCCTCCGCTGGCATTACCCAGGCTCAGGTTCAAAGGGTATATTCTCAGCCCTTGC
>JBBSOB010000285.1:0-6211 GCA_038260205.1 Phormidesmidales cyanobacterium
AGTAGAAGCGCTGATGGAACGCGACCTGAAGCCAGAAGCTCGCGATTTGTAGATGGGTTATGTCGCGCATAGCACCACCAAGCTCAGCACAATACGAAAGCAGCCTGTCAAACCCGCTGATACTGCGTTCCACCCGGAACCTGCGTTACCAAACCCAATATTTCTAGCTCCAGCAAAGCGCCTAGCACTTCTCCTACATTCGTTTGCGCTGAAGGCACGATTTGATCTAGCGATACCGGCTCAATCGACACGGCATTGAGCACATTGACTAAAAGCGGAGACAAATCAGGAACTGGAGCGCGCTGCGCTTGAGCTAGTTCTTTGGGTGCGAGAGGCTGGTCGGTCAAGCTGCCCTGGGAGAAAGTTTCGCCATCTTTTGGGTTCGTTTCCCGCTCACTTTCCACCCAGGTCTTCAGGGGCGCGGGCGTTACGACATTCACCGGCGGCAGCTCTACCAAGGCATCTATCAGCGCCTGCTCACTCAAAATCATCTGCGCTCCCTGCTCAATTACCCGCAGACATCCCAGTCCCTGCTCATTATCCAAGCTACAGGGCAACGCATATACCTCACGGCAATATTCATTCGCCAGCCTAGCCGTAATCAAAGCCCCAGACTTCTCCGGCGCTTCCGTTACTAAAATTGCCCGGCTAAGCCCGGCGATAATGCGATTGCGCTGCGGAAAATGCTTCCGATCTGGCCCGGTTCCATCGGGATACTCGCTCAGCACCAATCCAGTCTCGACAATCCGCCGATGCAGTTTAACGTTCTGCGCCGGATAAACCCGGTCTACCCCGGTTCCCACCACTGCCACCGTCAGGCCGCCCGCTTGCAAACAGCTCTCGTGAGCACAGGTATCTATGCCTTGCGCTAAACCCGATACAATCACCGCGCCTGCTTGTACTAGCCGCCTGCTCAGGCTCTGTGTCCAGCGTTTGCCGTAGGGAGAGAGCGATCGCGTCCCCACAATCCCCACACTCAAACGACTCAGATCATTTAGTCTCAAATTCCCGTGATAATAAAGCACCGGCGGCGGGTCATTAATCGCAAACAACAGCGCCGGATAGTCCACATCAGCAGGCGTCCAAAACGCCTTATTTTCTTTCTCATGCTGAGCCAACAGCGCCTCCGGATTCAGCTTAGGCCGCTGCGCCGTAATCCTCTCCGCAAGCAGCAGTCCAATCCCATCAACTGCCAGCAAATCGCTCGCAGAGGACTGCCACGCCACCTCCAGGGATCCAAAATGCTCCCACAGCCGCTTAATTGCCACCGGGCCAACCTGTTTAATTTTTGACCACGCCAGCCAATAGGCTCTTTCTGTTGCCAAGATTCTCGCCCCATTGCATCAAAGCCTATAGTTCCCACCGCTTGACGCATATCTAAGTGGCTCGATCAACAACCGTTAACAACCATTTAATTTATTTTGTTACGACAAAAGAGGGCGCCGACAAAACGTTTTCTTCTGAACTGTGTTGATAGTATCTATCTTGTTGCTCAATTGTTTGAGCAGTCTGTTGAATAGGAATCTCAATCGTAAACTGGGTGCCTTCTCCGGGCGTGGAATCTACCCATAGCTTACCGTTGTGCTTTTTAGTAACAATTTGGTAGCTGATGGAGAGTCCTAAACCTGTGCCCTTACCAACAGGTTTAGTCGTGAAGAAGGGATCAAAAATGCTGGTAGCGATTGATTCGGGTATCCCTAGTCCGTTGTCGGCTATGACGATCTGCAGCCAATTTTCGCCTTTCATCTGAGTAGAAATCCAGATGGTTCCAGGATGGGTTTGCAGGGAATCTCTTTCGGTCTGTTCGGCAACGTTATCTAGAGCGTCAATTGCATTTGCCAACAGGTTCATGAATACTTGGTTGATTTGGCCGGGATAACTCTCAACCATAGGAATCTGATGATCGTAGTTTTTAATAATTTCAATGTTTGGAGAGTCTGGTCTTGCTACGAGACGATGATTCAAAATTAGTAATGTGTTGTCAATGCCCTCGTGGATATCAGTGGATTTAAAGTTGGATTCATCTAGCCGAGAAAAGTTACGCAAGGACAAAACCAGCTGCCGAATTCGCTCGGTGCCCATCTGCATAGATTTTGTGAGCTTGTGGATATCTGTAGAGAGAAAATCGATATCGATTTCATCTGAGATTGTTTGAATTTCTGGATGAGGGTTGGGGTAATGAGTTTGATATGCCCGCACTAGATTGGTTAAGTCTTGCATGTAGCTATCCATATACTCAATATTGCCGTGAATGAAGCTGATAGGGTTGTTAACTTCATGCGCAATGCCTGCCACAAGTTGCCCGAGTCCAGACATTTTCTCTGTTTGAATGAGCTGAATCTGAGATTGTTTGAGTTGCTCTAGTGTCTCTGTGAGTTCTCGGGTTCGATCAAGCACCTTGGTCTCCGAAGCAATGAGTAGCGTGAATCCTAAAATGGCAAAGGTTACCGCACTCACCATTGAGGCTAGCCAGATACTATCGGCAGCGGCGACAGGTTGAACCGGGGCACTTAGAGAACTAAAACAGACTGCTGCCATACCCGTATAGTGCATAGCCGAGATGGCAACAGCGATGAGGACAGCGGCTCCGACTTTATATAGCGGAGTAACCACTGCCCGGTTTTGCAAATGATGGGTTAGCCATAGTGCAACGATTGATAGACTGACCGCAACGCTGATAGAAAGCGCAACCACGGCTGGATCATAATGGGGTTCTGCGGGCAGTCGCATAGCGGCCATGCCGGTGTAATGTGTAGCTGCTATGCCCAATCCCATCCACAGTCCAGCACTTATTAGGTTGAGTGCTGACAGCGTGATGCGACTAGTGATCCAAAGTGCCAAGCCTGAAGACAAAATGGCAGGTAAAATAGAGAGTAAGACAATAAGATGGTTGTAGTAGGCAGGGACAGAAAGCTGAAAAGACAGCATTCCGACAAAGTGCATTGACCAAATGCCAACCCCTAAAGCGACGGAACCCACCAAGAGCAAACTTAGCCTTACTAGCTCTTTTGTTTTGGCCACTCGCTCTGCGAGATAAACAAAGGTATAGGCTGCACAAATAGCGATAATAATTGAGAGTGCAACGAGGTTTAGCTCATAGGAAGCCGTTAAGCGATCAAGATCTGTATGCATAGTAAAATCTTTAACAGATTGAAACTTCTGAGTTTGATACGTCTGACTTGATCGCTATATCGTTTAGCTCAATCATAAATTCCACCATCAAATGCTTACCAAAAATTGTTCAAGCGTAGGCTTTCGGGGGAGCTTTTTGAGGGGAGCTTTTTTGGGTTCATTATAGTCTCTATTTTCCCTTGCTGTTTGTTTAGATAAAAGCTTAGATAAAACGCTGAAATAAAACGCTGAGATACGGTTTTTATAGCGGCTGCTCGGATTTACGCGTAAGCAAGCCTTTGCGGTAAGATTTAGCCCAGCAGATACACGAATTATGGAATTTTAGGAGCGATCGCGTGCCCACTCAAAACCAGCTAAAAGCCCTCATCTTTGACGTAGACGGCACCCTGGCCGAGACCGAACGCGACGGCCACCGCCCCGCCTTCAATCAGGCATTTTTAGACGCCGGACTAGACTGGAACTGGTCGGAAGACCGCTACGGCGAACTGCTCGAAGTTTCGGGTGGCAAAGAACGCATTCGCGCTTTTGTGCAGCAGTCTCAGCCCAGCTTTAAGCCACCGGACGAGTTTGCCGATCTAACGGCGTTCATCAAGCATCTGCACGCTACCAAAACCCAGTATTACAAGCAGTATGCAGCGGAAGGCAAGATTCCTCTACGGCCTGGGGTGGAGCGGCTGCTGAATGAGGCTAGAGCCAAGGGAATTAGATTGGCGATCGCCACCACCACCACCCCTGCCAATGTTCAAGCTCTCCTAGAAAACACCCTCGGCGCAGCTAGCCTCGACTGGTTCGAAGTGATTGCCGCGGGCGACATGGTGCCCCACAAAAAGCCCGCCCCCGACATTTTTGAATACGCTCTCGAGCATCTAAATCTGCCCGCAGAAAACTGCCTGGGATTTGAAGATACCAACAACGGCCTGCTCTCGGCTACGCAAACCGGCCTCAAAACCATCGTCACCGTTAATGACTACACCCGAACCCAGGACTTCTCAAAAGCGACTCTTGTCATCAGCGACTTTGGCGAACCCAATGCTCCTTTTGAAGTGCTAGCAGGCAACGCTCATACCGCTCAGTACTTTGATATTGATTTAGCTAAGGTCATTTGCGCAGCGTAGAAGATTACAAACTTGCCCGATAAATATCAAACGCTTGCCAGAACATATACAGCGATAGCACCAGCAGCAAGGCCCTAAAGAGCTGAGTCACGGTGCGATCGCTCAGCTTCGGCAGGTATCGAGTACTCACCTGTACGCCGATCAGTCCGCCCAGACCCAGCAGCAGCCCAGCCGGAAAATCAATGTTGCCCTGAAGCATGTGTCCGACACAGGCCGAAATCGACGTAATCACAATCACGCCCAGGCTAGTGCGCACCGCCGTTTTAATGTCCTCACCTAGCAGCAGAATTTGCAGCGGCACCAAAATAACGCCGCCACCGACGCCAAATAAACCGGCCATCAAACCCGCGATCGCCCCCGTAATCAAACGCGCCACCAGCGGACTAATTGCCGGGCCAGACGCCATTCTAGGCTCTCTAAACTGCGCTTTTCGAATCACTCTCTTCTTCAGCGAAACCAAATAGAGATTGCACAATAGCAGCAGGCCAAACCCAATCAACAACAGATAAGGCGGCAGCTTGCCACCAATGGTTGCCCCCAAAAAAGCAGTCACTATCGCCGGGCCTGCCAGCAGCAGCACCTGTCGTATTTTAAGAAACCCCATGCGCCAGTTTTGCAAACTACCTGCGCCAGAGGTCACCAATATCGCCAGCGAACTCGTCGCCGTCGCCTCTACTGGCGCAAACCCAAACTGCACCAGCACAGGCACCAGCAACGTTCCACCCCCAATGCCCAAGAAACCAGCCAAGATGCCAGAAATCAGGCCCGTCAACAATAACAATGAGAAACTAACTGCGTCGAACGGCACCTTTCACCTACAAAATGTCAATAAAGCAACCCAACTAAGAAAAAATCGGATCGAGATCTATATACTCTTCGATAGTAGTCGCCAGACTGTTTAGCATACTGTCGCGCTGCTCACGATAGTTAGCAATTCCAGTCGGCATAGATTTTAATCCCCTTGGCTGTCGCAACCGGTTCAGCCAAGCCCGTCGCCAAGGCCCATTGTCAAAAACACCATGTAGGTAAGTGCCCCACACCGACTGCGCCTCATCGACAATGCCCAAAGAGCGATCGTCAAAAATCGGCATAAAGGTACTGGCAGCTTCGCCCTCACTCGGCATCACTAGCTGAGTTCGCCCCTGATGAATCTCGTAGCCAGTCACCGGCAGACCATCCTGCGGGTATTTTGAGCTAACGGTACGCTGTCGCGCCACCTTTTGCTGAGTAATCACCGTTCTTAATGGCAGCAACCCCAGCCCATCAAAGCGCCCCTCTTGCCCTTCCAATCCTTCTGGGTCGGCCAGCATTTGGCCCATAATCTGAAAGCCGCCGCAAATACCCATCACCGTACCGCCCGCTGCGGCGTAGTTAATAATGGCCTCAGCCATCCCAGAGCGCTGAAGCACTAGCAAATCGGCAATCGTCGTTTTAGTTCCGGGTAAAATCACCGCATCTGGATAGCCCAAATCGTCCTTTGGCGTCAGGTATTTCACATTTACCGACGGCTCTGCCTCTAGCGCATCAAAGTCCGTAAAGTTAGAAATATGCGGCAACCGAATCACCACTATCGTAATCTCGGCCTGAGATTTCACCGATGGCCGCTCTAGCAGCGAGAGCGAATCTTCAGCCGGAAACGCCTCATTAATCCAAGGAATTACGCCAATCACCGGAATACCCGTACGCTTCTCTAGCCACTCAATTCCTGGCTGAAGAATCGCCCGCTGCCCGCGGAACTTATTAATCACAATCCCCTTAATCAAGGCGCGTTCTTCCGGCTCTAGCAGCTCTAGCGTCCCGATAATATGGGCAAACACGCCGCCGCGCTCAATATCAGCAATCAAAATAGTGGGGGATTGTAAATGCATAGCAATCCGCATATTCGCCAAATCACGATGCTTCAGGTTAATCTCAGCCGGACTCCCGGCCCCTTCGCAAACTAGCAGGTCAAACTCTTGGCTCAA
>JBBSOB010000286.1:0-6207 GCA_038260205.1 Phormidesmidales cyanobacterium
AGTCTGCTAACCAGCCGCCGGTTTCGCAAATGAAAACGGTGGCCGTGGGTCGAGCAAATCCAGACTATCCCAACACAGGAACCAGCGAGCCAACTGTCAACCGGCCGGCAACCGTACGCCAGCAAGGGCAAACGCCGAGAACTAACGCTGATCGAAGCGCCCGTAGCCGGGTGCCCATGCCCTCAGAACGCAACGATAATCCGTCATTTCTAGAGAATCCGCTAGCCGTAGGCGGACTCGCGATCGGCTTAGCCGTACTCGCTGGCAGCTTGAGCTATGGCATCGTAAAGGCAAGAGGCCCTCAGGGTGTCCCTGAACCTACAATTACGCAGTTACCCCCTTTGGGTAGCGAAGAACCCACGCCAAAACCCACGCCAACCCCGGTAGATCCTAAGCCAGTTCAATACGACCAGCTCCCGCTAAACCTAGTCCCTGGTGTTAAAAAAACCGTTGAAGGCAATATGCGTGGCGGTGATACCGTCGTCTATTCGCTGACTGCCGAGGCTGGACAAACCCTGATGGTAGAACAATCAGAAGAGAGCGTTCTACTCACCGTGTTGGGGCCAGATGGAGAACCGGTAGGCCGACGGGCTAGTCGGGTTCGGAGTTGGCAGGGCGTGTTGAAAGAGAGCGGTGAATACAAGATCCAGATGAGTCCGGTGAAGGGTGTATCGAGCAGTAACTACAGTCTAGATGCGACGCTGAGCATATTGCCTGAAACGACAGATCCACAGGATCCGACCACCGGCAATGGCGAAAACGACGTACCAGGAGAAGTGCCCGATCCGGATCAGCCTGGTACTCCGACGCAGCCAGACAACCCTAATCCAACGCCAGTGCCGCCGAGCATACAGTCGGAGCGGGTAAACTTTCCGAGCGGGACGAACCGCATTCTGTTAGCCAATGGGGTTGCGCCCGGCGAGGTGCGGCGATATCTGGTGAATGCTCGGAAGGGACAGATTATGGCGGTGCGGATTACGGATGCCCAAGGGCCAGCCGGATTTGATGTGTTGATGCCGGGTGGCGAAATGATCGCAGATGCCAGCGGCGTTGTGTTTTGGGAAAGCTACTTGCCTGTAGGCGGTGACTACAGCATTGATGTGAGCGCCCCGCAGGCCGCGCAGTTTACGCTAGAAGTTGTGGTGAATGATCAAGTGCCTGCTGAGTCGTCGAGCAACTAATTTTATTGAGTCATTAATTTGATTATTTGATCGAATTGATCGAACATCCATGCTGAACAATCATAAGGAGAGACTAACTTGGCGTCGTTGTTGATAGCGGGTACAAACACAGAGAGTGGAAAAACGATTTTGACCGCAGCGCTGATTGCCTACTGGCAGCAGTACTGTTGGGCCTACCAATTGGGTGTGTGTAAGCTGGTGCAGTCGGGAATCGGCGATCGCGAATTCTATCGTCGAGTTTTTGATCTAAAGCAAACCGATGAGCAGCTCAACCCGCTGTGGTATAAAGCACCCATTGCACCGCCTTTGGCCGCAGCGCTAGAAGGAAAAAGGGTGGACTTGGCCAAAGCTTGGCAGGTGTTTTCGCAGCTAGAATCGGAGCGAGACTGGGTGCTTGTAGAAGGCGCTGGCGGGCTGGGTTCTCCGGTGACTATGGAGCTGACGCTAGCAGAGGTCGCCTATCAGTGGCGGCTGCCGGTGGTGTTGGCAGTGCCCGTAAAGTTGGGGGCGATCGCCGATGCCGTTGCCAATGTTGCCTTAGCCGAAAAAACCAAAATAAAGCTCAAAGGCATCGTCTTGACCTGTCCTAAACCTGTCACTCAAGGCCAGATAGAGCATTGGGCACCGGTTGATATGATTGAGTTGCTCACGAGTGTGCCGGTACTGGGCGTACTGCCGCACTTAAAGCAAATTAAGGATGTGGAAGAACTTTCGGCGGCTGCCGCCCAATTAGACTTAGAAAGCCTGATGCCTCAGCCTTTTTGGGCTTAGCTTCTGTTTTGGGGCTTGGCTCCTCATTGGCTGATGTCTGTCTGAGATGACCCGCCCAAAACCAGCCGCCAAAAAAATCTGTCAAGATAAGGAGACTGCTGATTAAATTTGTTATGCCAACGCGCGCTCGTCCGACTACTGCTCGACCTCTGACCACTGACTTTTCAGCTTTGCGGCCCGATATTTGCGCTTTGCAAGCGGAGTTAGTCGATTGGCGACGGGCCATTCACCAACGGCCCGAATTGGGGTTTCAAGAAGAGATTACGGCTAAGTTTATTGGCGATCGCCTCAGCGAATGGAATATTACGTACCAGAGCGGCATCGCGACTACTGGTCTGGTCGCGGTGATTGAAGGCACTGGCAAAGATGCTGATAAAAATGCTGCTAAAGGCATGGGAGAGACCTTGCCGGTACTGGGTATCCGCGCCGATATGGATGGGCTACCGGTGCAGGAGCTGAACGAGGTGGACTACCGCTCTGTGCATGCCGGAAAAATGCATGCCTGCGGACATGATGGGCATGTGGCGATCGCCCTTGGCACCGCTAAATATTTGAGCGAACACCGCGATCGCTTTGCTGGCACGGTAAAAATTATCTTTCAGCCCGCAGAGGAAGGCCCTGGCGGCGCTAAGCCGATGATTGCAGCAGGCATACTCAAAAACCCTGACGTTGATGCCCTTGTTGGCCTGCATCTGTGGAATAACCTACCTCTGGGCACTTTGGGCGTTCGCGCTGGGGCGTTGATGGCCGCAACAGAATTTTTTACCTGCACGGTTCAAGGCAGAGGCGGACATGGCGCGATTCCACAGCAAACCATCGACGCCGTGGTGGTAGGCGCTCAAATCGTCAATGCATTGCAAACGGTCGTTTCTCGCAATATAGACCCGATGAAGTCGGCGGTTTTAACCGTGGGAGAATTCAAAGCGGGCACCGCGGTTAATGTGATTGCCGACAGCGTGTACTTAAGCGGAACGGTGCGCTATTTTGAAAACGAGTACGGGTCACTGATTCCAGCGCGGCTAGAGCAAATTATTGCGGGGATCTGTGCGGCTCATGGGGCTAGCTACGATCTGGATTATCGCAAGCTGTATCCGCCGGTGATCAATGATGGGGCGATCGCCGAGTTAGTTCGCTCCGTGGCCCTATCGGTCGTCGAAACCCCTGTTGGCGTCGTACCCGAATGCCAGACCATGGGCGGCGAAGACGTTTCATTCTTTTTGCAAGAAGTCCCTGGATGCTACTTCTTTTTAGGATCGGCAAATAGTGACAAAGGGTTAGCCTATCCGCACCACCATCCCCGCTTTGACTTCGATGAAACGGCGCTCAGCGTGGGCGTAGAAACGTTTGTGCGGATCGTGGAGAAGTTTTGTCCGGCTGGGCACTAACATAAGACTGCAACTTGTTATCTTTCTAGCTTTAGCTTTATGAGTGCTTCTAAACCCGCTGGCGATTCAACAGGCGACATGGCCATAGATGCGCCAACTCGCGCGGAAGTATTGAGAGCGATCGCCGATCAACTAGACGAATATGCGTTTCCTAAAGTGGCAAAAAAGCTTCAGAAGGATTTGCGCGATCGCCTCTCTCAAAAAGGCTATGGAGAGGTAAAAAGCGGCGCTCAGCTAGCTGCTACCCTCACCGCTCAACTCCAAACTCTCAGCAAAGATCGCCACCTAAAAGTCTATTTCAGCCCAGCAGTGCTGCCACATTTAACGCCGCAAACAGACATTCCACCTGAAGAGCTAGCCCAGCAGCAGCGCCTCAGCGAACTGAGAAACTTTGACATCAACCGAGTAGAAAGACTCAGAGGAAATATCGGCTATCTAGAGCTATTTAGCTTTGAGCCGCCCGAGTTTGCCGGCGATACGCTAGCCGCCGCGATGCGTTTTTTGGCCAATACCAGCGCCCTAGTGATCGATCTCCGTTTCAATCGCGGCGGCTCGGCCAGCATGGTTGCGTTGCTCACCAGCTACCTCCTACCCGCCTATCCAGCCGTGCATCTCACCGATCTTTACTGGCATAAAGAAGATCGTCGCCAGCAGTCTTGGACAGTGCCCCATCTATCTGCGCCCAGATATCTCGACAAGCCGGTGTATGTCATCACCAGCCTCGAAACCTTCTCCGCTGCCGAAGAATTTTCCTATAATTTGCAACAGCTAAAACGAGCCGTCATTGTGGGAGAAACCACCGCAGGCGGGGCCAATCCGGGCGCGGGCTTTCGGCTGCACGACCATTTCTGGATGTTTATTCCCACCGGCCAAGCAATTAGCCTAGCGACGGGCGAAAATTGGGAAGGCACAGGCGTGATTCCAGACTTTAAAGTGCCCGCAGAACTGTCGCTGAAAACCGCTCAGCTACTGGCCTTTAGAAAATTAATGCGCGATGCCGATGAAGGAAAGACAGAAGCCTTAGACGCTAGCCTAAGACGAGAATTAGAAGAGTCTTTAACGCGAGTAGAGGCCGACTTGGACAGAATGCAGCAGGATTTGGTGAGCAATATGAGCAAAGTCCGTTAAGACTAGGGTCGTTAGGACGGAGGTCGTCAGAAGCCGGATCGCTTTTATAACGGTTTGTCTTCTAACGGTTTGTCTTTTAACGACAAAGCCTGATGAATTTGCTGGCGGGTCTGTGAATATTTATATGGCACGGGCTTGATTGTGCTGACGGTCACCGCAATCAGTGCTTAGTATTTTATTTGTGTCTGCGCTAGTTGCCAACAGATGCGGCAGCTAGCGCAGAGGTATTTCGCTTTGAGGCAAGTTTTCATGAGTAAGCTATCGATAGTCCTATTTCCTCCCGGTCGGCGTTCTTGTCGATTGACTGGCGTTCGAGTAGCTAAGACTTGGGGGGTGATGCTGGGCGCGATCGCTCTAAGCGGGTATGGCACACAAACAGCACTGGCACAAACAACACGGACACAAGCAGCACTGGCACAAGCAGAAATAGCGCAGCCAAGTGCTGAAGAAGCAGTAGCTGCAGGAACGGTAGCCGGACAGACGACGCCTGTAGCCGTGAGTGCGATCGCGCCTCCCGCCAACCCCGCACCTGCACCCTCTCCCTTTACCCCCGTACGCGCTGGCATTTTAGACATCTCCAAAGACATGACTGTCATTGAGGGGGTTGGTCATCTTCGTCCTAGCGGCATAGACGCCTCTGCTGACGGCGGATTAGCTTGGCTTGAATCTGTCAACTTGCCACTATACGTAACACCCGGCGGCGAGCATTGGGGCTGGATTTATAAAGGATGGCTGATTCCCAAAGGCAAAACCTACTTAGCTATGGGCCGCGATGCCAGCTTTGCAATGGTGCATTCTTATAAAAACCTCTACACCTTTCCAGTGCTTGAAACTCGCGCCGACGGATGGTTCCGGGTGCAGTACACCCCTGGCGGCAGCGCCTGGGCACATACATCGCAGCTAGGATTGGGCGATCTGCCGCTGACGGTAGAAACCTGGGAGAGTCGATTGCAGGCACAAAAGGCCGTTTACTTTTTGGATGATCAAAAGGCTCAGGCACTGCGATCGCAGCCTCAACAATCCACCAACATGATTAGCCTAGTAGCCGCCGACAGCCTCATTGAGCCACTAGAATTTCAAGGAGACTGGATGCGTGTGCGAACCACCAGACCGATTGCCAACTGCAAACCCCTTAGTGGCGCAACCGTGAGCGAAGGCTGGATGCGCTGGCGCGGCGGCGAGCGACAAGAATCGCTAGTGTGGTACAAACCCAACGGTGGCTGTGTTCAGTAATGCCAAGAGAACATCCTGACTACTCTCCTAGAAAGAGCACCTGAAAAGAACACCTGAGAAAGAGCACCGGAAAAAAGCGATTTAACTCATTGCACAAGCCGTTTAACGGCTCACAAACAGGCGACCGATTATAGTGCGTTTTACTCTATTCGGACGAAGACTTGCAGATCATTTTAAGATCAGCTCAGCGTGGAGTAGGCTTTTGCCGTACAATCACTTAAGCGCAGGGCGCTAGATAAAGCGGGTCGATATTCAAAGACACCTGGAGCAATTGAAACCCTTCGCGTAGCGTTTTGTTGTAGGTAGGCGTCTCTTATGTCGATCGGTTATGTTGCACTCGTTCTTCACGCTCACCTACCTTTTGTTCGACATCCCGAGAGCGACTTCGTACTAGAAGAAGAATGGCTGTTTGAAGGCATTATCGAAACCTACGTGCCGCTCTTGACCATGTTCAAGGGACTCAAGCGCGACGGCATCGACTTTAAGCTCACCATGAGCATGACGCCGCC
>JBBSOB010000287.1:0-6192 GCA_038260205.1 Phormidesmidales cyanobacterium
CCACCCTGCTGGATGCTAAACGCTACAGCGCCAAACGCTTAGCTCGGCTCTATGGCTGGCGGTGGCACGCCGCTGAGGTTGGCTTTCGCCATCTCAAAACCACCCTGAAAATGGAAATGCTCACCGCCAAAACCCCTGAGATGGTGCGCAAGGAACTCTGGACTCATCTATTGGCCTACAATCTACTGCGTTCTGTGATGGAACAAGCTGCGCCTCAGGCGAACTACGCGAGGGCCAGACTCTCGCTTCAGGGCACTCGCCAACACTTCGCTCAGAGTCTCGCACCCCTAGCCATTGCGACCACAACTATCCGCCAGCGGTTGTTTGCTCACCTGCTTAAAGAGATCGCTTCAGACTTACTCCCACTTCGGCCTGACCGACATGAACCCAGAGTAGTGAAACGCAGGCCGAAACCTTTTCCCCGAATGCGGCAACCTCGCGATGTACTCAAAGCCAAGCTGGCTGCTTAATTCAGCTTAAGACAGTGCCATTGGGCTAACGGATGAGTATCCAGCGATTGAGCAACGCGCTCAAGCAGAAGGGGCAACGATTCATTGGGAAGATGAGTCGGGGCTGCGCTCCGATGAGCACGGGGGACGGGGCTATTCACCGATTGGGCAGACGCCTGAGATTCATTCCAGTATGCGCCAGCGGGTGCGGGTCAACTACATCGCGACGGTTTCTTATCAAGGCCAAGTTCGCTTTATGCGCTACACCTGTAGCTTTACCGGCCCAGTTTATCTTCGGTTTCTCGACCGGCTGATTCGTTCATCCGAGCACAAGGTCTTTCTGATAGCAGACCGTCATCCGGTTCATTTCAGAAAGCTGGTGCAGCAATGGCTCACAGCACACTCGGATCAAATCGCAGTGTTCTATCTGCCGTCTTACTCACCGCAGCTCAATCCAGTGGAATATCTCAACAACGATGTTAAGCAACAGGTACATGACAAACCGCCGACCCGGAACCTAGCAGAACTGAAGTATAGAGTCTTGTCTAGCCTGCGAAAACTACAGCACTTACCGGCGAGAGTGAGAAACTATTTTCACCATCCTGACATCGCTTATGCCGCCGTCTGATATGCCGCCTATTTTATTGCCGGATTAATAGGTAGTTCTTTCATAGCCAATTAGAAGAGAAATTCTTGACGCACTGATGCAAGTCATTGTTTGCAAGTTATTTTTCAAGCCGAGTAGCCAACTTTGCAACAAAATAATGAGGATCTTATGAGGGCATTCTTCTCGTTAAGTTCCTGCAATCAATCGGCCATGTTGTGAGGCAACAGCAGTACGCTAAGAGAAGCTTCCGATTACTTTTTTTACAACTTATGCCCGACACCCCCTCACCGGCTGCGCCTACAACCATCACAACGGTCGATGCCTTGCTTAAAGCGTATAACGCTGGTCAGCGCAGCTTTGCCAGCATTAGCCTCACCTCAGCAGACTTGAGTCAGGCTGATCTGAAAGGAACTGATTTAAGCTACGCAGATTTGAGCGAGGCTATTCTCACCCAGGCAAACTTTCGCGGGGCCGACCTCAGCTACGCTCGTCTGTGCGATGCCGATCTGACGGGTGCAGATTTGCGCGGGGCCATGCTGATTGGCACTGATTTAAGAGAAGCCAACCTGGAAAATGCCAAACTACAAGAAGCTGACTACGATCCGTCTGAGACTCATTTTCCTGCTGTATTCGATACAAAATCGACCGGAATGCGCGCCAATTTTTCCCGTTAGCTTATATCCTCATAATTTCCTCAGATTTCTTTTGTATGCTTAAATAAAGACTAAGTCAAAGGACTTTGACAGAAGCCCTATTAGTTGAATTAAAACACTGCAAAGCGGAACGAAGTGCTCAGTAGTTGATTAGCGAAAGCGTGAATGAGTTTGCCAGCGGTAATAGCTACTGCGTATTTTGTTCAAGGAGAGTTTAGAAGATGTCATTACGATCGGACGACGACCCTTTTGTGATTGCTCCCTTTCTGCATAGGAGAGACTATATCAAGTACCCTAATGTCAGCTATCCCAATGTTAGAGAGTTTCTGTCTGAAGACTACGGAAACTTATCGGCAGAGGGAATTGACAGACTGTTTCAATCTATGTTTGGCTCTAGTCTTTCGCCTGAAGACGTAGAATTTTCTTTAAGCAGTCTGGGGAAGACAGCCTCTGGAATAGTTCGTCAGGTCGCGCCAGTTGCTGTGCAACTAGCCCCGGTCGCGGCTCAGTTAGCGCCAGTCGGCGGTGCAATCGCCGGAACGCTAATTGTGGGGCCAGGGTTGGGGACTGCGGCAGGCGCAGCCATCGGATCGGCAGCTGGACAGGCGCTGAGCAACGTTTCGCAACCTCGCGCTCGGACTGTGCCAGCTCGGACTGCGCCAGCCCAGCCATCTGTACAAGCGCCCTCTGCTCAACCTCAACCTGTTCCTCGGCCTGTATCTACTCGGCCCCAGCCTTCCCCCGCCGCTGCAAGGCTAGCTAGCTTGCTGGCCAATCCTCAGGTGCAGCAGTCGCTAGTGGCCTTGCTGATGGGCAACGCAGGTGCTCAGAGCCTGAGAATTTCGGGTCAGTCAATTCCTGTCGGTGCGATCGCTAACACGTTAGAAGTGCTAGCTCGCGATGCTGCCCTGGAGCACAATGCCCTTCGCTCTGGTGACGGTGCTGCTGCTTCAACCTACTTGCTCAACGATTACGGAGAGTTCTTAGTCGATCCGGCCAGTCAGGAAGCGCGGGCTGCTCTAGTTTACGAGCTGGTGGCAGCCGATAATGCATCGCTGTTTGCGGCTCAAGAAAAAATTAGCAAACTCTACGAACAGCTAGAGGACAGAGAGAGGCAGGATTTTTTCGAGGATAACGAACTAGAACTGCTTGAGGATGACGATGAGGAGTTTGAAATTTAGCCATGTCACTAAATCCTCTTCTTTTACAAGCGTTAGCTGCCTCCAACGGCAGCAGCGAGTCACCGCAAGATCTTTTATTCTCTCAGCTAGAGAGCGAAAACCCAGAGCTAGCCACGCTAGCCAAGCAGTTACTGACCTCTCACACCGAAGATGATGACCCGATAGAAGAGGACGAGCAAGATGAAGACACCGATCGATTGACAGACGATAGATTGACAGACGATAGCTTGACAATAGACGCAGCCGTTGAACAGGCGTTTGAACAGCAGGCGAGTGTCCTAGAAGCGACTGAGGATAAGCTTGAACGGATGAGTCAGGTGGCTCGTCAGATGCGTCAGAAACTGGGCGAGGTTTATCCAGAATTAGCAGAATTGCGATCGCGTAATGAGCGCTTAGCGGCTGCCCTCGGAGCCTGCTACCTCTGCTGGGGCAAAGATCTGGACTGCGACCTTTGTGACGGACAGGGTCGTCCCGGACACTTTTCGCCCAATTCCAAAAGATTTCAGCAGTATGTTTTACCCGCTACCCAGCGCCTGCGACGGCATAGCGAGTCTCGTGCTTCGCCAGGGCTATACGGCGCACCTGCGCAGCCAGGAGAAGACATATTCGGCGAAACCCGTTTGCCCGCTGACCCTCAAAGACAAATCAATAAAAAGACAGGTCAATGGTTACTCTGATGACCGCATATTAAAAGAAGGAGAACTCAATCATGTATAACAACAGTCAGGCAATACTCGAAAATGTGACAGATCTAGACATTGATGATTTCAACGATGTCGAAGAGTTAGAAGACTTTTTAGACGAGTTAGAAGATGACTACGATACAGATGACTACAACGATGAAGACCTCTCAGAGCGTAAAAGAAGACGCAGACGGCGACGCGGACGGCGATCTTCTTTGCCTTCTAATCGCTTGCGCAGTCAGTCATCCTCTAACCAATCGGCGCTGAAAATGGCCATTAACAAAAACAGCGAAGCGATCAAGAAGGTCGATACCAAAGTCAACGCAGTCAACGCCAAAGTCGGCGCACTCGGAGACGAGCAGCGACGGCAGATGATGGTTTTGAAAAAAGATCGAATCAGTCGCAAGCAGGAAATGGCCGATCTTAAGAGCAAGCTACAGCTATTTGCTATTCTCCCCTTGCTAACCGGTGGTACTGGCTCTGGCAACTCTTCGCTGGGTCTGCTTTTGCCTCTACTTATTCTGGGCGATCTGGGGGGTAGTGGATCTAAGAGCGGCGGAACCGATATGAGTTCGCTGATCTTAGTGTTGGCGCTTAGCGGTGGTCTAGGCAAGAGCTAGCATCAGCAACCTATGAGATGGATGGCCGCCTTCTAAAAAGATGAGTGAAAAGACAGCTCAACTAGCGTTTTGTCACTACCAAAGCGGCGGCCACACAGCTAAAAATTGCGTTTGAGAAAGGGAGAAAGACCGTGGTTTTTAATACGTTAGTCGGTAGAGCCATTATTGGTAAAGAGATAGCTAGAAGTCAGGGAATTGAAGATCCTTCTGAGCAGTTACGCTTAGGGCTGATTGGTGGATTAGTGGGATCTTCGACATTGGGCCTAGTTGCCACAGCGGCGATCGCTAAGCAACAAGCTGAAAAGCCGCCTACAGACGGTGAAAAGCCGCCGGTTGAGCAGGTAAAGGTGCCTGAGGTAGAGGGCGTTGACTCTTTTGAAGCAGCCCAGAAAAAGCTGGCGGCAGTCAGCTTGAAAGCTAAAGAAGTGGGCGTTTATGCCGACGCCCCAAAAGGAGCGGTAGTCGGACAAAATCCGGAAGCTGGCCTGTTTGTGCGCAGAGACTCTACCGTAGAGGTCAGGGTCAGTCGCGGTGCGGCCGAGCCAGCGCCGCCAGATCAGCCCAAGGGAAAAATGCCTCTGGTGCAAGGACTTTCACTTGAGGCTGCCAAAGCGGCAATTGTGCAGACGGGAGACATTGCCGAACAAGACATTTCGGTGGTGTATGGGTTTGCCTATAACGGGGCCAAGCCCCAAGAAGTGATTATGCAAAACCCCGATCCAGGCTCGAACATTGATGCTGAAACCAGGCCAACGTTAATGGTTTTAGGCGCGGTGAAAGTGCCTAGCTTGCGAGGTCTGCCCTTAGAGCAAGCGGTAATTGTGCTGGCGAGCAATCGGCTGGTGCCTACCGTTGAAGGTAGCCTGCTTTCTGGCGTCGTTGAGTCACAGTCTCCAGGTGAAGGCGAGGAGGTGGCTACTTTTAGCTCAGTCAAGCTCAAGGTGAAAATGACGGTTGAAAAAAAGGGCTAGCGATCGCTCAGTCTCCAGTTTCTCCACTGCTGAGTTTATCCGCTCGGCGGGTGGAGCCTGGTAATAATAGGAAGATGAATGCGTTTAATGCGTTTAGTAAGAGGTTGGGTCAATGGATCCAGCGCTGTATGAGCTGTTAGAAGCTGGGGCGGAACAAGACGAAGTGGCGGCGATTGTTCGACTAGACAGCCCCGAACAGATCCCCAAAGGCGTGCGCCGCGTCAGTCAGTTTGGCAACATTGCTACGGTGCGCCTTACCCGACAGGCCATTCCTGATGTGTGGGGCGCAGAGACAGTGGCTAGTCTCAAGGCTCCTCGCAGCGGTCTGCTGCCCGAACTAGATTGGCCCGAGTTGAATTGGCCCGAGCTGTCCGAAACTAGCGAGTTGGCATCAGAGTCGCTGGCGGTCAGAGAAAGCGATCTCCGCCGTCCTTTAGGGCTAGAAGAAACGGGTAAAGGCGTGGTGCTAGGCGTCATTGATTGGGGATTTGACTTTGCTCATCCCGATTTTGTTGACCCCGATGGAACCACTCGTATTTTGTCGATTTGGGATCAGCGATCGCGCCGCAATAAACCGGCTCCTTCGCCCTACGGCTATGGCGTTGTCTATAGTGCCAAAGATATCAACCGAGCGTTGCAAACAGAACGCCCTTATCAAACGCTAGGCTACCGCCCCGCCCCCGCCTCGCATGGCACTCATGTCGCCAGCATTGCGGGTGGGAACGGTCGAGCGGGCGGCCCTTTGGGCATTGCGCCTGAAGTGACATTTGTCTTTGTGCATTTGTCTAACTTAAGTAACGTTAAGAGCAACAAACTGGGCGATTCGGCAGCGCTGCTCGAAGCGGTGGACTTTATTGCTAAGGTGGCAGGCGATCGCCCCTGCGTCATTAACACTAGCCTAGGTCGCCACGGCGAACAGCATGATGGATCTACCCTGGTAGAGCAAGGGTTAGACGCCTTTGTCAGCGAACGCCCAGGGCGCGCAGTCGTTCAGAGCTGCGGCAATTATTACAACCAGCGCATTCACA
>JBBSOB010000288.1:0-6184 GCA_038260205.1 Phormidesmidales cyanobacterium
AAAACTGGGTGCAGCTAACCCTGGTCGATGAGCAGGGCGACCCCATTGACAATGCTTTTAACAGTACGGTGCGGCTAGTCAACTACGACCCCGAGCAGCAAAATTCGCTGGCCAAAATTGTGCGTGGTGAGCTGCCGCTGAAGCAGATTGGACAGATTGCAGATCCTGACTATGAGCCACCCATTGAACCCGTCGCTCCTGTGGAGCTAGAACCTGTAGACATCACCGAATCTGAACTTCAGCTAGAGGAGGAGCCCACAACAGCAGAGCCTGAGGAGGCTGTTCAGCTAGAGCCAGAAGTTGATCAGGCTGAAGAAAATCCGGCTGAAATCCGTTCGTTGGAGGCGGATCTAGAAGATCCGTCTGGTCTGAGTGAGCCTGAAGATGAGCCACTCGACCAGCTATCTGATGAACTGGAACCCTTAGACGTACCCGCCGAGGAAAAGCCCAGTCAGCTTCCTGAGGATTTGAGTGACTTCGAGTCCGCAGCAGACGAGTCGATAGAAGCATCGGAACAATTAGCAGAGGAAATAGAAAAATCCCTTACAAATCTGGAGAAACCGGCGGCGGATCTCACTGAATCTGCACCAGCGACAACGACAGACATCCCAGATACGCTCATCAGTCCTAGCGCTGACGATACGTCTGCTATTGAAGCTCCGGTTAATAGCCCCGATGCCGATCTGTTTGACGATGCGAGCAGTGCGGACGAGGGATCTGAGGCCGTTGCTCCCTGAAGCCGTTGCTCCCTGAGGCCGTTCATCGATCACTCGCTACTCTAGGTTTTAGAAAACTTGCAGCAGCGACCGGGTCGAAATCGCGATGCCGATAACCACGATCCCAGAGGCACTAGCTACCGGCAACCACCGCGTCCAAGATAGCTGAGTTGTCGGCAAATACTTAAATAGCTGCTTGGCATAGACCAACAACAGCCCCAGCACGGTCAGCACGAGCGATAGTCCTAGGCTAAAGACGAATACTAGAATCAGGCCAGATGTTGGGTTGCCGAGGGCGATCGCTCCCAACAGTAGCACCAGCGCCGCCGGACAGGGCACCAAACCCGCCGACAGCCCTAAAAACAGCAAACTTCGCCAGGTAACAGGCTCACCATTTTCAGCAGGCAGGTGGGAGTGAGCTGGTTCACCGTGAGTGTGCTCGCTATGAGAATGCTCGCTATGACCGTGGTCGTGATCGTGATGATGGGTATGGCCGTGATGATGAGGGGTATGAGCATGAGGGGTATGAGTATGACCGTGAGCCTCATGGCTACTGCCCTTTGTCGAAACATATCGCCGCCACCGCTGCCAGAGCAGATTCACCCCAATCGCCATCACCATCGTTCCCGATAGCAGACTCAGCCAGGGATAAAGCTGTTCTGGCAAAATGTAGCGAGCGGCAAACAGCGTCACCAACCCCAAAGCAAAGACGCCTAGTGTATGTGTCACCGTCGTTACCATTGCCAAGAAAATAGCGTGGCGCGGCGTAGCCCGTTCGCCGACTAAATAGGCTCCGACCAGGGTTTTGCCGTGACCGGGCGACATTGAATGCGCCGCCCCCCAAGCAAAAACCCCGATCAGCGTCAGTGCCCATTTGCCTTTACTCAACACAGTCCCCGCTGGCGTTAGGACCAGCGTCGTCTTTTGGGGGGTAAAGACGTGGCTGGTAAACTCTCCTGCCTGAGAAATCGTCGCTAAGCAGGTAGCTTGAGGAGCATCTGGAACAAATAAGTTGTAGTCAATCTCAATACCCTGAACGGCGGTTGGCCAGGTATAGTCCAACTGCAAACCTGTGTGGGTCTTGGGAGCCGCCTGCCCGCTAGGAGAAGCGACGCCAACAACGCCACTGCGATGGCTAACGCTCAAGACTGCCATTTGACCCTGACTGTCTTGCAACCGAATGCGATCTTGCAAAAAGGTTTGGAGCTGAGCGCGATGGCGATTAATTTCTTCGTCTGAAAGCTGCCCGCTGGTGTCGTCATCGGCAAAGGCAGTTAGCTGGGTAGGGTAGGTCAGAGCAATTTGCGCCCCAGACTGCCCCCCAGATTGCTCTCCAGATGAACCCTCAGCCGATTGAAAGGTAATTTCAGCGGTTGCTAAATCGGCCCAGTGAGCCTGCCCGGGCACTGCCATAGCCAGCCAAAGGCAGCAGGCGCTTAGTAAACCCAGAATGCTGTATCGACGCAGTTTTCGAGTCATGATGGCAACGTTATTTTTGGGCAACCAGTCCTAGTCTTTGGCGAGTCTGTTGATCAAAGGATGGATCGAGCGCTTGAGCTGAGCGAATATATTTCTCAGCTTGATCTGGGTGGCTCAATGCGGTCTCAATTTCAGCAGCTCGGTATAAAATACCTGCATTTCGGACGCCTTGATCAAGTGCCTTACGAATGGCGGTCTGCGCTTCCTGCCAGCGGCCTGCCCGCGACAGCGCCCAGGCCAGAATGTCGAGCGTTTCGGCATCGCGCCGGTTTTGGGTTTCGGTTTGCATGAGGGCGATCGCCTCAGCCACATCCCGGTCACGACCGCGCTCTAGCAGCAAATGCGCCAGGTCGCGCCTGTGTCCCAAAGCGTTATCGTCAAGCTGCTGTCTTAGCACCGTTTCAGCACTTTGCCACTCGGCTTCAGCAGCTTTTCCCTGGAGTGAGCGAATGCGGGCAATTCCCTGGAGCGCCACCCCCTGGCTCGCGACAGATGTACTGAGCTGCGAGTAATAGCGATTAGCCGCTCGGTAATCACCTGAGCGCGTCTCTAGCTGAGCTAAATGCAGCAGCGCCAGCGGATAGTCAGGTACAATTTTCAGGGCTTCGCGGTATAGCTGCTCTGCCTGTTCACTTTTTCCCTGCTCGGCGTAGAGCCTGCCTAGAAAGGTTCTTATCTGAGCAGATCCGCGCTGTTCACTGGGCTCTTCAGCGGCGATCGCCTGCTGAAAATCACGCAGCGCCCCCTGATGATCTCCTCGCGCCATCCGAGTCAATCCCCGCAGACTTAAGCTACCAAGAGAGGGGACAAAATCCACCATTTCGTCTGCTGCCGTTTCCGCTGCCGCTAGCTGACCCATCGCCAGCTTTGAAGTGACCACTACCGTCAGCGATTTTGCGCCAGAGACCTGCTCTGCCAAGCGCACGGCTTCAGCAAATTCGTGTTTGGCTTGGGCAATTTCAGCCAGCACCATCACGGCACCGTCATTGTTAAAAGGTAGGTTAGTCAGCGACCGCCGCGCCTCCTGCTCTGCCAGCAGATACCAGTTAGCCGCCCCCGTGACGCGAGCCATTTTTAGGTAAGCGCCCGCTAGCGCAGCGCGATCTAAGCCATCTGCCGGATGCTGCTGAACCCGCCCTTGATAAGACGCAATAGCGCTTTCTACGGTCTGTTGATTGTCACCCTCTAAAGATAGAGAAAAGGGGTATGCGTATCGGGACGGCGGCCTGGCGATTAAGCGTTTTCCAAAGGGTGTGGCCGTCAATAGGGCTCCTGTCAGCAAACTCAGTAAGAGGATACTAGAAGCTTGCCAGCGCTTGGATAAAGGCTTTCTTAAATGAATAAGCTGCATCGAGAACGGCTTCCATAGGGGCAATTGAGAGATATCGAGTCAGTGGTGGGAAAGCTGGAGAAGGCGCATCGCGGCTAAACGATCTCCCCCGACCCAGCTCTCCCTCTACTTCCTTAATCTTTCAGACCTGGCGCTGCCTAGTTCGCTGGCGCTAGATACGGAAAGTCCGAAATCAGCGGCTGGTGGCCCTGAGCGGGGTTGCCAGGTGTCCCTTCGTAGGAAACGTTGTCACTGGTAATCGCCCCATTGGTCAGCACCGAAAGCGTAATATCGACCACATCATCCTTGAGTAGCCGCCCGCCAATGGGGCTGCCCTGGGCATTCAAGGCGCTGCCGTAGCCGCTGGGGGCAGTCGTATCAATTCGCATGACATCCGGTAAGAAGGCTCCGATCAGAGCAGCGGTTCTCTCTTCGTCGTTGCCAAGGGCCATCAGCGTGCGCTGAACTTCACCGACAATGGGGCCAGCCGCACCCGCTGCGGGCTCTTGGCCAGCTAAGGCGGCGGCTTCAAAGGCGGGCGTGACTTTATTGAGCGTGTTTAAGAAGTCGTTAGTGACCACTAAGCCTTCGTTGATAGCGGGACGGGCCAATCGCTCAACCTGCTCAAATGACTTGCCGCTGCCGATAGAGATGGTTTGCCAGACATCAAAGGCGGTGGCTTCGGAGCTTCCCTTTAAAAGAGCGATGGGTACTTGAACCGCGATCGCATTGACGTTGTAGCCCGCTGCAAAATCGACCGCTTGATCCGGATCGCGGAAGCCCACTGCGGGACCAATCCCCAGCGCCCCGGCTCGCACCCGGAAAAACTGCTCCACGTCAAAGAAAAACGGATCTTCTCGCAGGCCCGCAAATACCTTCACCATAGACCCGCCCACATCTGCGGAATTAACAATGGGCTCACTGCCCAAAGCTGTGGTCTGCCCTGAAACAGTGCTAACGGTGTCACCATTTTCCAGCACGGTTAGCGTGTAAGCCTGTTGGTCATTGGCGTCAGGCGCTGCGAACTCAAACCGCAGCGTCATGTCGGCCATTCCAGTCGGCGTGGCGTCTTTGTCAGCAACGCGGGAGACCATGAACTCGTATCGAGACTTGTTGCTGAAATAGTATTGTTGCCTGGCCACAGATCGCGGATTGGTATTCATGACGAACACCAGATTGTCAGGCGATGCGCTGGGATTTTGATCGCCTTCGCGAAACACGTACAGGTCGGTCAGGTTCAGGTTACGGCCCTTGAGTTCCGTTTCACCATCGTCGTGGTCAGAGGCATTGACGAAGGTCGCCGTTCCCGCTGCTGCCGCCAGTGCTAGAATCAATCCGCCTGCGCCGAGGGTCTTCTTTAAATTCCAAGAGAAAAATTTGTTTTTCATGATATCTGATTCCTATTTGATTGTTTAGCTTGCGAGATGATCAGGCCACCTACCATGAGTAGGCCCAGCGTCATTGCTGGCTCTGGAACGCTGGCGGCAGGGTCTGTAGGGGGAGCGGCGGCAATAGTTTGCGCACCGGTCAGAGAGAGGGTGTATTTGCCAAATGAAGCGGTGCGATCGCCCACAAACCCGGTCAAAGGCGACCCTCCGCCAGCTCCGGTCGGCCCAGCTATCTGGTCAAACGGTTCACTTGGAAAGATCTGGCCATTGGCGCTAACGGCCTCCAAGCCCGTCCCGGAAATGCCTAAGAAATAAATGCCCGATGCCGTCGGTGAGAATCCGCCCGGACCAGAGAGCAACGTTGACTGAACAGAGCCAAAGAGATCGTCATTGGCATAAACCCCGTTCCCTAATTCATCAAACAAAAATATCTTGGGGTCGATCACGACATCGATGGGAATCCCTGCCGCCTGGTTAACCGGAATATCTGCTGTTTCGCTGCTGGTTGTCGTCGCTGAGAACGTTTGCCCGCCCGTCAGAAAAATCTTGAACAGGTCGGCATCTCCAGAGAGAGAGCCCGAGATTGACTCCAGGGACATACTTTGTGCAGAAGTGACTGCCGCTGCGGTTTGCAGGCTTTCGCCCGCGTCATCGCTTTCAGTAAAAGTTGCTGCCTGGGTAGGGACTGCTGCTAATAGGAAGCCGAGCCCTGATAGGGCCGCTAACCCTTTGAACCTAATTGTTTTCATGGATATATTCTCGTAGTGTCTTGTTATGTTGTTCGCTGGTCTTATACACCCTTGTAAATTTAAGCCTACAGGTTATACCTACAGAGACTTTAGGAAGCTGTGGGAAGATTGGTCTGTCGAAAAATAACACTGCCTAACAAAAAATAACGTTGGCGACCTCCGTGTATATCGTTAATGTAGTCAGCATTTCAAAATGTGAACAGTCCAGAAGCTGCTCAGTCTTTGTTCATTTTTTATTTATTGTGCTGAAAAATCTGTTTGACCCCAGAATTGCCCGCCTTGTATGGAAGGCAGGCAGCTTAAAACTGGGAAAATATTTAGCCGACAAGACGCCTTTTACAGATCGCAGGCTTCGGGCTTTAGCTCACGTTCCATTAGCGCTTCTAAGGCTTCTTGAGGCGTAATCCGGCCCTTGAGCAGTCGGTCTACCTGACGAGAAATCGGCGCGGGGATCTCCTCGCGGTTCGCAATCTCCATCAGCACATGGGCGGTATTAACGCCTTCAGCCGTGCCGCCTAGTTC
>JBBSOB010000289.1:0-6152 GCA_038260205.1 Phormidesmidales cyanobacterium
ACCACAGAGCAAATAGGAACCACCATGACTTCACCCCTAGCCACGGCTCAGAGCGTTCGACCGACCCTAAGCGACTCAAAGCATCCACTGACTGCTTTTGAGGCATTAGAAATAATCAATGTCTATGTAAATAACTTTCCGGTTCCGCAAACACCAGAGCAACGCCTAGCACTGGAGGCGCTCGACTCGCACAAATATGACCGTTGCAAAGTGCTTTCCGCCTGCTATCTCGACCAGAGCTTTATTAGAGCCATTGGCTACCTATCTAGCGTTCCTGGTACTCACGCAAAAGGAATGCCACAGCTCTGCACATTACTCAGCGAAGCAGCGAGAGCAGGTATAGATGCTCATGAAGAAGCTGCTGCTGGAGGCGATATCACTAAGATACGCGCAGAGAAAACCGCGTTTTTCAACGAAATGAACCAAACCATTTTCGATAGGGCACTGGCTACGATTAAAAAGGAAAGCGCAGCAGCATAAGGCTGTAGGCACAGACATATATACGTGTCACAAATCATAAACACCGGCATCACACAAAAACAGGCAACCTCTATCGGCTAGCAAAGAATATAGGTGCAGTTGGAGATATAAGCATAACGAGCGGTATACGATTATCTTGACGTATGGGCACCCTGGATCTATCGTAACGAAGCACCATGATTCACAATGATGCCTGGAGCAATTATGATAAATCTAGCCATGGCAACCGAAGAAAAGAACAGGCACAGTGTTAGCTTTTTTGGCTTACATAGCAAAATTGTTGACTATAAAGACACTCTGGAATGGCAAGAGTTATCGTTCGCGGCAAAAGTACGGACGATGATCACAGAGCTATTGACTATCAGGGAGGAAGAGGGGAAGAAAAAGAAGGATACTAGCAACTGTCTATAGCAATTTGACAATTCTATGCAGCTATTTCTCATAATCTAAGGATTTATGAGTAGATAGCAAAAATCAGAGGAGAACCCGGCCTGAGAAACTCGGTTCAACCCTCTGAATCTTTACTGAAAAAAGCCTACAAAACACTATGAACTTTTTTCTTTATACCTTGCTCCAAAAAAGGAGGCAAGGTGACTAGGTACAGTCTACACAAAGCTGATAAAAATCACCAGCACCAAGTTTTAGTTTTTTGCCTATCAAAGGCTTTTGCCTTTGATAGTAAAGGAACCCAGCCTTATGAAGGTTTGACCAAGACTTGCTTTTTCGAGCGTGCTTCGATATCAAAGTACGCTCGAATTAAGCAATTAAAGAAGTTAGGCTTACAGCCACACCCAACGTTTAAAGACTGGTCGGTTGCAGATACAAGAGTTTTATTTAGCATTTTGCCTTCTCGACAGGAGAGTGCGAGATGAAGCTCTCAGGCGTCGGATTATCCGCAATTAAGCAATCTTTGTCTGTTATAAGGGGCGATCGCCTATGGCTGAAGTTTGGGCATGGGCGATTTGTGCTGCTCCGCCGAGACGGCGACACCTGGAGAGCGCACCATACCCGGCTCGAAATTAGCAAAGCCGATTGTAAAAAGCAGGGCTACGGCGAAAAAGTTCGCAGCCAGTCACGGTCAATCGCCTTTGACGGACGAGCGGATGGCCTAGCTGAACTACTCAGAATTAGCAAAATTCAAGACGGTGGCATATTTTGGGTGCCTGCAGGCAATGGCGCAGACCTACCGCTCAAAGATGAGATCGCCCAATCAGACCATATCGGCTGTGAGATTGACAACGCCGCGCGTTCCGAGCAGCTAGAGCGCTATCGCTGGTTTGAGCGCATTAGCGGCTTAGAGTACGGCCTACAGCTCAGCAGCGGCTCGAAGTCGATTCATTCTCACCTGTTCTTAGATAGGCCCGCCACTATTGGTGAGGTCGTTCGTCTACGACGACTCTTTGTACTTTGCCTCCTGGGAGATCCCGCCGTAACGCGCCCGCATCAGCCCATGCGTTTTCCTGGCTTCTACCGACGAGAACAGGGCAGCTATCAGGCGCTGTTAAAAACCAGCAGCTCACGCTATTCGCTGGCAGAGGTTGAACGCGGACTGCGAGCAGCTTTTACAGCGTTAGGTTGGACATATCCAGAAAATATCAGCGGCGAGTTTTGGGCCGACCTTCAGCGAGCACTCAAAACCGATTTACCCGCCGCCGCGCAAAGAGCAAGAATTGGCGAGCTGCTCCAGCGCGGCGAGCAATTCTACATACAGCAAAGGGACGCCAGGGCGCAAAGGCAAAGGCAGTACGCTCAAAAACAGTTATCCGGCGAATTTAATCTATTTGAGGCAGTCCAGCAGATCGAAGGACGGCTGAGCGTAGCCGAAGCCTTCAATCCTGCTCACGACTGGAATTTTAGCGGCAACAATCACGCTCGCGGCCACTGCCAATGGCACTCTAGCCAATCGAATAGTGCTTGGCTCAGCCAGAAAAACGGCAATTGGGTCTACCATTGCCCAACTTGCACGGACGACAAACCGTTAGGGGCTTTTCAGTATTGGCTAGCCGACCGGCGCGGCCCCTCAACCTCGATGCCAACGGGGGCAATGTGGGCAGCCGCCGCAAAAGAATGGCTTTCTCTGCATGGCGTGGCCGTCCCAGTGCGAACAGCACCGACGCGACCAGGGCAAACGACAGGGGAGAAGCCACTCCAGCAGACTAAAAAGGCATGGCTTCAGCAGCAGGAAATTGAACGAAACCACAGGGCATATACAAAAGTCGGGGCGCTGCTGGAGATAAATCTCAATCTCGATACCGACCGCAAAGATTATAAAAAACGGGCACGGGTAGCGCTTTATCAGCCCCTCAAACAAAAGCTTAAGTATGAGGTGCGCGGCCCGCTCGTTAGCGGCTTCGCTAGCGAGATTAAACCGGCTGCGGCAGGGCGATCGCTGATTGCCTACAACTGCTCTCAGGGCACTGGCAAATCGAATAACGCGCTGATTCCCCCAGCCCTGCGAGTAGCGAAGGGTGGCGGGCGCGTTCTGATTATCGTGCCAACCCGAGGACTCGCCAAAGAATTCAAAGGGCGCATCAATGAGCGGGCCGGTGCGGAGATCGCCGCCACGCATCTAGATTCCAATGCCTACAGCGCGGCCATTGTGGTGAGCTGCCCCGAATCGGTCTATAAGTTCAAGGGCCAGACCTTTAATTTGATCCAGGTGGACGAAGCTAACGAAGTGCTACACCGAATCGAATCGGCGGAGCTGGGCAATGCGGGGCCGCAAAGTTTAGCCGCCTTCAGAAAGCTGTTGGCAACTACGCCAGTCGTCGAGATCGCCACGGCTGCCATGAGCGGGTGGACATTAGCGGCGATGCAAACGATTGGCGGATTTACGCCCGACGAAACGCAAGTCCAAAGCCGCTCCAGACCCGCGACCGATATGAAAATCGTCAAATACAGCGACTTTCATCATTGGCTCTACAAGATTATTGAAGCCTTGCGCAGCGGCCAACGCATTGCTATCCCAACCGGGAGCCGAGGAAAAGGACGCATGATTGATCGGGTACTCGGAGCGCTCTTTCCCGATCAGAACGGCCTGGTCATTGACGGCGCATCGACATTACAGAACCAGCGATCTCAATTTCTAGCCGATCCAGACGCTTTCTTAACCACAGCGCGGCCCGACTGGTTTATCTTCACACCCGTTATTAACAGCGGTGTGTCTATTGAAGGGCAGCATTTTGATATTCAGTTTGAGTATGCCTCGCCCAACGAGGGCGCACAAAGCATCTCCCAGCGCGGCGAGCGGATTAGAGCGGCCATTGGTCGCGATGGCACCATCGTGGAACGGCATATCTATTTCAGTGATTGCGGAACGCCAACCCTCGAAGCGTATCCTGATGCCTTTGACTGGCAGTACTGGGCGAACGAACTAGCGGATGAATCGAGCGCCCCCGTCGGCGCGGCGACAGCACTGGCAAAAGCACTGGGCGCAGAGAAGGCGCTGAATCCGCTGAAGCAAGAGACTGAGAAGTTCACGGCAATGCGGCCGCACTTGCCGCACCTCATGGCGATTAAAGCCTTTGAAATTATCTTTAGAAAAGAACTGTTAGCAGAAGATTGGGCGCGCTATGGCTGGGAGGTAGCCCCGGCACCCGCGCTAGACCTAGAGCAGTCTAAGCAGCGGCAGCAGCTACAGGTGTTCTGTGAGAAAGTCCAGATCGGGCTGATTGAACAGCAGGGTCGAACCCTTAAAAAAACCAGAACGCGAGCATCAGAGAGCGAGCTGGATGAAATCAGTAATCCTTTCCAAGCGACTCGGGCCTCAAAGCTGAATCTAGAGCGGTTACTCGGCAAAGATTACCTATTGCAGCAGGATAGCCAGTTCTTCACCGCCTGGAGCGCAGACAAGAGCGCTAACAATCCAGGTATCCACTCGGTCGTGAGATCTCAGCTACTCTCAATAGCGCTCTCTGACCCTGAATGCTGGCAGCAAATAGAGCGGATGAAGGCACTTAAGTTTTTAGCGGGGAAGCCAGAGGTCAACGCTGGTGATGAGGAGCTGTTTTGGCACCTGCCTGCACTCCCAGCCGCCGCGCGAGACATAGAACTCACCAGCATCATCGCTCGTTGCCCTGGCATCGCAGAAGTCGTGAGTAGAAAGCTAGAGCATTGGACGAACGCAGACCCGCAGATCGTGGCAGGGGGGCTGTATCTGATTTCTCATGCCAAGCAAATTGCCGCGAATACGAAGAGACGAGGATTGACGAAGGGCGCTAAATTTTCAGAGCAAATGGCCCCTACGGCACTGTTCAATAAAGCGCTGGAGCTGATGGGCTATAGACCCCAAAAAGAAAAACGAGCGGGGAGCGGGGCCAGACTCAATATCTATCGGCTTAAAGTTACCGCTGATGCCGTGGCCGTCCTTCAGCGCCTCCAGCAGCGCGGTAAAGATGGCATGAAGCTATTCAGGGCCGAACTGGAAGTCGTTCGCGCTCAGTCCCGGCACAGCATTGATGCAGCAGCCAGACACCGCATTATCAAGCAGGCATTGGACTGGGTGACGGATAAGTCAGAGCTGAACGTTAAAAAAGCGATCGCCGCCATCCGGCAACGTCACGCAAATTCGATAGATCAAGACTCTACTAAACTGGGTGACGCCTCGATATTGGATGCCGAAAAGTTGCTCAAATCACCTAATCAGATGGCACTTCTAAGTACAAAATTGGCCAGTTTGCCGCCGCCGCTGCGCAATGGCTAGCCTGAAAAACCCGTTTTACTGACATCTGACCCGATATTTTGATCGAGATCTCATCCGTTTGTCTGATGGGATGCTTCTATAATTCCAGAGATGGCTGAATGTCTTTGCTGAACCCACCTTGACAATACTTATGCGCAAAATAAGAGATTCCTACAGCGCCCAGGTCTGGTTAGAAGGGAGCGCCGTTGCCTTCCTAGATTCGCGCTATCCAGACGATGAGCTGAGCGTTCAGATTGCTCGTTTCATTAGCGATGGGATGAAGCGAACGCGGAAGCAGCAGGCTAGCGCCAGTCCGGGTACGAGTCCTTCCATCCAGGTGCTTCGTGCTGTGCCAGATGTCGTTGAAGATAAAGCTACGACTCAGCGCATATTAGACCTAGAGGCTCAGAATAATGAACTGCGCCGCGCCGTTTTGCAAATTAGCGATCAGCTCACGCAGGCGCTACCGCCGCTCGCTCAAATGTCTGAGTTGACTGCGCCGCCCGCTCACCCCAATCGAATGGTTCTGGAGCCTGAACCAAAACAGGAGCCAAAGCTGAAGCAGGAAGCAAAGCCAAAGCCTCGCAGAGGACTTATTGGTGCCAATGCCATTGGACAGCTTCAGGAAATTGCTCAGCAAGCGAAGGTCAAGCTCCCTGATTATGAACCGAAGGGTAGCGATCCTAACTTCGAGTGTCTTTGTCGGTTTAAGTTCCTCGGCGAGCCTCACGTTGTAACAGGTCTAGGCTCGAACAAGAAAGCCGCCAAGGTAGATGCTGCCACTCAGATGCTTCAGACTTTGGGCTATGCCTTTACCTAACTTTCGGCGGTGGCTGCTGACAGAGGCGATCGCACTCCGCCTCTGTCAGCAGCTAAGGTTTGTGACTAGCCTATCTAGTCGATGCTGGTCGCCTAAAGTCCTAAGGCATGATGGGTTCAGGCAAGGACTAGAAAACTAACTAATTTTGTTGAGCGATCGCTTCAGCGTTGA
>JBBSOB010000290.1:0-6142 GCA_038260205.1 Phormidesmidales cyanobacterium
ATCTCTTTGCAGAGGTCATAGCCGTTTGCGTCCGGCAGGTTTACATCTAGAATTACTAAGTCGGGATTGAATTGCTCAAATACAGCGAGCGCACTTTTCCCGTCCTCGGCCGATTCCATCTGGTAGTCTTGCTTCGCTAGAAAGCGATGGATCAGGTTACGGATGGCAGGTTCATCATCAACCACGAGGATTTTGGCAGCGGCCATAATTTAGAATCCGGGTACTAAAGCAAATAAGAATCGAAGATATGGTAAACAGCCCTCTACAGAGCTATTGACCAAGCAGCACTAAGAAAGTTAGCCAAACCGTTCAAACCAGACGGAGCAGACCACCTGAATATCAAAGAACCAGGCTATCCGTCTATCGGGCTATCTGTCCATTTTGAAACAGCCACATGAAACAGTCATCAAAAAGCTCTCTATTACCTTAATTCCTATCAAATTAGGAGCTTCAGCAAACTTTTTTATAATGCATTCACACTTTAGCAAAAAAACCATCTTTTCCAGCAAGCATAACGCTCAATTAACAGCCTAGGGGAAGCGACTAGAAGGATTACGTTCAAAGTAATCGTAAAGAACGTCAACTTTTTCAAAGACTAGATTAATCACCGCCTTTGTTTGGGCTGGTCGAAGCTACACTGTTCTATGTATATTTTCTGTGCTCAGAGCTTTACGGCCAACGTCCGGCTAAACGCCTGATTAAATCCTTAGCTAGCTAGTCATCTGGCTAAACGTTAGCTAAACATTATCGGTAAAGCCTCCGAATACAATTTAATATAGTAGGTTTAAAGCAGCACTGGGCAGCGCGGAGAGTTTAGCGATGAGCGAACAGAACGTTCACTACGAAACGTTGGGGCTAACGGAGGCATCTTCTTTTGAAGAGGTGCAAGCGGCTCGCAAGCGGTTAGTCGCGGAGTCTGAGGCCAATCCTCAGCAAAAAGAAGGCATAGAAGCTGCCTACGATGCCATTTTGATGGAGCGGTTGAGGCTGCGTCAAGAAGGCAAAATTAAGGTGCCTGATCGCATTCGCTTTGCGGAGAAAAAGGCCAAGCCCAAAATTTCACTGACGCCTATTAACAATGGCTTATCTAATAGCTCGCCTCAATGGTTCTCCGATCTACTCGATCAGCCTGAGAGCAGCAGCGAACTGCTATGGCCATCGATTATTTTTGCCGCACTCGCAGCCCTGAGCTGGGTGCTGGTTCCTTCGGGTGGCGCGGTTACCACAGGCGCTGCCAATACGGCGGCGAATTCTTCCGCTGCTGTGGCCTTGGCAATTGGCATGATGGCCACCGTTTATTTCTTAAACCAAAAGACTCGTAAGCTCTGGCGATCGCTCGGCCTGACGGCGATAGGTCTGGTTGTGGGCTTAGCCCTTGGCTTCTTGATCGAGAGCATTTTCCAAAGTCAGGGACAAACCCTCAGTCCTGCCTATACTTCATCGCTATCGGCTAGCATCACGCTGACCGTTCTCTGGTTCATTACCGGGTTCTTGCGCTAGAGACTCGGGCATTTCCTGATCTGATAACTGATTTTCTCGTACAAGCTGCGATCGCTCAATCGCCTCAAACAAAGCCTGAAAATTGCCCTCGCCAAACCCTTTAGCAACTTCAGGCTTGCCGTTTTCTAGGTAGCCGCTGCGCTCAATAATCTCAAAGAAAAACGTTGGCTCAGCAAACAGCGGCTTGGTAAAGGTTTGTAGCAGCATGCCCTGCTGTCCGCCTGCGGCCCAATCTACTAAGAGTCGCTGTTGGCTCACCGCCGCTAGGTTTTCCATCGGGCAGTCCAATCTCTGCGGTAGCTGCTCGTAGTAGGTATCGGGCACCTCAATCAAATCGAGACCCTGCGTCTTAAAATGCGCGATCGCCCTCACAGCGTTGGTACTGCGTAAAGCCACATGCTGCACCCCGGCCCCCCGATTGTGCTGCAAAAACTCCTGCACCTGAGAATTTTGCGAACTCGGTTCATTCAGCGGTAGCTGGAGCGAGCCGCCATCATGTACTAGCACCTGAGAGCGCAGTCCTGATCGCGAAGTATTGATCTCAAATCGCTGCCCAAAACTTAGATCAAACGCGCGCTGATACCAAGCTGCCGCCGCCGCTAGCTCACCCTGCTGCACGTTAATCACAACGTGATCGATATCCTGGAGAAAAGTAGACGTATCTACTCCCTGCGCGTCAGACAAATTAGACGGCTCAGCGCTAGTTTCATCTACTTCCGCTGCCTCTACCAGGGTATGCCGCAAATCGGCCCAGCCCTGAAACTGACACTGCCGCTGCCCCTGAGCATTGAGATGCACGGCCTGTGTGAGCACTGCTCCCTGCGAGGTTGCCCGCGCTACCGCCTGGTCGAAGCGATCGCTCACTAGCGCCACATCCGCTAATCCAGAAGGATGATGTCTTAGATAAGCGGCGGCCTCAGCGCGATCGCGTCCTGACAAACGAACCTCAATATTGCCTTGCGTTAGCACCTTGGGTTCGCACCCTGCATCAGCCTGTATCTCTGCAGCTATCTCTGCAGCTGTATGGTCTGCTGTACGGCTAACTGGCAAGCTAGCCGCTGTCGAATCGTGGAAAGCTAGTTTTTCGACAAACCAGCGACGCCAAAACGCCACATTCTCGACGTAGAAATGTAAATGATGAAAATGCATAGTCTCTCTAAGTAGGCTCTCTGGCTGTTTAAAACAGACATTTGGAGCAGTCGTAGGGCAATTGGGGAACGTTCATCCAAGACTATCGCTGAACAGCAACCCTTAGTATCTATCAAAGCTCATCTCCTAGCGTTTTGCGGCTATTGAGCGCAGGTGCGGGGAAAGTTTGCGTTTAATTTCGTCCCTTGAGATAATAGCCGCGAAAATCAGTAAAGGACTCCCCTAAATGGCTACTTTCAAACACTTTTGTCTGCGTCTGACGTTATTAGGTGGACTGGCTAGCGTAGGTATCGGCGCTATGGCATCCGCTGCGATCGCCGACCGGATGCGCGTTAGCTGGTACGGCCCAGGGTTCGAAGGGGGCTACACCGCCAGCGGCGAAATCTTCAGTCGCTACGACCATACAGGCGCTCATCCCGACTGGCCCTTTGGCACCCTAGTCCTTCTGACCAATCCAGACACGGGAGCGCGCGTCACCGTCCGCATCAACGACCGCTCCGGCGGCGCACTAGATATCACTGAACAAGCGGCTCGCGATCTGGGCACTTACGATCATGGAATTGCACCTGTAGAAGTCGAAATTCTCGAATGGGGCGAATAGAGTAAAATACAGTACGCCAATATTAGATTCGTCAGTATCAGATTCGTCAGTATCAGATTCGCCAATATTCAGATTCATTAGCTTCCCATTAAAATCAGTTCCTCATTGAAAATCAGTCCCTTCCTGGAAACCGTCGCTGCAACTCCCAAAAGGGCCGAAAAGCACGCTGTATAAAGACACATTGTCCAAAAGTATCCTACACAAGTCTAGATCTTTCATAGCCTGATTGTTGCTTTCTAGAATTGATATTTCTCCTTAAACGAGATGGTTCAACGCATTACGATTGCTACCGAACAGTGCAACGGACTAACGCTGACACTCACCGCAGACCAGGCCCATTACCTGATGGATGTGCTTAGGCTACAGCCGGGCGATCGCTTCATCGCTCAAGACGGCAAAGGCACCCAGTGGATAGCCGCACTCAAAGCCACACCCAAACGCGGTTTGTCCAAGAGCAGCTCCCCAAAAAGTAGCCCCCCTCAACAGTCGCCACAAGCAAGCATTCTAGAAACCATTCAGCACACCATTACAACTGCACCCCTACGACTGATAGCGGCCCCCACCAAAGGCAACAGCTTCGATCAGGTTATCCGTCAGGCAACAGAATTAGGCGTCACTCATATTCATCCGGTCGTGAGCGATCGCACCGTACTTAAGCCTTCTAGCAACCGCCGCTCGCGCTGGCAAAGAATTGCCGCAGAAGCTTCCGAACAGAGTGAGCGTGTCACCACACCCCAGATCTTCGAACCCGTTTCTTTTTTAGAGTATTTAGCGCAACTTTCTGAAGAGAATCTAAAAAAAGATTCAACAGAAATTAAATATATCTGTGGTGCCAGAACAAATAATGTTCATCTACTCGCAGCGATTCAGTCTCAACTTTCTTCCGAAAATCTACCCGGCGTCGCCCTAGCTATTGGCCCCGAAGGCGGGTGGACATCCCGTGAGATTTCGGACGCGATCCGTAGTGGCTACGAGGAGGTCTCGCTTGGCCCTGTAATTTTGCGGGCTGTCACAGCCTCTATTACCGCACTTTCTCTAGTGACTGCTGCTAGGAACCTATTGATATAGTTTGATTTCATGGTGTAAGCGCGGATGGCCAAATCGAGTTGACTTGTTTAAGCTTTGGAAGTCAAGTGTCACACAGACTTTCATCTCAGGCACAGGCATCAAGCGCTATCTCAAGTCAAATCGTGATAAGTACAATGGCCAAATCATCCGACTCTGAATACTCTGCTGGTTTTCACGCGCTCTCGGAGCCAATTCGCATTCAGGTTATCGAACTCCTTCAGGAAGGAGAGTTCTGTGTGGGTGATATGTGCGATCGCCTTTGTATTGCCCAATCAAAACTCTCTTTTCATCTCAAAACACTTAAGGAAGCAGGTCTTGTCATCGCCCGCCAACAAGGCCGATGGATGTACTACAGCCTAAACGCCGACCGCTTTCACGCGCTAGAGGGCTATCTCAGCAGCTACGGTGGCTAAACGCCCATTTGTTCCATCCGCTATCTGAAACAGAAAAACAACGAAAATCAAGCCACTTGCCTCACATTTCTCGCTCTCGTAGCAATAATGGAGGCAATTTTTTGTGCCTAGCTTTTTATCTGGTTTTTCCGCCTATTTCATCATCTCTAAAATTTGAGACGTTACGGCTAGGCTCTCTTCAAACAGCACATCTTCGCCCCATCGCTGTAGCTGCTGCTCTAACAATAAATCAGACCGCTGATCCGACAAAGAAGTCACCTCCTCAACCATACTGCCCTGAGCGCTGCCGCCAGCTTCCATCCGCATGCAGCCTGCCGTCTCAGAGCACAAAATAGTATTGCAATTTGCGCCCTTCGTTGTTGAAATCAGACTTACACCCGTCAGGTCTCCTTGCACCTCACCCCAGTCCAGCACCGGAATCGCCGCTAGCTCAGCCTCAATCTCGCGACCGCCCTCACCGGTGAAATAAATCTTGCGAATATTGTAGTCGCCGCCCTCATACTTAGCCTCGCGCGGCTGCCAATTTAGCCGACTCGCTAGCCAACCTAGCAGCATCAAAGCCTGAGCCGGATTTCCCCGCTCGTAGTCAATGCCGACGCGATCTACCTCCATCAGCGCCATTCGCCGCTCCGGTGGATCGAATGCTGCCGCCGCTAGTTCCTGCCAGGGCGCAAGCCGATACCAATTCAAATCGGCAATATTGGTATGCTCATTTACCAACGTCTGAATCTTCAGCATCTCAGAGGCCGCATCGCCATAAAAGCTAGAGTCTAAGATCAAACAGCTACTCACCCGCGCAATATTGCGAAACAGCACCTGATCGGAGTTAGGGGTGCCCTTCCACCAGACAAACTTGGGTAGGTCAGAAACGACCAGCGAGTTAACCAGATCGCTCACTCGCTCCAGCGCTTCTTTTGTCCCTCGCAGCGTGATGTACTCACAGCAAACCAGGTTGCTGCTGTTGCTATTTTGCACCGGACAGTAAGCCGATACCTGCGCACTTACGCCTTCGTCCTCGTCAAATGTAGGACATAGCGTAATCACCCGGCAGGGATTTTGGGCTGCCAACGCGCCGTCAAAGTTGAAGCCGCGAACATCCTTGTTATCAAACTTTCGCTGGTTGCCCGAAAGACTGCTGGCCTCAGAGCGAAGCATTGCCAGCGTCTCAGGATCTACGCGGCCCGTTAGTCTCAGGCCATACGCCTTCTGAGCCGTCAGAATCGCTTCTTTAGTGTCTGGCCCATGAAATCCGTCAATATCGTTTTTATAAAAGCTCAGGCTCGCCAGCAACTGCTGAATCTCTTCTGGCTCATAAATTACGATGGTGAAGGTAGTGGCCCGAGTCGCGACTGGCGCAGTGCTCCCGTCGTCTTGAGTTCGCCAAATATTGCGCAGCTCAGCTTCAATCTCA
>JBBSOB010000291.1:0-6124 GCA_038260205.1 Phormidesmidales cyanobacterium
CCAGCTGCCGTACACTGCGAGCAAGGGCATGAGGGTTGATTGATAAGCCTTAAGCGTTCCTTTTGCGAGCCCAGGGCGCTGTAGAAATTGAGTGGCTACGGTCGCTAGTGTAGGAGATGCCATTAAGACAATCTGAAGGTATCGAGAGTCGCTTCTATCGGCTCTACGATAGCACTATTAAATATTTCTGAAGGTGAACTTTATTGTCTACTGTAGATGCTCACCAGCTACCAAAAGCCCAAGAATCCCTAGCTGATTATGTGAATCGCCAGCGCGAAGCACTCGGTTTAAGCCGTATTGCCCTCGCTGAGCGAGCAGGCATCCATAAGCAGAGCCTGGGCAAAATCGAACGCGGCCAAACGCAAACGCTGAACCGTCGAACGCTCAACAGTTTATCGCAAGCGCTCCAGGTGCCGATTGATTATCTAGCTGCGGTCGCCCGAGGACAGGCAGGCACGCTCGGCCCCTCACTCAAGTTTTGCCCGCAGTGCTGGCAGGCGGGCACCGCGCCAGATCCGATTTGGACAGATGCCCGCTCTCAATTTTGCTTCATGTGTGGCAGCGGCTTGCAGGACGCCTGTGGCGCTTGCGGTGAGGCTTTGCACTCCTTGACCTTTCGGTTCTGCCCTCACTGCGGTCAACCCTACAAACGGGCAGTCGCTGCGGCTGATTCTTAGTCTCTCCGATACCTTTTTTGAAAGCGTTTCCCCACCTTGCTATGACCGCCCTAAACCGCACGGCATATCCTTATTTCAAGCAGTCTCCTGACCCAGAAGAACTCGCTGAGCTATATACGCCTACAGAGGCTGAACTAGCGCTAGCTGAGAAACGAGTGCGATTGGTGTCGAACCGGCTAAGCTTTCTGGTACTGCTGAAGTCGTTCCAACGCCTGGGCTATTTTCCCCATCCTGAAGTCGTTCCGGAGTCGGTGATCTCTCACATTCGGCAGCAGCTTGAATTGGATGACACAGTGACGGCGCTAGCCCCTGAGAATTCTCGTTATCGCTACCATCAAATTATCCGCAACTTTCTTCAGGTCAAACCCTACAGTAGCGTTGCAAAGCAGGTGACTGTCAAAGCCATTGAATCCGCTGTCGGCGTGATGGATCACCCGACTGACTTGATCAACGTGGCGGTCGAAACGCTGGTTAAAGAAAGCTACGAGCTGCCTGCTTTTAGTACGCTAGAACGACTAGCCAAGCACCTGCGAGCGGTCAATCACACGGAGCTGTATCGGCAGGTCTCAAGCCAGTTAAATCAGGTAGAGCGCGACTACCTGGATGGATTGATTGCACAACCTGATGCTGAGGTGAAGGCGTTGCTCAATCGGCTCAAAGCCGCCCCGAAGAGCGAGAAGCTGACCCATCTGGTTCAACTACAACAGACCTTCGATGAGCTGATGTCATTTGGCGATGCGCAGCGCTTGCTGAAGGATGTTAATTTGCTCAAGCTTAAGCATCTAGCTGCCTATGCCAAGACCTTGGATATCGCTGAGTTTCGGGATATCAACGTAGCCAAGCGACGAACACTGTTGCTGTGCTTGCTCTACCGGGCACAGGTAAAAATGAGAGATCATCTCGTTGAGATGCTGCTCAAGCGAACGAAAAAGATTGACGCCAGTGCCCGTAGGCGGCTGGTTGAACTCAGAGAGAAGCATCTGGCTCGTACAGAGCGGTTGCTGGGACTCTTCAGTCAAACGCTGAGTGTCGCTACAACAGAGACTAAACCCGTGCCGTTTCACCGGTCGGTACAGACGTTGCTGAGTGCAGAGGGTGGAGCCGATGCGCTCCTAGCTGAATGCGAAGAGGTCAGAGCCTATAACTCTGCGAATCATTTGTCACTGATGTGGCGCTTCTATTCACCGTTTCGGCGGCGGCTGTTTGACCTGGTGCGCCTACTCGACATTCAGTCAGCCAGTGAGGATTCCATACTAATGGAGGCGCTGGCGCTGGTCTTGGCTCATCAGCACAAGCGGCACAAGCATCTGCCAGCAAAGATCGATTTGAGTTTCATGAGCGCCGCTTGGCGTCAATTAGCGATCGCCGATGTGGATGGTCAACAGATGCTGGTGCGTCAGCACCTGGAGGTCTGCGTTTTTGCTGCCCTGGCCGTGGCGTTAAAAACCGGCGATGCCTACGTCACTGGTTCAGAAGAGTATGCCGATTTTAGAGCGCAATTATTGCCCTGGGACGAATGCGAGCAATCAGTCGCAGAGTACTGCGAGCAGTTGGGCATTCCGGCGACAGCTGAGGGATTTGTCGAACACCTCAAAGCTAAATTGGTAGAGCGATCTGCTGAGGTGGATAGTAAATTGCAAGGTGACGACCAGCTCTCCTTTAATGAAACAGGCGATCCCGTTCTCAAGAAGGTGCCCGCCGCACCGATTCCAAAGGATACCGATGCATTCGCTGCGGCCTTAGATGAGCAGATGCCCGAGCGCACGGTGCTCGATATCTTGTGCAACGTTGAACACTGGCTAAACTGGACAAGGCATCTCGGGCCGCTCTCAGGCTCTGAACCGAAAATTGCCGATGCCCCAGAGCGCTATATTCTGACGGCTTTTGCCTACGGCTGCAATTTGGGGCCGACTCAAACAGCTCGGCATGTGCGGGGGCATACGACTTATCACCAGCTTTCATACACCAATCGGCGGCACGTCAGCGCTGACACCTTGCAGCGGGCGATCTGCGACATCCTCAACGCCTACCATAAATTAGACTTACCCAAATGCTGGGGGACAGGGGAGAAAGCCGCTGCTGATGGCAGTAAGTTTGAAACCTACGAGAACAATCTGCTCTGCGAGTATCACATTCGCTATCAGGGCTATGGCGGCATTGCCTATCACCATGTCTCTGACCAGTACGTGGCTCTGTTCACGCACTTCATTAGCTGTGGGATGTGGGAGGCGGTCTACATTCTCGATGGCCTGATTAAAAATAAGTCTGATATTCAGCCCGGTATCCTTCATGCGGATACGCAAGGTCAATCCTCACCTGTCTTTGGCCTCTCTTATTTACTCGGCATTGACCTCAGACCGCGCATTCGCAACTGGAGCGACCTCAAGCTGCTCAAACCGACGGCGAGTAGTGCTTACGAGTTTATTGAGCCGCTGTTCAAAGGTGTGGCTGACTGGGCAATGATTAAGACCCACTGGAAAGATTTAATGCGGGTGATGCTCTCTATCAAAGCGGGTAAGCTGATGCCTTCTACGCTCCTTAAAAAGCTCAACAGCTACAGCGGTAAGAGCCGTCTATACAAAGCATTTCAAGCGCTGGGCAATGTCACTCGGACGCTTTTCCTCTTACGCTATGTCTCTGAGCCAGAGCTGCGGCAGGAAACGACCGCTTGCACCAACAAAGTGGAACAGTTTAATCAGTTCGTTGACTGGGTGTTCTTTGCTAAAGCGGGGCTGATCACAGACAACGATCCCCTAGAGCAGGAGAAGCGTCTGCACTACCTCGATTTGGTGGCCAATGCTATCATCTTGCAAAATACCGTCGATCTTTCACAAGCGATTCAGGCCGTTAGCGATCAAGGCTTCCCGGTGACGACAGAGCTGCTCGCTGGCCTCAGTCCTTATCTCACCAGTAAGATCAAGCGCTATGGCGATTACATCCTCGATTTATTGACCAAACCCTTGCCGTTCGAGGAGATCATGGCTTGGCCGATGCGCTTCTCTACTCTAAACGCTGCTGAGTAGTACACGCTGAAATGACTGCTATATGTTCATCTCAGGCCGATGTGGGGAGAATTACACGTATCTCGGTCAGGGGTCATTTAGTCATAGAGGGAGTTCAGCCAGACTATGCCCGCAAGCTGATGCGCATCAAGTCGCCGGTTACCTTTGACCGCTACACCCGCAGAGCCGTTGAGAAAAAGGCGGAGGATGCGTTCAATGATCTGATCGAGCGCTCTGATTCTGAAGATGGTTTGTTTTAGGAGCTGCGTTCAAGCGAGGGTAAACCTTTGATTAGGAATTAAACCCTCAAAGTTCAGCCAAACGGACTTCTGAAGGATCTATCTCTGACTCAAAGGGTTACCTCGGCGGAACCTGGGTTGAAACACGCCTGTTTGAGCGCTACACGAAGCGAGCGCAGGATGCAAAGTCGCACGATAGGGTTTAGAGAAACTACTAAACGCTCTACCTCGAGGCTGTTCAGTCAGAGCTGAGCTATGACGGCTTGGTGCTCAGGAACTGCCAACCCTTTTCGTAACATCTGGCGCACTTGGCAAGAGTTCCTTCTAACAGCTCAGCGTGGTCTGACGAAAGCCCGAAGAAGCTGTGGAACTGTTAGCTCCCTCAGGGAAAGCGGTTATTCACCTGAGAGGGTTTCATGGCAATCGCTGCGGATACAGCTTTTACTTGCGCACCGTTAGGGCGATCGCATCTCTGTGCGCCTCCTCAATATCGCCTGCGAAAATCCTTACCACTAGATCCTCACAGAATTTTACGGCTTCTAACCCTTCTTCTTCAGTTATATGGTTACGGGTGATGCGGTTACTCCCAGCCATCAGATCCCACTGCTGATGCATCTCTACAGGGTTGAGCCCAAAGAGCCCCTCATAGATCTTATTCGTTCAGTTTTTCATAGGGTTCATATTCTACACATGGCCGAGAAGGCGTTGACACTGAGTTCGTATGCCAATCCGATACGGGTGTAAGAACGAGTAGAGGCCACAAAGCACGATTCTCATTCGCCTTCAGTCCTTTTGCGCTAGAACTCACAAGATCGTGAACAGATGCCAAGATGCTAGCTCAGTTGAGATCGCTGAGGCCAAACTTTCGACTGAGCATAAACTCCATGAGACGGTTTGGCAAAATCTTTTTTAGCCAGGGTAGCCAAAGACTCTTTTTTCCTAAGCGAATGACGCTGGGTGGCTCAGGCTTGGTAACCTGAGCCACTAGCTTCGTTGCAAACCTGTCAGAAGGAGTAGCTGCTACCTGAGAGAGATTTGCTCTTGCTCGAATATCTGGTTCTAAAGCGGCATACCAGGAGCTTGAACTAATGACTCCGGCCAGACTGGTTTCCGCAGATTGACCAAAGCCAGAGGCGATCGCGCCCGGCTGAACAGTCACAACCTGAATATTGAACGGTGCAAGCTCCATACGCATTGCTCCGGACAAGCTATGCAGTGCGGATTTAGAGGCGCAATAAGCACCTGCAAAAGGAGTCGTTACGAGCCCTGAGATACTACCTATATTAATAATGAGTCCCGAACCCTGTTCTTTCATGGATGGGGCAACCTGCTGCGCCAAAAGTAGGGGCGCAAAAACATTGGTTTGAAACTGTCGCTGAAGCTTGTCTCTATCGATGTCCATCAGGGGGCCAAATTGCCCAAACCCGGCATTGTTCACTAAAACATCGATTCGGCCTTCGGTTGTGAGAATCGAGCGAACAACGTCTTTAACGGCTTGTGGGTCATCAACATCTAGAGCCAACACAGCCATTCCTTTTCCTCGCAGGCTTTCAAGACGCTCTACTTGTCGAGCGGTCGCCACGACGCGATAGCCTTTGCGCTGAAATGCCCGACACAGAGAGCTGCCAATGCCCGATGAACAACCTGTGATGAGAACGACCGGTGAGGCCATAGGAAGCAGGCAAAACGATGTTTACGTATCCAGATCTCATTGTAGCGAGGCGTTGGAAACAGCTATTAGCTAATAAAAGGTTCTTAGCTACAAAAAATATGCCTGCAATAAACCGTCGTATGATGTCATTCGACATAGCCGAAGCGGTTCAGACTTTTATGTCACATCATCGACTCGATGCTGGATATAGAAATCTATAGCCAGTCAAAGCACAGCAAAAATCCAACTAACAAAGATTGCAATACAGAAGAGCCTGCCATAGAAATGAAAAACTATAAAGTAGTCAATACCCTCTGAATTCATCTTGATTCATTGCATAAAGTGTATTTGAGGACGCATACAGAAAGCCACCTTGTTTATTGCATAAAAACTGGTCGAACGAAAAATAGTTCAACAAATTCGTCGTATGTTGATATACGATGATTGACAGTTTCATAAAACGTCGTATATTAAAATTCGACAAGCACACGGGTTGTTTATGTCTAAGCGACAGATCATTCTCGCGATTCTGGCTAACGCCGGAGGTGTCGGTAA
>JBBSOB010000292.1:0-6067 GCA_038260205.1 Phormidesmidales cyanobacterium
AGATTAAGCAAGTAATAGCGGTAATGGGCAACAGCCGAATAAACTTGCCCAGCGTGCCGCTAATCGACATCAGCGGGGTCATCGCTAGAATGGTGGTTAGCTGTCCGGAAAAGGCAGGGCCAGCATAAGTTTTCACGGTTTTTAGAGCTGCCTGGTTAAAGCTTAAACCCGACACAAAAATGCCCTCGTGCATCCCTTCCATCATCAGGATAAACACGTCTACCAGAATGCCCAAGGCCAACACCATGCCAATTAGCACCATGTTGTTTAAGGTTTGGCCCGTTAGCCATAAAACAGCCAAGGTCCCTAAAAAAGTGAGCGGAATAGAGAGTCCGGCAATGAGGGCTTCGCGCCAGGAAAGGGCGATAAAAAGAACTGCAAACACAATTCCCATTGCCTGAAGTGCGTTCACAAACAAGTCGCTGAGCTGCTCCCAAATCACATCGGCTTCGTTAGCGGTGATGCGATAGTCTAGCCCAAACGGCCATTCGCTAGTGGTTTTGGCGGCTTCTAGCGATGCTCTAATATTGTCAATTACTTTGATAGAATCCTGTCCGGGCGCTTTTTTTACAGAGACGCTGACGACGGGTTCGTAGGGTGCCCCTTGCCAGCTAATAGCGGCCCGTGTTTCTTCTTGCGCTAGCTCGCGGCGCACCTGGGCGATCTCTTCTAGTCTGACTACCCGATCATCTAGGCGCGCAATGGGTAGCTGCTGCAGGTCTTCTAACCGTCGAAATTTGCCGTAGAAACGGACTTGTGTCCCAATCGTATCGCTCTCAATTTCGTTGAGCGGAGCGTCGATGTTAGCGCTGCGAATGCGGGTGGCCACGGTCTGGGGCGAAATTTTCAGAGCGGCCAAGGCGGCAGGATCCATCTGAACTTGCACCACTTCTTCTCTGGCTCCTGCCAGATTTACTTCTGTGACACCAGCTACGTCCTCTAAGCGATCTTGTAGGTCTTCGGCGGCTCGGCTGATGACCGTGGGATCTAGATCGCCAAATAAAGCGATGGTGACGATGGGCGCGTCGCTAACGGAGACTTGTTTAACAACCGGCTGATCGGCTTCGCGCGGTAGCTCGGGGGCTGCTTGAGAAACTGCGTCTCGTAATTTTTGAATAGACTGATTAACTGGTGCGTCGGAGCGAAACTCGACGGTGATGAGGGAAAAGCCGCTGTACGATGCGCTTTTGATTGAGCTGACGCCTTCGACGGATTGAATCTCGCGTTCTATTTCGTTGGTAACTTGTTGTTCTATGGTGTCTGGGTCTGCGCCGCCCCAAGTGGTGGTGATGGTTGCGTTAGCAATGTCGATGTCGGGGTTAGACTGCTTCACCATTGAGAAGTAGCCTAAAATTCCGCCGACGGTTAGCAGAACGGCTAGCAGAATGCCGAAAATGGGCTGCAAGAAGAAGAAGCGCGTTAGCCGGGATGTTTTTGGGGTCGATTCAGGCGGCTGATGGTTGTTGTGATAGTCTTTGGGTGGGAGCCTATCGTCGCGTTTTGGGGGCGTTTTGGGGGTTGGTATGTGGGTCATCAGTTGCTGGCTTCGGTGCGGACTTCGGTGCGGGCTTTGGTGCGGGCTTCAGTATTAACTTTATTGCGGGTCGTAAATCTGTCCTGAGCGATTTGAACGGTTGCGCCGTCTACTAAGCGGTCTTGCCCAGAAACAACCACCGACTCGCCTGCAGAGACGCCGCTGATAATTTGCCTTTCGCTGAGTCCTTCTATGCCAACGTCTACCTGACGCTGTTCTACTTTGTTATTTTCGGGGTTAACGACAAAAACGTAGGGCTGCTGGTCGCGGTAGGTCACTGCGTTGAGCGGGACAACGATAGCCGTGGGTGCTTCGGCCGTGGCAATCCAGGTGGTTACGTTCTGTCCGTGCTTGAGCGATTTGCTGCTGCTGGTAAGACGCGCGGTGACTTCGATAGATCTGTCGCTGGGATTGACGGCTGGATTTACAGCCGTGACCTGGCCGCGAGCGTCAGCGTTGGCGAGCAAATTGTCTCCTCGAGTGCCTGACGGATCCTGGGTAACTAGGGCGGTTTGACCCGACTCGACTTGGTCACCCTGATAGGCGGCGAAGCCCGCAACCACTTCGTACTGGCTGGGATCTACAACTACAATGGGAATGCGATCTAGAATCTTTCCATAGTCTTGGCCTAGCTGGGAAGAGACGGACTGCGGCGTGTAGTATTCATTTTCTCGCAGGTTCATGTAGGCGACAATGCCGTCGAAAGGAGCATAGAGTCTCGTGTCTTCGAGGGCGATTTGGGCTTGTTCTAGTCGGGCTTGGGCGGTGTCTACTTGGGAGATCAGCGCCTGCTGCTGGCCGCGAGCAGCGGTGACCTGAGCCTGGGCCGTCTCTACTTGCGCTCTGGCAGCGGCGACTTGAGATTGAGCGGCGGTAACTTGAGAGGCCGTGTCTTGAGCGCTGTTGCGTCTGGTGTCTCGTTCGGTGGCGGCGAGTGCGCCTTGTTCGTAGAGGGTTTGGTAGCGCTGAAGGTTGGCTTGGGCGAGCGATCGCGCAGATTCGGCCTGATTAAGCTGAGCGATCGCCTGATCAACTTGCGATCGCGCCTGAGTCACTTGAGCCTGAGCGCTAACAACATCTGCGCCTGCTGTGGCCTGTCGTTGCTGGGCTTCGGCTAGAGCGGCTTTGGCCTGGTTGATATCGGCTTGCAGATTGCGATCGTCAATTTGAGCGAGCAGTTGGCCTGCGGAAACGGAATCGCCTGCTCGCAGGGTGCGCCCGTCTTTGGCTGCGATGTAGGTAACGTCGCCTGCGGTGTCGAAGGCAAGGTGTTTAAAGCGAACGGCTTGAATTAAACCCTCGCTGGATGTCCAGGCGCGAATAGGTGCGGTTTTGGCCGTGGCCGTTTGTACCGAAACGGCGGCAGCGGCAGCGACGGGCGGCGGCGGGGCGTTTTTATCGCGAATGCGAACGTAAGAGAGTCCACCCACGGCGACGACCACGCCCAAAATAGGAAGGAGCCACCATTTTTTGAGGCGATCGCCGATAGATTTGTGATCTTTTGCGACAGCCGCATTGTCTGCACTGTCTGATTCATCAGCGACCTTTTGAGTACCTACTTCTGCATTGCCTGTCTCTATATCGTTTTGAGATAGGGTATATGACCCCATATCACCTTTTAAAGGCAATGATTTGTGATCGGGAGGAATGATTGTCTTAGGGGACATAAGCTAGCAGGAGGTAGATTGAGCCGTCGTTTGACTTTTTGTGACTTGTCGGTCATGTGACTTAATAGTCATATTATAAGCGCAAAGTAAAGAAAGCGTCTTTTCCTAAAGGATGAAATCTGCGTTTAAGCTATCATCTCCAAGGCGATGTCCCAGGCTAAAGCTAGCTATATAGGCTCAGGGTTGCCCCATTCCGCGCTTGAAAATCTGCACTAGCTCATCAAAAATCTGCTCAATCGACTGCATATCAAAGGTTGTATCAGCAGCTTGGGCTATGCTTTGAGGGTCTATATTCAACTGCTGCGGAATGTAGTATTTGAGACCATCGGTGGCAGCCACGATGACAAAAGTTGCTAGCTCAGGACTAATATGAGGATGTAGGTCACCGTTGATAATCCCCTGCTCGACGAGTTCGCGAACGTACTGCTGAGTGACAGTTCTGGCCCGCGCCGAGACAGTTTCGCGCACTGGGCTATCGTCGTAGGCCGCGCGATTTACAATTTGAGCGAGCTGCGGCTGTTGAAGGCTGAACTGAACGCTGGTTCGAAAAGTTTGGCGCAGCGTTTCAAAAAAGTCTTTTGGTTTAGGCGTGTTCTGGGCTTTTTGCACAAAAGCGATGCGCTGCTCGTAGGCCAAATCGACAATGTATAAATACAGGTCTTTTTTGTCTTCAAAATATTGATAGAAGCTGCCTTTGGCGATTTTTGCCTGTTTTACAATATTAGAGATGGAGGCATTGTTGTAGTCAGCACGGGCAAATTCTGCGATCGCCAATGCCGTAATTTTTTTCCGTTTCTTTTCCGCTAAATTGTAGAACGTTTGCTTGGGCATAAAAGTACGATAGCCAGACCTATGACTTGCTAGTCATATCTTACCTATAAACTTACTTATAAACGAATAAGCCCCTTCGCGTCTAATGCAAATGGGGCTTCCTCTAAAAATCTGGCCAAGGCTTTTATTCGCTAACTTGCCTGATGTCGCCAGCTACAGCATCGCTAATCTCTCTTGAATGAGCTTTACCTGCTTCTCAGCTTCTGCTAGAGCATCTCTCGCCCCTTGAACCACGTCTGCTGGCGCTTTATCAGTAAAGCCCCTGTTGCTCAGACGACCCGTAAAGGACTTCACTTCGCCTTGGGATTTAGCAAGGTCTTTTTCGAGCTTGGCTCGCAGGGCATCTACATCGACAACGCCGGTTAAAGGAATTAGTACCTGTACGGTGCCGGTTACGCCTGCAAACATCTTGCGCTGATCTTGCGTGGGATCGTAGGCGGGCTGAGCGGCTTTGATGATTTCGCTAGGCGTGATGCCATCCGAGAGATCGATCGCGGAGACGGATGGCGAAGTTTTATTCGTTGTCGTCAAGGAGGGCAAAGGAGTGGAGGAAGGTGAGGAAGTTGATTGATTCGGCTCGGTATTGCCTATGATGTCGTTCCAGAGATCTTGGAGTTCTCGGACTACGCGCGATCGCGTTTCAGCCTTCACCCCTTTCTTAATGCCAAACTGCACGCTGTAGTACAAACCAATTAGTTGAAGCAGCCCTTGCAAACCGGGTATATCGTTGAAAGCGTCTAGAATAGAGCCTAGTACTTTTAGAGTCATGGCTGCGCCTAGTAAAACAGCTAGCGTAGTCACCGGCTTCTTGTAGCTGTTAAAAAAGCCATCAAAGTAGTGTAAAGGATGCTCTAAAAAGGTCAGAACGACGGCTGAAATTTGTTGCCATAAATCACCCTCGTTTGACGCTGGTAAACGGCTAGAAGACGAGTCTATCTTCGGGTTCGCCTGTGGATTTAGCGTGGTTGACTCTACAGATGAAGTTGTAGGTAAAGTTGTTGCTTCTGTCGATGAAGCTGCTACCGGTAAAACTATGGGTGAAACTGTCGAATTAACTATCTCTACTTCTTCAGCTATCTCCGCTGCTTTAGCAATAGAAAGAGTTTCAGCCGTGTCCTTGTGAGCGGGCGCAAGGTCGGTATGCAGGAGGTTTAGCGTCTCTATCCTAGCAACGTCTTTAATGTACTGCTGGGTCGCCTCTAGGGTTGCTCTTTCGCTATCGCTATCCGTTTCCAAAATAGCCTCAATCTTCGCAGAGGGCTTGATGCCTGCTTCTACTCGCAGGTTGCGAATGGTGCGAATCAGATCGATCAACAGCTCAAATTGTTGTTCTAACTCAGCGTCAATCTGGGCGCTGTTCGACTCGGGATAGCGCTGAAGTGCCAGGCAGTGGTCTTCACCCTTACCCGTTAGGGTGTGCCACAGTTCCTCGGTAATATGTGGCATAAACGGATGCAACAACTTTAAAATGCCTTCTAATACGTGCGCTAACGTCTGCTGAGCAGTTTGCTTGGTCGCGCCATCGCCGTAGAGCCTGGGCTTTACTAGCTCAATATACCAGTCGCAAAAGTCTCCTCGGGTGAACTCGTACAGCTCTTTAGCGGCCTCGCCCATGCCATAGCCGTCGAGCTGTTCGCGCACTCGCTGAATGGTTTGATGATAGCGAGAGAGAATCCAGCGGTCGGCGAGTTCTAGCGTCGCGCCGCCCTCGCCGGGTTCGCCCAGGTCGCTAGGAGTTTGGCCGCCTAGGTTCATCATCACAAAACGAGAGGCGTTCCACAGTTTGTTCGTGAAGTTGCGCGAGGCTTCTACAGCTAAAGACTCGTCCTTGGTGCGATCATAGTCGAGGCGAATGTCTTGTCCGGCTCCGGCAACTTCGCGCACTAATGTATAGCGCAGGGCATCTGTGCCGTATTTGGCAATCAAAATAAGCGGATCGATGCCGTTGCCTTTCGACTTCGACATTTTTTGGTTGTTTTCGTCGCGTACTAAGCCGTGAATGTACACCGTATCGAATGGCATATGCCCGGTGAAG
>JBBSOB010000293.1:0-6042 GCA_038260205.1 Phormidesmidales cyanobacterium
CTGGTGGGGAAGTCTGGTTCGGGTAAAACGACGCTGGTCGATATTTTGCTGGGTTTGCTAACGCCCGAGACGGGTGATATTAAGGTAGATGGTCAATCTGTCTATGCGAATTTGCGCGGCTGGCAGGATTTGCTGGGCTATATTCCACAGTCTATTTTTCTGACGGACAGCTCGATTGAGCAAAATATTGCCTACGGGGTGGCCCCTGAGGAAATTGATGGCGATCGCTTAAAAAAGGCGATCGCCGCTGCCCAGCTAGAAGACTTAGTGAGCCAAATGCCCAATGGCGTAAAAACGCTAGTTGGCGAGCGCGGGGTGCGCATTTCGGGCGGTCAGCGACAGCGGATTGGCATTGCGCGGGCGCTGTATCACGGCCGAGAAATTTTGGTGCTAGATGAGGCAACCTCAGCGCTCGATACCGAAACAGAAGCGCTGGTTAGCTCGGCGATTAATGCGCTGGCTGGATCTAAAACCTTAATTATTATTGCCCATCGCTATTCAACTATTGAGAAGTGCGATCGCGTTTACGAACTTAGCAACGGTCAGCTAAAGCAGTCGGGCACCTATCGTGAGGTAATGGCCGCGAAGTAATGGCCGTGAAGTAATAGCCGTGACGTAATAACCGCAAAGTAATGGCCGCAAGGCGATCTCATGAGCGCATCGCCATCCCGACTAGGTGTAGATAGCTACATAAATATACCAAGAAGGCGAGGCCACTGGCGGCGAGCGCATATACTACTACTGGGTCACTAAAATCGTTTGCTTTTCAGTAAGAACCGTCCCCTTACTCCAAGGCGAAAACGCTTTATAGGCATCCTTTTCATTCCCTCATAATAAAGTGTTCTAGCAGGTAAATGCATATTGCGTGGCTTGGTAAAAAATCTCCTTTCTGTGGCAACGTTACCTATGGAAAGGAAATTACAAATGCATTGCTAGACCGGGGCCATCGGGTCACGTTTTTACACTTCGCTCAGCCAGACGAAGCCGCAGACGACGTTTCTAGCTATGAAGAAGTTTCGCTGCCGTTTATTTTTAAGTCTCAAATCTTGACCATTCCAGCCCTGGGATCGGCCCGGCGGCTGACCGAAGCACTAGAAAAACTCGAACCCGATCTGGTTCATGCGTCTTTAACGCTGACACCGCTAGATTTTAAACTGCCAGAAATCTGTCAGAGCCTAAATATTCCGCTGGTGGCGACCTTTCATCCGGCATTCGACAGCAAGCGGCGAAACCTCTCTTCGAGCACCCAGCACCTGACCTATCAGCTATACGCCCCCCGCCTGGCAAACTACGACCAGGTAATTGTTTTTTCACAGATTCAGCGCAGCCTGCTGGTAAAGCTAGGCGTTCCTTCCGAGCGGGTCGCGGTGATTCCTAACGGGGTGGATGTTTCTCGATATACTCCTGGCTTTTCAAATATTAAGCGACAGCTACAGGCCCGCCAGCTATATGTGTATCAGGGCCGACTGGCGCTAGAGAAAAACGTAGAGTCGCTGCTGCGTGGCTGGAAACTGGCTGAAATGGGGCCAGACAACAAGCTGGCGATTGTCGGCAGTGGCCCGCTAGAAGCGTCGCTAAAAGCATTTTATTCGGATGACAACATTGTTTGGCTGGGCTTTGTGGCCAACGAGGATCGCCGAATTGAAATTTTGCGGGGGGCTGACTGTTTTGTTTTGCCGTCGCTTGTAGAGGGACTGTCGCTGTCGCTGCTGGAGGCGATGGCCTGTGGAGCGGCCTGTATGGCAACCGATGCTGGCGCTGATGGCGAAGTGCTAGATCAAGGGGCGGGCGTCATTCTAAATACGCAAAAGGTGTCGAGCCAGCTACAAACGCTATTTTCCCTGCTAAAAGAGCAGCCTGAAATTATGCAGATGTTAGGCGAAAAGGCGCGATCGCGCGTCTTAGAACGCTACACACTCAGCCAAAATATCACCCTCCTAGAAAATCTGTATCAAAGCATCGCAGCGCCTGCCAGAAATAGCTATATCTTACGCAAAGGCGCTTAAACCTTCTGATGGGCTAGCTCGTCAACAGAGCGACTGCTAGGCCCATCAGTCTAAAATCGGCAGTCTAGAATCGGCAGTCTAGAATCGGCAGCCTAGAATCGGTAACCCAAGCTTGCTACAGCATTGACTTGCTGATCGTCTAACGGCATATAGTTCACCGAGCCATTAAGCACATAGCGCTGGCCTAGTCGCAAGTCAGTTCCGGCAGCGGCAACCACCTGCAAGTCGGTCGAGTCTCCGGTGGTGACGCCTGCGCCTACACCGACAAAGGGCTGAACTCTGCGATCGCCATTGCCATTAAAGTCGTAGGTAACCGGAGCTAGCACGGCAACACCGCGATCGCCCTCATCCCCTCTAACGCTAGTAATGACTTCTGGGCGGACGGAGAAGTTGTTGGAAAGAGCATATTTGCCGTTGACCACCGCGCCGTCATTGCTACCGCCCAATCCGATGTAGTTGCCGCCTTTAATGGGCTGACCAATGCGGCGAGTTTGCGAATTTTGCACTGTACGTTCGCCGCGCTGGGTGACAACAGACGGGCCGATAGTAGCGCGATCGCCCGTTGGATTAGCGTGAGCAGGAGATACGAGAGCGCCAGCCGCGAGAACAGCAAGTGGAAGCAACAAACCAAACTTGATTTTCATAGGACAAACTCTTTGAGAGATAATTTGAGGCCTAACTTGAGAGATAACTTGAAGTGAAGCAAACAAGAAAAAGGAGTGGACAGACAACCTTTGTGAAGCTGATAGTTTGATTGTGCGGCCTGCAACAACTAATGCCATAAACTCGAGACCACTTGTTTGAGGTGTCCTTTGAAAATACCTGAGAGAAAGGGATACGAGCATATTTTTATCGTTGTTAAACTGTGCCAGATAGGAAAGCTGTCTTAAAACATCTACTCAATACATCTATTCAACACATCTGCTGCAGCCCAAGCGATCGCCCTCAGACATTCTGTTCTACCTTATGAACATCTAGAACTAAACATCTAGAACTAAACATCTAGAACTAAATACCTAGAACGACAAGTTCTCCTAGTGCAGCTCGTAATATTGCTCGTAGTATTGTCATGAGCTGATCAAAAAAAAGGGACAGCAACGATATGGTTGCTATCCCTCTCTTTATTTAGGGCGATCGCCATTTAGTGCGATCGCCGCTGAAAACACTGACTAAATCAACGGCTGTTATTACTTACCGCTAGCCATCGCCGGTACTTTTACAGTCTTCTGCATCTCCGCTAGTATCGCCGCGACGTTAGCTTTAGCATCGCCAAAAAGCATCTGCGCATTGTCTTTATAAAACAGCGGATTGTCCACACCGGCATACCCGACCGAAAGACCGCGTTTCATCACCACAACATTTGCGGCCTTCCACACTTCTAGCACCGGCATCCCCGCAATCGGACTAGTCGGATCTTCTAGCGCACTCGGGTTCACGGTGTCGTTGGCCCCAATCACTAACACAACATCCGTATTAGAAAAGTCTTCGTTGATCTCGTCCATCTCTAGCACAATGTCGTAGGGGACATTGGCTTCGGCAAGTAGGACGTTCATGTGGCCGGGCAAGCGACCCGCAACGGGATGAATGCCAAAGCGAACGTTTACTTTGCGATCGCGCAAAATCTTCGTAATATCTGCCACCGCATGTTGAGCCTGCGCCACCGCCATGCCATAACCCGGCGTAATAATTACGCTGCTCGCCTCATTCAACAGCTCAACCGTCTCTTCAACAGTAACAGGCGTAGCCGTTCCACCCGGCGCAGCACTGCCCGCACCCTGAGCCGCGCTACCCTGACCAAAGCCGCCCAAAATCACGCTGATAAACGAGCGATTCATGGCCTGACACATAATAATGCTTAAAATCGCCCCGCTGCTGCCGACCAAAGCGCCCGTCACAATCAGCAGATCGTTCGAGAGCATAAAGCCTGCCGCCGCCGCCGCCCAGCCAGAATAGCTGTTGAGCATAGAGATCACCACCGGCATATCTGCGCCGCCAATAGCTGCAACCAAGTGCATTCCTAGCAGTCCGGCCAACGCACACATCCCTAACAATGCCGAAAGGCCCGCTGTGCCTTCTGCGTTCATAAACACAAAGCCCAACGCGATCGTGCCCACTAGCAAGCTGATGTTCAACAAATGTCTGCCGGGAAGCATCAGCGGCTTACTGCTGATAATCGCCTTTAATTTACCAAAGGCAATCACCGAGCCGGTAAAGGTTACCGCACCAATAAATACGCCCACATAGATTTCAATCATGTGGATAGTTTCTTCCGCGCCCACCAAGCCAGATTCGGGCTGTAAGTAGTTGCCGACACCCACCAAAACCGCCGCTAGGCCGACAAAGCTGTGCAGCACCGCGACTAGCTCCGGCATTTCAGTCATTTCCACCCGCGATGCGAGAAATGCGCCAATGACAACGCCCGGCACAATGACCGCAATCAGCACCGTATAGTTGCTGATGCCTGCACCTAGCGCGGTGGCTCCAATGGCCAACGCCATCCCGATAATGCCGTAAAGATTACCGCGTTTGGCAGTTTCTTGATTAGACAGTCCGCCCAGACTCAAGATAAACAGAATGATGGCCGCAATATAGGCGACCGTGATTATATTGTGAGACATAAATTGCTTTCCTTTTTTTAGCCTGTTGTTGCTTTCTCAGTTGTTGCTTTCTCAATTGTTTATTCAGTTGCTTTCTCAAGTTCTTACTTGGAAGAACAATTACTTCCTGAACATTTTGAGCATTCGCTGGGTAACCAAAAAGCCGCCCGATATATTGATGGTGCCAACTAGAATGGCGATCGCCCCCAACACAGTCGTGGTCGTCCACTCTGCCCCAGGAGTAGGCTGAAGCTGCAACAACCCGCCAATAATAATGATGCCGCTAATCGCATTGGTCACGCTCATCAAAGGCGTATGCAGCGAGGGACTCACGTTCCAAATCACCTGCCAGCCAACGAAGCAGGCCAAAATAAAGACGGTGAAGTGAGAGAGAAAAGAAGGGGGTGCGATCAGACCAAGCGTCACCGCCGCCGCCCCAAGTGCGCCATAGCCGATCCACTGAGTTAAGGGAGAACTAGGTTTTGCGGCGGCCCCTAGGATCTGAGCATCCAGTTCGCTCTGAGGGGTAGCAACCGGCTGAGCCGCCAACGGCTTTGGCCTCGGTGCAGGCCAAGTTACCTCACCGTCGTAAGTAATCAGCGCACCGCGCACTGCCTCGTCTTCAAAGTCAATTTTGTACTCGTTCGAGCCGCCCATGTCGCTGAGCAAGTGGTACAGATTGTTGCCATAGAGCTGGCTAGACTGACTCGCCATCCGGCTAGGAAAATCGGTAATGCCAATAATCGTCACGTTGTTATAGCTGTAGATTTCGCCGGGCTTAGTGACCGCGCAGTTGCCGCCTTGCTCAGCGGCCATGTCTACTACCACAGACCCTGGCTTCATGCTCTCCACCATGTCCTGCGTGATCAGTAACGGTGCTTTTTTACCGGGGATTAGCGCCGTGGTGATGATGATATCGACTTCTCTGGCTTGCTCAGCAAACAGCGCCATCTCAGCGGCAATAAACTCTGGACTCATCGTTTTGGCATAGCCACCTTCGCCCGTGCCGTCCTCTTCAAACACCAGCTCCAAAAACTCTGCGCCCATACTTTCTACCTGCTCTTTCACCACAGGGCGCGTGTCAAACGCTCGCACGATCGCACCCAGGCTTTTTGCGGCTCCAATGGCAGCTAGTCCAGCGACGCCTGCACCAATTACCATCACTTTGCAAGGCGGCACTTTGCCCGCTGCCGTAATCTGCCCGGTAAAGAACCGCCCAAACTGGTTGGCCGCTTCAATCACGGCTCTATAACCCGCGATGTTGGCCATTGAGCTAAGCGCGTCCATCTTTTGCGCCCGGCTGATGCGCGGAATGGCATCCATCGCCAGCACCGCCGCCCCCCGACTAGAAAGATGATTCACTAGCTCTGTGTTTTGAGCAGGCCAAATAAAACTGATGAGCGACTGATGCGCGTTTAGCATATCGGCTTCGTGCTGGC
>JBBSOB010000294.1:0-6041 GCA_038260205.1 Phormidesmidales cyanobacterium
CATCGTTAGCGCCGTAGACTTCAGCTACTTGGCGAAGCTCCGCGTTAGAGCCGAAAATCAGATCGCAGCGGGTAGCGGTGAATTTGGTTTCGCCTGTGGTGCGATCGCAAATATCAAAGACCATCTCGCGATTATCCACCGGCTTCCACTCGTAGTCCATGCTAGTTAAAACGCGGAAAAAGTCGTTGGTCAAAACGCCGGGTCGGTCGGTAAATATACCGTGCTTTGAATGGTCGTAATTTTGATCGAGCGCCCGCAGCCCGCCCACCAAAACTGTCCATTCGGGTGCCGTCAGCGTCAGGAGCTGCGCCCGATCAAGAAAGATCCGCTCCGCCTTCACCTTGTAGCCAACCGCCTCATTATGATAATTTCTGAACCCGTCCGAGACTGGCTTTAGCCATTCAAAGGTTTCGTCTGTCAGCTCCTGAGTCGTATCCATCCGGCCTGGGGTAAACGGAACAGAAACGGAAATTCCCGCGTCCTGCGCAGCTTTCTCGACCGCAGCGCCGCCACCTAGCACAATCAAATCCGCCATCGAGACTTTTTTATTGCCCGACTGAGCGCCGTTAAAGTCTGTCTGAATTTGCTCCAGGGTCGATAGCACCTCGCTAAGCTCCTGTGGACGGTTTACCTCCCAGTTTTGCTGAGGATTCAGGCGAACGCGCGCCCCGTTTGCTCCGCCGCGCTTATCAGAATCGCGGTAGTTCGCCGCCGATGACCAAGCGGCTGACACCAGCGCCGAAACCGAAAGCCCACTCGCCAAGATCTTGTTCTTGAGGGCAGTAATATCGGTGTCGTCAATAACGTCATGATCGAGCGCCGGAATCGGATCTTGCCAAGGAAAATCTTCTGCCGCAACTTCTGGGCCAAGATAGCGTGGTTTTGGCCCCATGTCCCGATGGGTCAGCTTGTACCAGGCTTTCGCAAACGCATCGCCAAAGTAATCAAAATCATCTAAAAAGTGTTGGCAAATCTCGTGATAGGCCGGATCGACCTTTAGCGCAATGTCCGAAGTCATCATCATTAGCGCGTGATCGACGCCCGGCTTGTGAGCATCCGGTGTCTTGGGCGCATCAGAATTACTCGGCGTCCACTGAATAGCTCCTGATGGACTTTTTGTCTCTTCCCAGTCGTACTTAAACAGATTTATCAGATAGTTGTTGTCCCACTGGGTCGGGTTTGGCGTCCAGGATCCTTCGATCCCGTTTGTCATGGTGTATTCGGCAAAGCCTGTGCCCTCAGGGTTTTGCCATCCCATCCCCATTGCCTGAATCTGCGCACCTTCCGGCGCTGGGCCAATTTTGTCCGATGAGACCATGCCGTGACTTTTCCCGAAAGCATGGCCACCTGCAATCAGCGCGACCGTTTCTTCGTCGTTCATGGCCATTCGGGCAAACGTCTCGCGAATGTCTCGGGCCGATGCAGCCGGGTCGCCCTCACCATTTGGCCCCTCTGGATTAACGTAAATTAGGGCCTGGTGTGAAGCTGCCAGCGGGTTCTCAAGGTCGTAGTATTCCTCATCCGGCTTGCCCTGCCAGCGAATATCACGAGTAACCATCTCATCGGGGTGGCCGGGGTGTTCCTTAACGTTGTCTATCGGATCGCCGTTCCAAAACTCAGATCCCCAGTAGGTAGAGCGATCTGGTTCCCAAGCGTCAATGCGACCGCCGCCAAAACCAACGGTCTTGAAGCCCATAATTTCGAGCGAGCAGTTTCCGGTTAGAACCATGAGATCGGCCCAGCTCAGCGCCGCGCCGTATTTCTGCTTAATGGGCCAGAGCAGCCGTCGCGATTTATCGGTGTTGCCGTTATCCCACCACGAATTGATGGGGGCGAAGCGTTGCATACCCTGACCTGCGCCGCCTCGACCGTCGGCGATTCGGTAGGTGCCCGCAGAGTGCCACGCCATGCGAATCATCTGAGGCCCATAGTTTCCGTAGTCGGCTGGCCACCAGTCCTGCGAATCTGTCAGCAGCGCTTTGATGTCGCTCTTTAGCTGTGCAAAGTCAATTTTCTCGAAGGCTTTTTGATAGTCAAAATCTTGTAGCGGGTTAGCTTGGGGCGAGTTTTGGTGCAGTAGCTCGACCTGAAGTCGGTTCGGCCACCAGTCATCTGTTTGTGGCTTGGCACCAAGCGCGCCGCCAATGCGGGTGCCCCGAAAAGGGCATTGTGCAGAAGCGGCAGAAGGGGTGTTGTTCATTAAGTTCAATTTCTTTTTATTCGATGAGTTTAACGGCTTCGCTGGAAGGATATCTCTACCTTTTAGGATAGTTGGCGGCAAACGCGATCGCTTTGAATCAGACCGAGCAAGACTAACTTTTGTAGCTTTGGATTGCATGAACAACTGACCCTATGCTTCTGGCAGCGGACAGCTCATCATTTTTGCCTGCTCACTAAACAACAAATTCTCTCGATAGTCAATCGGACAGTCAATCACTACCGATACATTGTGCGCTAGCGCTTCTTTTAAAGTGGGTAAAAACGCTTCTGCTGATTCAATTCGATATCCTTTCAGGCCCATGCTTTCAGCTAGCTTCACAAAGTCGGGGTTGTTGAATTTAACGTAAGACGATTCATGATAAGCAGATTCTTGCTTCCACTCGATGAGTCCATAGCCGCCGTCGTTAAAAACAATTGTCACAAAGGCTAGGCCCAGTCGGTGCGCAGTCTCTAGCTCCTGACAGTTCATCATAAAGCCTCCGTCTCCGGTTACGGCTACTACCTTACGGTTTGGATGCACTAGCTTAGCTGCCACCGCGCCTGGAATGGCAATTCCCATTGAAGCAAATCCATTTGAAATCAAGCAGGTGTTGGGCCTAGCGCAGTGATAGTGCCTTGCCACCCACATTTTGTGCGCTCCTACATCAGAAATGACTACGTCTTCAGACTCTAATACCTGACGCAGGTCGTACAACAACTTTTGCGGCTTAATCGGAAAGCCCTTGTCGTCTGCATACTGCTCGTAGTTTTTTTGCATATTGGCCCGCAAGCTCGCGAAGCGCGGACTTATCTCGCGGTTTTGTTGGTTTATGGGGCGATGAATGCGCTTACCAATTTCACTGAGTGCGTCGGAAATATCGCCGACGACTTCTACTGTGGGAATGTAGCTGCTGTCTATTTCGGCGGGTGTGGGCGCAATATGTATAATTGGGCGATCGCCCGTCGGGTTCCACTTTTTCGGCCCATACTCAATCAAATCGTAGCCAATGGCCACCACTAAATCGCTTTCATCTAGCGCACAAGCCACGTAGTCTCGCTGCTGTAAGCCTACTGTCCAGAGCGATCGCTTATCCGTATAGTCCAGCACGCCCTTTCCCATAAACGTATTCGTGACTGGGATATTGAGCGCTCTGGCAAAGCGAGTAATCTCCTCACTTGCCCGATTGCGAATTGCGCCGTTGCCGACCAAAATCATCGGATAGCTAGCTTGTGAAATGGCGATCGCCGCCCGCTGCAAACTCTCCTCACTCGCCACCGGCATTGGAGAGGGCATGACCCGCAGGGGCTTACCTTCAGCCGCCATCGCCGCAATGTTTTCTGGCAAATCAATATGCACCGCTCCCGGAGATTCTGTCTGCGCCATTCGAAACGCCTTCCGCACAATCTCCGGCGTATTGTTGGGCTGCACAATCTGTTTATTCCACTTTGTTACGGGCGCAAACATCGCGACTAAATCCAGGTATTGATGCGACTCAATGTGCATTCGATCGGTGCCCACCTGCCCGGTAATGGCCACTAGCGGCGCTCTATCCAAATTGGCGTCTGCCACCCCCGTCATCAAATTAGTCGCCCCCGGCCCTAGCGTCGATAGGCACACCCCCGCTTTCCCGGTCAGTCGGCCATAGACATCGGCCATAAAGGCTGCGCCCTGCTCATGACGGGTTGTGATGAACTGGATAGAAGACTGTTTGAGCGCTTGCAAAAGCTGTAGGTTTTCTTCTCCGGGTAGCCCAAAAATGTATTCGACGCCTTCGTTTTCCAGGCAGCGGACGAGCAGTTCGGCAGTGTTCATAAGGTAGTGGTGATGGGCGATTGGTAATGGGTGATGGGCGAGTGATGAGTGATGATGGGCGAGTGATGATTGAGTGATGATGATTGAGTGATAAATGGCAAGAGCGAATCTTACTGGATCCAAACAGTCTTCGCATTGACAAATTCCATCAGTCCGTAACGGCCTAGTTCGCGGCCATAGCCAGATTGTTTAATACCGCCAAATGGCATACGCGGATCGGACTTCACCAGACTGTTGATAAAGACCGCACCTGCATCCAGCTCATTGATAAACCGTTCCTGCTCAGCCGCATCTGTTGTCCAAGCGCTCGCCCCTAGTCCAAACGCCGTCGAATTTGCCAGCGCGATCGCCGCATCCGTATCCGCCACCCGAAACACCAGTGCCACCGGCCCAAAAAACTCTTCTTGATCCGCAGGTGTCCCCGATGGAAGCGCTGTTAGCACCGTCGGCGGATAAAAATTACCGGCCTGCAATCGCTCCGGCAGTTGGGACTGGAGGGCCGTCACATCGCCGCCGACTAAGGCCGTTGCCCCCATCGCCAAACAAGTCTTGACCTGCTGATCGAGTTCTTGCAAAATGCCAGGGGTTGCCAGCGGCCCGATGTCTGTGTCTTCTTCTAGGGGATCGCCCACTGTTTGATTTGCAAACGCGGCGGCTAGACCCTGCTCAAAGGCATCGGCGATCGCGCCTACTAAAATAAACCGCTTCGCCGCAATACAAGACTGACCGTTGTTTAACAATCGCGCTGTTGTCGCGGCCGCGATCGCCTCGGCCAAATCCGCCGACTCCGTCACCACAAATGGATCGCTCCCGCCCAGCTCTAGCAGCGACTTTTTAATATGCTTGGCTGCTGCTGCTGCTACCGCTGCACCCGCAGGCCCGCTGCCCGTTAGCGTTACGGCTTTGACCCTGGCATCGGCCAGCATGGGTTCTACCTGCGCCGCCCCGATTAGCAGCGTTTGGAAGGCTCCTTGAGGAAAACCTGCTGCTAAGAAAATGGTTTCGATGGCGATCGCACATTGAGGCACGTTTGACGCATGTTTCAACAGCATCGTATTCCCTGCCATCAGCGCTGGAGCCGCCGCTCGAAACACCTGCCACAGCGGAAAATTCCACGGCATGACCGCCAGCAGAACGCCCAGCGGCAAAAACCGCACGTAGCTTTCGCTCGCATCTGTTTTGGCGGGTTCATCCTGCAAAAAACCAGCCGACTCATCCGCATAGTACCGACAGACCCAGGCGCATTTTTCCACCTCGGCGATCGCACTTGTTAAGGGCTTCCCCATCTCTTGCGACATCAGCCGACCCAGCGCCGCCTTTTGTGCTATTAGCCCGTCAGCCGCCTGGTGCATCCATTTGCTGCGCTGCTTAGCCTCGGTCTTGCGATATTGCTCAAACGTACGCTGCCCCAGCTCAATTGCCTTTTCAATTTCTCTGCTGGTCAACGGCGAATAGGTTGCAATTGTCTCACCCGTTGACGGATTAATGCTGGTAATGCCCATCGCTCACTTCCTTACGCTAGTCTCTACTCTCGCTCGTAGCGGTAGAAATAAACGCCAGAAACATTACTTTTATAAGTTCGTATAGATTGTTTACTTGAAAAAGAACCGAGACATTCCGTCGTCTTAAATTCATCTAAGCCTTTCTCGTTAGAGACTCAGCGAATTTAGAGACTTAAAGAATTTAGAGGCTTCAAGAAGTTAGAGGCTCAGCGAAAAAGCAACATAAATCATCTATGCGGCATTGACCCTGACGGCTTTAGTCAAGATCTAAACTCACAGGTTTTCAACCGTCTAAAAAGTTGAGCGATCGCAGCTAATCCCAGTACAACTAGCCCCAGCGCTACAGTTCCCGGCGCTACAGTGCTTTCAGTTTCTCCAGATGCTGCTTAATCAAATCTAGCCCAGCTTTGGTGCCCTGCTTATCGTAGGCATCGCTCGCCTTCAGTAAGCTGCGCACTGCTTTGTTATTGTCGCCCACATTCGCGTAGGCCAATCCGACATTGTGCCAAGCTTCCGCACAGCCTTTC
>JBBSOB010000295.1:0-5914 GCA_038260205.1 Phormidesmidales cyanobacterium
CTCAACCTCGGACGCATCAGTCCGACTTACCTCAGACGAACTTTGCGCCTCAGACTCTGAGAAATTGGTCGTCGCAGCACTTTGATCTTTGACCCCACTCGCCGTTTGCCCAGCCGTGAGCGTCTCCTTATTCAAGTTTCTGATCCGCCGCCCCAAATAGATATAGAGGCCCGCCGAAGACACCACTAGCAGTAATATTCCAGCCAAATTGAGATAAACGCCAACCGCAGTCAGCCCAAAAAACAGTAGCCAAGGCCCCATCAACACGACAGTTTGCAGCCAGGCCAGAATACCTGTCTGCCCCAAAGGCTTCGCCTGCGAATAGCCCCAAGCCAAAATGCCGACTGCTGCAAGTAAAAGTAAAACTATGACCATAATGACGGAACCAACCAGACAAGTCCTGCCTACGCAGCAGCTATCTGTGGCACTAAAATGCGAGATGAGAGAATCTTTTTATCTTAGTGGAGGATGGCGGCCCATCACCCACAAACTCTGTTAACGGCCATTTGGCAGCTTTTGCAACCCCATGCGCCGCTGCAACTTTCCAGTAAACTAGCTCTTAAGCAATCTGAGACTCATGGCCAACCCTCCTAACTCATCTACAAACACCGACGCCTTTGAGAATGAGCTACCTAGCGATCGCCTCTCGGAAGAAGCCGCTGCAAACCGCCGTAGAGTCCCGCCCTATCCGCTCAACGGCAATGCATCTTCTGCGCAGCGCAGCGCTCAAAACTTCGAGTCATACCAAAATAGTCAAAACCCCAGTCAACGCAATGAGTCCGCTCGCTACAACGACTCATTTACCGTAGACTACAACCCCGATCCCGACTACCCCTCCGATAACGACAACAACGACCGACTCATTGCGTTAAGCGATCGCGCAACTTCCCCCTGGGAAAATCGCGCTGACCCTCAGCCAGCCAACCCGCTAACCGTCGAGAATCCTCATCAAACTACAGAAGACGCTGACAGCGAGCCGCAAGAACGCTACAAAAGACAGCCCGCTATCAACCCCATCAAAGTCGCTCAAGCGCCCATTAGCGTGATTGCGATCGCCGGATCGATCATCGTCATTGTCGGTTTCACCTTAGGCAGTCTCTGGCTTACCCTCATTGGTTCTGTTGTCACCTTCACCGTCTCCCTACGGCTAATCGCACCCACTCTAGAAGAAGCCCTCGGCGACCTTAGCCAGCAGCAAAAAGCCCTCTTCATTGCCATTCCCGGACTTTTTCTCGGCATTGTCGGTCTGATCTATACCAGCGGCATTGCCAAACCCATCGCCCGTTGGGGCAGCGGCCTTCGCTGGGACATTGTCAGCGCCCTCGGCGACTTCTTAGGCGCCATCGGCCAAATTTTAATTGCCGTCATTGCCGTCTACGTCGCTTGGCGACAGTACGTCATCTCCCGCGATCTCACCGTTCAGCAAAACCTGATCACTCAGCAGCAAACCATCGACTCTTATTTTCAGGGCATCTCCGAACTGGTTTTAGATGACGAAGGCTTGCTCGAAGACTGGCCTCAAGAGCGCGTCATTGCCGAAGCCCGCACCGCCGCTATTCTCAGCAGCGTAGACGCTAGCGGCAAAGCCAAAGTCCTCCGCTTCCTCTCTCGCTCCAAGCTACTCACCCCGCTCGCTCGCGACAAAAGACTGGGTCGCCCCATTCTCGACGGCCTCGGCGGCTATGCCGAAGATCGCCCCGGCGGCACTCGCGTCATCGATTTGGGCGTCATGCTAGCCGCCAGCACCCTGGCCAACACCGATCTTCGCTGGCTAGATCTTAGCGATGCCAACCTCATTCGCGCCGATCTCACAGACTGCGATCTGGTTCGCACCAATCTCGCCCGCGCCATTCTCTGCGATGCCAACCTCACCAACGCCGACATCATGGGCGCACAGCTTTTCTACGGCCCCCTAGAGACCGCCACCCCTCGAACCCGCCAAGATCGACCCGACTTTAATACTGGCGAGTTTACAGGCGCAGTTATCGAAGGAGCCGATCTTAGTAACGTTCAGCGCCTCTCAGAAACTCAGCGTCGCTACTGCTGCGAATGGGGCGGCAGCAAGACCCGCCAAACCGTCCCAGGCGGTTGCGAAGACATACCCAATCGACTAGGCCGGTAGTCATTGTTTTACAAAGATTTTAACTAATAGATCCTGACTGACGGATCCTGACTAACAGATTTTAGCTAACAGATCCTGGCTCATAGATCCTGACTTTAAGAAGATTTAGCACGGCGAATTTGGCAGCGCTCCGTTTTCCCCGTAAATCTACAGGAAATATTGGGTAGATTGAGTCTGCTCCTTCTATGCCGACTGCTTTGTCTAGCGGCTTTACGATGGTAAAGAAAAAAACCGCTTCAAAATCGGCAGCGAAGTCGCGTAAAGGATCGAAAAGAGAAGCCAAGGCCCATACTAAAACAAATAAGTCGGCAGCAGAGTCACTTTCGCCCCGACAAAAGTTGTTGAAAGCGCGAGCCGCCGCCGCCCGTCGCCAAGAAGCAATCTCTTATCTGACGTCAGTCATACTAGGCTGCACCTTTGTCGGATTGCTGATTAGTCTCATTGTCGAACCCAAAGCGGGTATTGCGGCTGGCGGCGCACTGGGCTGCTTAATTATCTCTTCTAAATATCAGCGTCTCGCACTGTACGCCTTCATTATCTACATTCCTTTTGCAGGCACAGTCACTTATGCACTAGGCGGAAACCCGCTGCTGCAAATCGCTAAAGACGTTTTCTATGTTCCAGCGCTTATTGGCGTCTGTCAATTTTGTCGCAAAAATCGGCTGCCTATTATCTTGCCAAGAGCCATTAAGCCGCCGCTCATTTTGCTGATGATTGTGGTCAGCATCACGATACTAGTCACTAACTTGCCCGACCAGATTATGCAGGTAGAAGGGCGATTTCCGATGATTATGGCTATTTGGGGAGCCAAGATTATTTTTGGCTACATTCCGGTGGTTGCCTGCATTTATTACCTGATTCGTAATTTGGAAGATCTCGTCTTTATTCTGCGGCTCCAGGCCGTGCTCGTGCTTGTGGCCTGCTCGTTAGGACTCATTCAGTATTTCATGCTCAAAACGGGAATATGTTCAGGCACGCTTGGTTTGGGCGCAGAAATGTTTCGAGCCTCGCTAGAGTCTCGCTGTTTTGTCGGTGGCTCTTTGCTTTACGCGCCTTCTATGGGCCAAATCCGTCTGCCTGGAACGTTCGTTGCGCCCTGGCAGTGGGGCTGGTTTTTGATTTCGGGTGTCTTCTTCAGCTTTGGCTCTACCTTTAGTGACAAATCACTGTTCTGGAGAATGGTCGGCGGCATCTCACTAGTTGTGTTAATGATTATGGCCGTCATTTCTGGCCAACGCATTGCCCTGGCCCTGGTTCCCTTTTTTATTGGGGTGCTTGTTATACTCACGGGTCAAATTAAAAATCTGAAGCGCTTTTTGCCAATTGTTGTTGTTTTGGGTTTAGTCCTTTTTTATCTCATTGTCAGCAATCCGGACGTTGTCGAAGCGAGGCTAGATAGCTTTGTTTCTCGATGGGAGGCCGCTCCTCCCCAACAGTTTATTGAAGCGCAGTTTTCAAATGCGCTGAAAAATCAGAAGGGTATTTTTGGTGAAGGCGTTGGCAGGGCAACTAATTCGGCGCGTACTTTTGGATCTACGACGCTCATTGAGACTTACCATGCCAAAGTGATGCATGAAATTGGCATAGTGGGTCTGGCGGTGGTGTTGGCGCTGTACACCACGCTGACTGTAGTCACCTTTAGGGTGTACCGGCGCACCCAAGACGAAGGTTTGCGTAGCTATGCTGCTGCTATGTGGGTATACATTTTCTTTATTAGCTATTGCCCGTACTACTATCCGTTAGATGTTGATCCGGTGGGCGTTTACTACTGGCTCGCGGCGGGCATTATTCTCAAAATTCCTGAATTAGAACGGCAGGAGTATGAAAAAGCGCTGCTGGCTCAAGGCATTGAGGTTTCTCCTGCAAAGTCTAAGCGCGATCGCCGTCATCAATCGGCGCAGGCCACTTTTGAATAAATCCTTTTAGTTTTACTCCTCTTCTCAAACGTCAAAAGCATGACATTTTCTTCTTACGCCACGGGGCCGCTTATTTCAGTTGTCATTCCAACTTACGGACGCGAGGCGATTTTGTGCGACACAATTAGGAGCCTGCTCGAACAAACCTATTCGGCTTACGAAGTGATTGTGGTCGATCAGACAAAAGACCACGAGCTAGAAACTCAGCAGTTTTTGAATCAGCTGGCCCTAGAACAAAAAATTAGCCTGTACACTGTGCCCTGGGCTAATTTGCCTGCGGCTCGCAACTATGCCATAGAGCGAGCAAACGGTAGCATTTTGCTTTTTTTGGATGATGATGTTGAGCTGCCCTCTGGCTTTTTAGCGGCCCATGCCGCTGGGTTTGAGAATAGGCCCGAAGTCGGCGCGATCGCTGGCCGAGTATTTGACCGTATGAAGCTCTCAGAATCTAGCGCGCCCCTCATCGAACAGCTCCCGCTCGAAGCGATGGATCCTGGCATTGCTTGGTATCACATTGATTTGGTACATACCACGAAGCCCCAACAAGTCCTCACGGCCAGAGGCTGCAATATGTCTTTTCGCCGCAGCGTTTTTACAACATACGGGCTGCGATTTGACGAACGGTTTGAGGGCAGCGCCGTCCGCGAAGAATCGGATTTTTGCCTGCGATTTCGCCAAACCGGTCTAATAATTTGGTATGAGCCAGCCGCTCACTTAGTGCATTTAGGAGAGGAAACCGGCGGCTGTCACGATGTGGGGACGCGATCGCTCACCTACCAAAACACTTTTTACTACAACCATTTCCTCATGGCCCTCAAAAATCTCACGCCGCTCCAGCTTTTGAGGTTCTCGCATCGCCTATTCGACTGTCATATTCTCGGTCATCCTCCCTGCAACAAAAGTGGATCTCCGATCAGAGTTATTTCTCGCTTTGGGTTCTACAGCTTCGGCTTTCTCAAAGCTGGACTGACCTTACTCAATCCTTTAGAGCGTGACGGTCGTCGCTTCAATCAGCCCTTTCAGCGATCGAATGAGCAACAGCCGCCCGCCCGTACCGCTTCTATTTACGCATCGAAATGAAAATTCTGACTGTTAGCCATACTTATATTGTCGATCTTAACTGCGAAAAGCTGCGATCGCTCACTCAAATAGATCCTAGCGTAGAAGTCACGGTCGTGGTTCCCAAGCGGTGGAATCCGGGCGGCGTTCAAAATAAAAAAATTACTACAAAACCTAGAAAAGAGGGCCGCTTCAACCTTGTTCCTGTCTCTAACTTTAGCCAAAACAATCAAGGACTGCTCAGCTTTGGCACAGAGATTATTTCGTTATTGCGAGAATTTAAGCCAGATGTTATTCAGGTAGAGCAAGGCTCTAAATCGCTGGGCTATGCCGAGCTAATTACCCTCAACCGGATGCTGAATCTAAAGGCTAAAAACGTCTTTTTTACCTGGTGGAATCTGCCCTACAAAGTCAAGTTTCCGCTGTCTCTATTAGAAAATTACAATCTTCGCCATACCGATGGACTAGTCGTGGGCAATCAGGATGGCGCTGATGTTTTACAAGCACATGGTTACCGAGGTTCCACCTGCGTAATGCCGCAATTAGGCGTAGATGAAACCTTGTTTTATCCCGCTCAGCAGCCAGCATTAGCGGCGGCACAAGGCATCCAGCCAGAAGATTTTGTGATTGGCTTTGTAGGTCGTTTTGTGGCAGAAAAAGGACTGCTTACGCTGTTTAGCGCTCTCGAAAAATTGCAGGCATCCCAACCCCAACGGCCCTGGAAAGTGCTGCTATTAGGGCGAGGGCCGCTAAAAGAACAGCTTCAAGCTCAAGCTCAAATGGCAGGAATAAGCGATCGCATCATCTGGATAGAAAG
>JBBSOB010000296.1:0-5885 GCA_038260205.1 Phormidesmidales cyanobacterium
ACCAGGCCAAAATGCAGCTTGCCCCAGCCCTCAGAGTATCTACGGCCGGTGAACTTGGGAAACCAGTAGTAAATGGCCGCAAAGTAGGCCATAACGATGGTGTTGAATACGATGTAGTGGAAGTGGCCGACGATAAAGTAGGTGTTGTTGACGTGTAAGTCGAAGGGCAGTACGCCCAGCATGACACCGGTAATCCCTGCGAGGACAAACATCACAACGCCGCCCATCGCGAAGAGGATGGGGGTGTCGAGGTGGAGCTTACTTTTCCAGATGGTGGCCGTCCAGGCGAATACTTTAATGCCGGTAGGAACCGCCACTAGTTCGGTGGTAAACATGAAAAGTGTCCGCATCCAGTCGGGGGTGCCGCTAGCGAACATGTGGTGTACCCAAACCACGCCGGTGATGGGAACAAAGCTAAAAGTGGCGATCGCCACCGACCGATAGCCAAACAGCGGATTGCGAGTGAAAACGGGAATAACTTCGGAGAAAACGCCAAAGGCCGGGAGTGCCCAAATGTAAACGGCAGGATGTGAGTAAAACCAGAACAGATGCTCGTAAAGAACCGGATTGCCGCCTTCAAATGGCTGAAAAAAGTGAGTGCCAAAGTTGAGATCGAACAGCAACAGAATCAGGACACCCGTAAGCGAGGGCAGGAAGATGAGCTGCATGAGCTGGGCGCTGAGTATCGTCCAGACAAAAATGGGCATCCGAAACAAGGTCATTCCCGGCGCTCTCATCCACAAAATAGTGGTGACAAAGTTCACGGCGGTCATAATCGTCGAGATCCCAAGCATCACCATGCTCAAAATCCACACCGACTGACCGTTGAAAAACCCGTCGGACTCGGCAATTTGGGTACTGAGCGGCGGATAAGACCACCAGCCAGACTGGGCGGAACCGTTGGGCAGAAAAAAGCTGGAGAGTAGCAAAATACCGCCGAAAGGAAGAATCCAGAAAGCGATCGCATTCAACTTTGGAAAGGCCATATCCCTGGCCCCCAGCATCAGCGGCACCAGATAATTTGCCAGCCCGATAAACGTAGGAATCGTCCATAGAAAGATCATCACCGTGCCGTGCATCGTAAACAGCCCGTTGTATAGCTGGCGGCTCACCAAGTTAAGCTGAGGCGTCAGCAGCTCGGCTCGAATCAGCATCGCCAGCAGACCGCCAACGAGCAAAAAGCCAAAGCTCGTGACCATGTATTGAATGCCGATGACCTTATGATCGGTACTGAAACTGAGATAGCGAGGCCAGTGCAGGGCAGGTAGCTTTAGCGCAGGATTAGTCATGATTTCTTAATCGGGTTTTCGGAGAGGGTTTTGGAGAGATTCTCGGAGGAGTTTTTGGAGGGCTTTTCGGAGGAGCTTTTGGAGGCGTTCTTGGCGAAGGTATCGGCAGGAGAGGGCGCAGCTCTCATTGCAGCCCGCTGAAGGGGAGAAAGCGTTTTGACCGCCCAGTGATGTCCCCACAGATTTGGCGGATCTGCCTGCTCACTGGCCGATAAATCTGCGGTGACCCAATCAAAATTCTGCTCAGCATTTAGAGTTGACTGTGGCCCGCCTTGAGCTAGCCACTGCTGATAATCCGCAGGCGAGTCTACCAACACATCGGCCTCCATCAGCGCGAAATAAGCACCGCTAAACTGAGAGTCGCTCAGCCGGTACTGTCCTTCGAGCGTCGGCGAAATGACTAAGCTGATGTCTTGATTCGGAATGATATCCTGCTTGATGCGAAAAGCCGGAACGTAAAAGCCGTGCAGCACGTCTTCGGACTTTAAGGCTAGGCGAACCCGCTGGTGGGCCGGTAAGTGAAGCGTGGCGCTAGTGATATTTTGCTTGGGGTAGTGAAAGGCCCAGGCCCATTGTTTGACGGTTACTTCGATGGTTTCGATAGTTGCTGCGGGAGCCGCTGTCTTTTGAGCTGCGAGGGCCGAGTTACCGCTAGGACGTGCGATCGCCGATAATCCCTCCAGATCTAGCAGGTCATATACGTGCAGTCCTTGAACCGCAATCCAAAGCACTAACACCACCGGAATTCCTGTCCACAGTAGCTCTAACCAACCGTTCCCTCTCGAAGGGTGCCCTTCAGAAAAGTCTCCTACGGGCGCTCTACAAACCAGAATAGAATGGCCAATCATGCCAAAAATAGCAAAAAAGACAACCGCCCCTAGCGTGACTAAAAAGCTAAACAGACTGTCGATTTGCTGGGCCTCTGCTGTAGCTTGGGGCGGCATCCAGCTATAAGACGCCTGACCTAGCCAATAGCTCACCAGGACAGTAACGGCTGTCCAGACAATAAAGAATCCAATTTCGAGTGTTTTAGACACGTTCTCTCTTTAACTTTCGTTCTCTCTTTAACTTTCTCTTTAACTTACATGAGCTGACTAACGGAATCGGCCTAACTGATTATGGCTAACTGATTATGGCTAACTGACTACGGCATAACCGAATTACGGTAAAAGCTGATTGGGATCTTCTCCTTGTCTCAACATACTGGCGGCTGTGTTATGAATGCCAAAGTCTCCACCCAAATGCGCGCCGAGTGTTCCATGTAAATATAGCGCGCCCAGCATTACCGCACCGATGACCAAATAGCTCCAATGCACTTCTTGAATCAGCTTATTTCGCCACCGATAGCGCTGAAAGCCGCGCCACACCGTCATCCCTACAAACATCGCTAAGAATAACAGACCGCCAATGCCATGTATCAGCATGGTCGTTCCTGCACCTAGCCCCCAATTGCTTTTGACATTGGCAGGCGGCTGTGCGAGCAAAATCTCAAAAAGACCAGCAATAACCGTGAAAAACGTGACGGCGGTAGCGGCGACTAAGTTATACCAGCCGACATCATAAAAGCCCGAGCGGATAGCGGGAATGGATAAGAACTTGAGGATGGGTTTGTCAATGGAAAACAGCGCCCCTGCAATATCGAAGATAATCGCAATAATAAACAACCCTAGCGTGAGGTGAACGAGCTGAGGATGAATCGGGATTTTGTAAGGTAGACCGTTGGCACCTAGCTCGATGCCAATTTGATTGAGCTGATCGATAAGTAATTGGTTCATGGCAGGTCTCCTTTTGCGGACGGGCGTTGCTCAATTACGCCCTGCTCTATGGCCTGCACGATAGGCTTTACATGCAGCCCATATTCCCACACTAGCTGGCTACCCAGATAAACCTGAAGACAGACCAACACTGCCAAAAACGTAGCCCCGCCTAAATACGCGGACGGCATCTTAACCGAACTGCGAGAGCGGATGACCAACCGCCAGGCGGTGATAGCTACCACAATAGCGGATAGTGACCAGCCCAAAATTTGATGGCGAGTCAGAACAGATTCTACGGCGGGATAGGTGGGAGCTAGTCCCGCTTCAAACTGACCGGCCAAAATAGCGAAAAAGATGGCTATTGAGGCGACAATCATGTTCCAAAAGCTGACTTCAAACAGCTTCTGTTTTTCCTTCTGGAAGGGAATGAAGCGGCCAACAACATCACAACAAAACGCGAACAGTACCATCGCGATCACGAAGTGAACAATCACTGGATGCAGCGGATCGGGGTAGGGGAGCGCTGAGCTGTTGAGGGGCAAAGCAGGCATTTTGATAGGGGGTCGATATTTTAGCTTGGTCTGAGTTTTGGCCTGGGTTTTGGTCTGAGCATATTTGGGCCGAATGTTTCGACATTACACTAAAGCTGAATATTAAAGCTAAATACTAGGTTTGGATATTAAGGTTTGGATACTAAGGCTGAGGCTTTGATAACGCCTGTAGCTGTTCCCAACTGTAGTGAGCGGGTAGCTCATTTTCTTCAGGAGCTTCGCCCAAGACTTCAGCCGCTTGTTGTTCTAGGTCGATTAGGTCGTCGGCTACGGTATCGCCCAACAGTCCACCGGCAACGGCCCCGGCCAATGCGCCGACGGTTCCGCCTCCTTTTCCAGCCACGCCGCGCCCTATTAAAGCTCCTAAGACACCGCCACTGACTGCGCCAATGGCCGTTTTGAGCGGATGGTGTTCAGACTGAGTAGGTGGATCGGCAGCGATCGCTTCATCGGTCTGAACGTCAGGCTGAACGTCAATCTGAACGTCAGACTGCATGTCTTTGATCGGCAGCGGATCGACTTTCGGCTGTTTGGAACTCATCGTGATTCTCCTTTAATACAAGAATTAATGAAACAACTAATACAAAGACCAGTACAACAACTAAGGGGAAAACAGTATTTAAGCTAAACCATAGACGGTTCGCTAGACAATTCGCTAACTTGCGAGACATTAAGCCGCTGCTTTAGATGCTTTGCTACGCGAATAGCATTGGCAATGATGGTCAACGTCGGATTAACTCCGGCGTTTGAAGGAAAGAAACTGCCGTCTACCACATAGAGATTTTCAACGTCGTGAGTTTGACAGTTGAGATTGAGGACAGACGTTTCGGGATCGGTGCCAAAGCGACAGGTGCCGCATTGATGGGCAACGGCGGCTAGCGGTTGAATGGTGCGCGGATAAAGGCCGAAAGGAATAACGTGCTTGGTATATTTGTCGGTGTTTTTGATGACAGAAGTCCAGCGGTGGATGAGGCGATCGCGCGCCTCCAAATCATGCGGCGTATAATCCAAATGCAGCTGACCTTTTACTATTTGCACTCGATTGTTTGCCATTGGCAAATCTTCAGTTTGCAGCCACCACCCGGTTGAATGTGCTGCGAGCACCTCTAATACGGTATCTGGCGTAAATTTTACAAAGGGCGCTAACAGCGGCGGCGCGTCAGCAGGAATCATCCCAGCTTTGACGTTGCCCGTGTTTTGCACCATGCCCATCGGATAGGGAAAGTCGGGTTCGCCCCAGTAAAAGTCATTCAGGCCAATCGTCTTTTGATGCACCGACGGATTAGGCTGAGCGCTCAGCGCCACCATCGCCGTAGACATGTGCTTCATAAAATTGCGACCTACCTGATCGGAGCGATTGGCGAGGCCGTTGGGATGTTGGTCGTTCGCAGAGCGCAGAAGTAAAGCCGCAGAGTTGATAGTTCCGCAGGCCACGACAACAATGTCCGCCGAAAAACTGTGCTGCTCTCCATTCATTTCGACGCTAACGGCACTGATCTCTTTGCCCGAGGCGTCGGTATGTAGCTGAGTGACCAATGCGCCTGTAAGCAGGGTAACGTTGTCGAGCGCTCTGATTGGGCGAATACAATTGACGTCGCTATCGGCTTTACCATGAACCAGGCAGGGATAGCCATCGCAGGTATCGCAGCGAATACATTGCGACAGTGTTTTATCAACTTCGTTGAGCTTGAGGCCCACTGGCAGATGAAAAGGGTAGTAGCCCTCGGCGCTGATGCTATCCGCTATTTTTTGCATAGCGGGTTCGTGGCGAGCCGGTGGGTTAGGATACTCGCCGCTAGCAGGTGGTTCTGTTGGATCTTCGCCGCGCAGAGCGTGAACATCGAATAGCGCTTCGGCCTCGGTGTAGTAGGGTTCAAAGTCGTCGTACTTTAGCGGCCACTCGGGGGAAATGCCGCCTTTGTGTTGAACCGTTTCAAAGTCTCTTTCTCGCAGGCGGAGTAAGGCTGAGCCATATACTTTGGTATTGCCGCCCACCCAGTAGCAGGTTTGTGGACTAAATTCTTCGCCCGCTTTGTTCTTCCAGGTTTCGTCGTGGGTATAGTAGCGGCTGTTTTGATACACCTCTGTGGGATTCCAGTTCTCTTTTTCTTGCGGGAGGAAGTCGCCGCGTTCGAGAATAAGGATGCGTTTGCCCGTGGGAGCGAGCTGATGAGCCAGGGTGCCACCGCCTGCACCCGTGCCGATAATAATGATGTCGTAGTGATTGCGGGGCATAGAATTAACTGCTTTAACAGCGAGAAGTTTGATACATTAGGAGAGAAAGGTCG
>JBBSOB010000297.1:0-5884 GCA_038260205.1 Phormidesmidales cyanobacterium
AGAGAGAGGCGCTATTGTAGGAATTCGACGGCGGTGTCGGGGCCGAGAACAGAGACGTATTGTTCGACGAATTGACGTTGGGCAGCGGCTTGAATATCTGCAATGGTGACGGCGGCGATCGCCCGCTGAAATCCCTGGTCAAACTCAATGCCCAATCCCAGCGTCTCGTACCATCCTAGCGCTTGCGCAATTTGACTGTTCGTTTGCTTGCCCAGGGCGTACTGACCCAGCATTTTGTTTTTAGCAACCTGAAGTTCTTCCGGGGTGAGCGGCGTTGTCTTGAGGCGATGTAGCTCATGCTGTAAGCCGTCTAAAGCCACCTGCACATTCTGCGGCGCGGTGCCGATGTAGGTAACAAACTGAGAGGCGTCAATCCGGGTAGGATAAAAAGCCGACACGTCGTAGGCTAAGCCCTGCTTTTCGCGCAGTTCGACAAACAGTCGGCTCGACAGGCCGTTCCCGAGATACGTGCTCATCAGCTTTAGTGCCGGATAGTCTGGATGGTCAACCGCACTGGCTACATGGCCTACTATCACAAAAGCCTGATTTGTATTTTGAACAGTGACGGTTTGCTGGGCGGCTACTTTGAGCGCCGGAAAGTTTGTTGGGAGCAGCGGTGCGGCGGGGTTTTGCCAATCGCCAAATGTGTTTTCGACGAGCTGAGTGGCTCGCTCCAAAGCGATTCTGCCCGCAATCGAAATGATGATGTTGTCGGGCCGGAAATATTGGGTATGGGCGCTGAGTAAGTCCTGACGCGAGAACTGAGCGATACACTGTTCCGATTGTTCATTCGATAGGCCGTAGGGATGCCCGGCGTACAAAGTCTCTCTAAACCGATTGTAGGCCACGCTAAAAGGCTGCTCTTTTAGGGCGCGAATGCCTTGTAAAATCAGGCGTTTTTCAAGGTCGACTTCGCTCTCTGGAAAGCTGGGTTCGCGAATCACTTCAGCGGCGAGTGTCAGCATCGACTCAAAGTCTGCCGAGACGGTTTTTAGACTGATTTGGCTGTAGTCTGCGGCAACGTCCGTGCCGAAGCTAGCCCCTACTGACTCAACGGCTTCTGCAATTTGCAGCGATGTTTTGCGCTGAGTTCCTTTCAGCATAACGTCTGCTAAAAGCGTAAAAAGGCTGGCTGTCTCGGGGGTTTCTTGCGCTTGCCCGGCCTTAATGAAGATTTGCGCGGACACAATATCGGCCACTGGATTGGGCGTGACGATCAAGGTCAATCCGTTGGCTAGCTGGGTGCGAATAGTCGCGGATGACTGAGTGGGTGAGGGCGGGGTGAGGGTGGGGGAAGTCACAGATGGTGATGAATGATAAATGATGAGTGCTGCGGATCGCTGAGGTGGCTCAATTTCCTTTTTTGAGGGGTGGTGATGATATCTATCGTATACCTGCTGGTTTACTTTGGCTTGAGGGTGACGGCGGTGTAGTGGGCGGGGTTGAGATATTTTTGAGCGGTTTGCTGAATGGCTTCGGCGGTGGCGGTTCTGATGTTTTGAGGATAAAGGCTGACTAGCTCGGGGCTAGCTAAGGTGGCGTAGTAGCCGTAGATTCCGGCAATTTGGCTGGGGGTTTCGGTGGAGAAGGCGTAGTCGTTGAGCAAAAGACGCTTGGCGCGGGTGAGTTCTGTGGGGTGGATAAGTTCGGTGGAAAGGGCGGTGATGCGATCGCGCAAGATCTTTTCTGCCTCCTCTAGCTCAGCTTCCTCTAGCCACAGTGTCAGACTCAGCTCACCGCAGTCCCGCTGAATCGAAAAATCAACCTCAACTTCTTGTGCAAGCTGCCTTTCTTCACGCAGTTCTCGCACCAGCCTAGAACTGCGCCCGCCGCCTAGCACGGTCGCAATTAAATCCATGTGGGCAGCGGCTTCTAGCTCAGAAACACCTGGCCCAATCCAGGCGAGCGTTAGGCGGCATTGCTCTAAATGCTCTAGGTGCAGCGTTTTTCGCTCCTGGGTGAGCTTGGGCAGCGGGCTGTGCTGAGAGTGGCTGTCTGGTGGGGGGCAGGGTACGGGTTGGGGAAACTGGGAGAAAGCGGATTGGATGAGAGCGATCGCATTTTCTTTAGAAAGGTCTCCAGCGATCGTCACCGTCATATTTTTGGGCTGATAGTGCGCCTGATGAAACTGCCGCATTTTTTCGGGCGAGAAGGTTTTTAGCGATTCTGGCGTGCCCAAAACAGGCCGACCATAGGTATGGGGCGCATATAGCAGCTCGCACAGCACCTGATAGCCGACGCCATCTGGATCGTCATCGGCCTGTCGAATCTCTTCGAGGACGACATTGCGCTCGGCGTCGAACTCGGCGTCTGGAATGGCCGCGCCCAGTACAAGCTCGGCCAAATAGGGCAGCGTTTGTCCAACGGCTTCAGCCGCGATGATGACGTAGTAATGGGCGTAATCGTGGCTGGTGGCAGCATTGCTTACCCCGCCCTGGCTTTCGATGGCCCAATCGAACTCACCGGGCTGCAGCCGCTGTGTTCCTTTAAACACCATGTGCTCTAAAAAGTGCGCCATGCCCGACCATTCAAGCGGCTCTTTGCCAGCGCCTGCATCCACCCATACATCTATCGCTACGGCGGGAGAAATCATCTGTTGATGAATGACAGTGAGGCCGTTGGGCAAGCGGGTGATGCTAGCACCGTTTTTGGGCGGCTCGGCAGATGAATGAATGGAGCGGTGAGAGGATTTGAGTTGGCTCAAGAACAAAACCCATTAAGAAATGGAGCGAGAAATTGGCTTTAGCCTATGCTAGCGAGATTTATGACGATTTCCTCATATTTGATTTCTTCATACCTCTGTATCTTCAGACAATAGCTGTGCTAATTTGAACTTAATTAAAGTTAGGGTAAAGTTCGTGTTGCCTGACGATAGCCCTTAAAAATCCCTTTAAAAGAAGCCTAGCAAGGTAAAAAACTCCGAACGACAGGCACTTAGTGCTATTTTCTCTAATCTAAACGTATTAAGAGTAAGCGCATTAAGCGTAAGTGCATAAAAGAAGCACATTTAAGAGTAAGCACATTGAGAGTGATGGGCTGGCTGTTTGCAAAATAGATCCAGCATAGATCCAGATAGATCCAGATAGATCCAGATCGCTTAGGGCATAAGGGCTAGGGAGCACAAACCTTTGAAGGAGATGGTAGGAAAGGCTGGCGTCGCCAGTATTTTGACTGGTGGTGGCAAAATGGGTTCGGTGATGCGATCGCACCATTGGGCCGCAACTCCTCTCGGCGCTGTAGAAAGCTGGCCGCAAACGCTGCGCACCCTAGTAAACGCGATGCTCAATGCGCCGCATCCGATGGCGATTTTTTGGGGGCAGGCGCTAACGACGCTTTGCAATGACGGCTACCGCGAAATGCTCCAGGTAGAAGATCCTTTAGATTTGCTGGCGAAACCTGGCCCATCGGTATGGGCTAAGTTTTGGGGCACTGAGGCGCGCGATACTTTGCAGCAAACGGCTATGCGGGCGATCGCTACGGGCAGCTCATCTGGGCTAGAAAATTTGCAGATGCTCACCTGGCACAACGATCTTAAAGACTTAGTTGAGCATCCGTTTTCCTACAGTCCGATTCGAGCGGAGTCGGGAGACATTGCCGGATTGCTCTGCGTCGGTAACTATCTTCTCAGGCGCAATCCCACCGAGAGTAAGCGGGCAGCCGCCGCCATTGCCATTAGCGAACGGCGATTCCGGCGCGTAGTCGCATCTAGTATGTTTGGCGTAATGTTTTATCAGCCGACGGGCCAGATTACCTACGCAAACGAATACCTTTTGGAACTGCTGGGCTATAGCGCTCTAGACATTAAATCTGGGCAACTCCGATGGGATAATCTGACGCCCTCTAACCTTGCGCCGATGGATCAGCAGGCGCTTGAGCAGATTCAGGAAGAGGGCAAATGCTCGCCCTACGAGAAGATATTTGTTCGTAAAGATGGGCAGCGAGTCCCGGTATTGATCGTCGGCGCATCGCTAGAGGTATCGCCTGAGCAAAGTCAGCAAGGCATTGCGCTGGTGCTAGATCTCACGGATCTAAAGCGGGTGACCGAAGAGCGCGATCGCTTTTTCGAGTTGTCTCCAGATCTGATTGCGATTGGCAGAATTAGCAATGGCCAGCTAGAGGATCGTTTCTTCTATGTGAATCAAGCTTGGGAACAAACGCTAGGATTTACCCCAGCAGAAATGACGGCGCAGTCCTTTCTCGATCTAGTCCACCCTGACGACCAATCGATGACAGTGGTGGGTGCGCAAAGCCTGTCGGTAGGCAGTAGTCTCGTTAGCTTCGAGAATCGCTACCGCTGTAAAGACGGCACTTATAAATGGCTATCGTGGAACGTCAATACGATATCCGAGCAGCAGCAGTTTTACGCAGTTGCCCGAGACGTCACAGCCAGTAAAGCCGCTACTGTCGAACGAGAAACGCTGCTAGCCAGCGAACAGGCCGCTCGCGCCGATGCCGAACGCGCCAACCGCATTAAAGACGAATTTTTGGCCGTCGTTTCTCATGAACTGCGATCGCCCCTCAACCCAATTTTAGGCTGGTCGCAGCTCCTCCAACGCGGCCTCAGTCCCGAAAAAACTAAAGTGGCGCTCGACACCATTGAACGTAACGCCCAGCTCCAGGTACAGCTCATCGGCGATTTACTCGACATTTCCCGGCTGCTGCGAGGCAAACTCAGCTTGGACGAAGTGCCGGTAGATCTAAGTGCTGTGGTGCCCGATGCCCTAGAAACGGTTCAGCCAGCCGCCCAAGCCAAGTCTATTCGGATAGAAACTGACCTAGCCGCTTGCTCGGTGATGGGCGATGCAGTGCGCTTGCAGCAAGTGGTGTGGAATTTGTTGACCAATGCGGTTAAGTTCACGCCCGAAGGGGGACGCGTGACGGTGCGGCTATCGGCCGAGGCCAATCAGTCGGCGGACGCGGCTGAGGCCGTCATTGAGGTGGCGGATACAGGTAAAGGGATTGACGGTGACTTTTTGCCCTACGTGTTCGAGCATTTTCGTCAGGAGAGCTACGCGACTACCCGCCAGTTTGGGGGATTAGGTTTAGGTCTGGCCATCGTTCGGCAAATTGTAGAACTGCACAATGGCACCGTTACCGTTAGCAGCCCCGGCGAAAATCAGGGGGCAACCTTCACCGTGCGTTTACCGCTAGTGCCGACGCCGAACGATCCGCTCCCGGCAGTTCTGGCTGCTAGTGAAGGTGATCTGAGCGGCGTCCGCATTCTGCTGGTCGAAGACGACCTCGACTCGCAAGAAATCACCCTCTTTGCCCTAGAGCTAGCGAGTGCCACCGTAACCGCCGTTCCTTCTAGCTCAGCCGCGCTCGAAGCCTTGGATGCTGGCGTTCCAGACATCTTAATTAGCGATGTGGGAATGCCGGATATGGATGGCTATGAGCTGATCTCGCGCATTCGTCAGCGGACTCAGGCGGCAGGGGGAGATGTTTTGGCGATCGCCCTGACGGCCTATGCCGGAGAAGGTGACGAGCAGCGCGCCCTTGACGCAGGCTTTCACCGTTACCTGACTAAACCTGTCGATCCAGACCGGCTAATTCGCATCGTGAGAAGCCTATTAAATGCAAAAAATCCCTGCCCAAAGGACAAGGATTCGTAGTTCGACCGCAGCGCCGTCTTACCTCAGTTTTTGACCTGGGGTGACCAGGTGGACATCTCGGCTGTCGGCTTATAGTTTCCGAGTACAAGCTCGGTATACTGCCGCCGAAGCATCTCGACATCCGTTGAAGTAAAAAACATAGATCAGAAAACGTTGTTGGCAGTTACCAACGCCGTAGCCAGAACTGAGTTCATCATAGCGAACCTTTACCCATCCTAGACAAGGGGTAATCCATACAGAAGGATGACGGATATTCGCTCTACCTATCAAAT
>JBBSOB010000298.1:0-5857 GCA_038260205.1 Phormidesmidales cyanobacterium
CAGACTTGCAGAATCAACAGGCGGTACTCGATGCGCGAGTGCGAGAAGCGCAGGCGTTCCGTGAGCAGTTGATGGCGTCCGCCGAAGAGCAGGGCACCCGGCGCGGTGCGAACTATCGGATCTAATCATGCTGAGAACGAGACTGCGATTTGCGGTGCGGCGGTTCTTGCGCCGGGTGACGCCGCTGACTTGGCTGATATGGGTGCTGCTGATTTCTGACCTGAGCGCCCCTGGCTATCTACGGTTCAATCTTGTCTTTGTTCAAGTCGATGCCGGGGCGTTCATCGAACAGGCTTTAGAGAATGCAGCTAGCGATTAGAACAAACCTGAACTTTTACCGACTGGTGCCGCTGGTGCTGATGCTGTGGCCGAGTGCGAATGCGATCGCCGACTACGCGCTATCGCCGTTGTTTTTACAGAGTGCGATCGCCCTTGAACCGATTTATTTATCCGAGGGAGATCGCATTGCGGGCTACGAAGTATCGAGTGATTACGACTTAGCTAGAGTCCATCCAGTCAGCGGCACGGTAGAGCCGCACTATGGAATTGACGTAGCCACGCCCACCGGCACGAAGCTGATCGCCCCAACCACAATCGAAGTGCGCTGCTGGTACGACGTAAACGGCGGTGGCGAAGTCGGAGAAGTAATTCCTATCGAAGGCGAAGCGATGCAGCTCCTGCACCTATCAACCTGCGTAGGCGGCAGCTATAAAACAGGCGATACCTTTGCGCTCACCGGCTCCAGCGGCATCGGCACCGGCGCACACTTAGATGCCCGCCGCGCCGACAAAGCCGAACCAAGCAAACAAGACATCGAGCCATATCTAACCGGCAAACTATCGCCGCCGACAACTACAGCGTTAAGTGATCGCGATCTAACCTGCTCAATTGGTGCCGCCGAAGGCACCCGCGACGCCAATTGCCGCCCGACGGCTGCTTATGACGGCCACATCGACCCCGGTAACGGCGCAAATAATCTTGGCTCCTTCTCTTATCAGCACGGAGCCAGCTCCCCCGAGGACGCCGACACCGCGCAGCTCGCCCGATTGCGACAGGCTGAGCAAGATTTACAGCAGCGCTCACAGGAAAGATGGGGCCAGCCATTGTCTAAACCTGCGATAGGGGCCGCGCTCGATTTGTGGAACCAAGCCCCGTTAGCCGGTGCGAGCTTCGTCGATGAGCTGGCCTCGCCCAATCCGACGAGCGAGCAAATTATCAAAGCCCGCTCAGCTAGCTACATCGACCCGGCGACCGGCAAATTAGACGCTCCTGGACTAGGCAACGACCCGGCCCAGGTCGCGGCAGACCAAGAGCGCCGAACCGATGAAGTATTGAACCAGCTACAGCAAAGCCGACTTGAACAACTCGACAATCCAAGAATCCCCTATGAAAATAATCATTGAAGAGCGCCTCGATTACATCATTGAACAAGTTGGATGGGGGCGCTATTCGTGGCAAGGCATCGGCTAATTTCGATTTATCCGCAGCGCCATTTTGTTTGAGTCCCCGTTCGATGCAGCCACCCACGCGCAGGCAGCTTGTTCAGATTGCATCATTTACGATGTCGAATTCTAAGAAAATTGAGGCCAGCGAGATCGCCCTAGTCGCTGGCCTCTCTATTAACCGCCTGTTCAGAACCTGTCCCCGATCCATGCGCTGCAAACGCGATCGCTTTTAGCCGGTCAAGATAAAAAGGGGCCGCAAAATTCACGAAGTAGCTACAGAGCGCTCCCAAAACAGCTCTGAAAGCGCTGATCGCAACCGCCGCAACAACCACAACAAAACGGCTGAACCTATTGCAGTGACTTGTGTGGCGCTATTGCAACAACATCACAACAGAGCCACAACAACCGCAACAACGTCAGCCCTATTCTATGATCAGTCCCCAACTGTCGGGGTTGCCGAATCCTTCCGGCAGCATGATGCTGTGAGGAGTGGTTCCGAGCTTCTTCTCGCACTTCCGGCAGCTCAGATACATAATCGTGCAGTCCCCGATCCAGCCCCAGTTCTTCAACCAATCAGGCTTAGCGCCGCACAGCGCTGGAGTATCCCAAAACGCAAAGCCCGCCATTGGCGGTACACCCGGTACGGCGTGAACAAGACGATTTTCAGGCGTCGCGCCCTTATTGCCCTTGAAAGCAAAGCTCATAATGTCTGACTCAGCCGGTCGCGGTCGAGACCGGCGCGGTGGTTCCTTCGCCTCAATCTCTTCTGTATCCATCACCTCAACTGCTGCCGTCGTAGTCTGAGTTTTAGTCTGAGGTGGCTTCAATGCCTGCCATTCCTCAGCGGTTCGCCAAGTCTGAATCTGCTTAGTCAGAGCGTCCAACTGCTCAAGCAACGTCCGCCGCTGCACCGTGGCCACCGCCGCTAAATGCTTGTAATCTCCTTCTAGCCCACAGCCTTCAAAGGTGTTCTTGCCGTCTACTTTTGTCCGCTTGCGAGCGTAGCGCTTACCCGACTTGCTATGAGGCACGACTTCAACGATGGTTTCATCTGGTGCTATCGGGCCACCCTCTCGAATCCTTTGTTCCAAATCACCCAGTAAATCGAGCGTGGCATCAAGTTCATACATCGGCTAGCTTGTCGTACGATTGCGCTTTTATATTACGACAAGTCGAATGGTTGCCCAAATTATTATGCGAGCAGCTTCATTTTGTCGTGGCACTTCGGGCAGCTCAGCTCAGACTTATCCACCCGCCGCCAACCCAATCCGCCTGCCTTCGGCTTTTCCCCACAGAGCGCCGGAGCGTACCAGCGCCCGTAGCCGGGTTCATCTCCTGCGATCGCGTGGACGGTGCGATTAATGGGCGTCGCGCCCTTGGCATCTTTTAGCACGTACTTGATAACAGTTTTGGGCGGAGGAGTAACCGCGCCAGGGACGACGTATTGTGTTTGATCAATGGTGAAGGATTCAGATTTATTCACCACTGCCGTTCCCGCCGCAGCTTCCCAGGTGATAGAACTCGCGACCTCAGCCGCCTGCTGCACGAGTGCCAGACACTGCGCGACCTTCGCCTGCTGATTGCGAGCGTAGAGCTTCTGTTCCCATTCCGCTACACCTTTGGCATCTAAGCTCATCGTCCGCTTACCGTTGGCGAGCGCTTTGTCCTTTGGCACCCGCAGCCGATTGTAGGTGCTGCCGTTGCCAGGGCTATGCTTTTCGAGCGTCACAGCAATCGTTGCCGGGTCAACGGGAATGGCATCGCGGAGCTGTTCAAGCTGGCTGACGAAGGTAGAGAGCTGCTGTTTTAGAGAAGCCATATCCGAGCTGCGATCATTTGGTGAACTATCTAAAAACTAGCACCAAATGGTGAAGTTAGCCTACCCGTTCACCATAGGCAGTACCAGTCAATTCACTGGTTGACTGGTACTGCCGCATAAATACAGACCTTATAAGCCCTGTGTAGAATAGATTGTGTATCTTACATGCTCAGCTCTCCGTACTAAACCATATATCTTGGTTCAAACGCGACTGCCAGTCCTAGTTGTTCAGACATATAAAAAATGGCTATAACCCGTATACCCCATAGTTTTTAGCTAAGGGGTATAATATGCGTATACGTTAAAAAACAAAAGGCTAAAAACTCACTCCAATGAGTTCTAGCCAAACCATGTAAAGGCTGCCCGTAGGGTGGCCTTTACTGCTTTCTGCACCTGCTTTCCCAAGCCTTTTCTGATGGTTCCTATCGATTTGTAGAAAGGTTCCATATCAAAAACTGCCTTAAGAACTTCCCAGATGAGAGAGCCTATAACCGAAACGATCATGTCTTTGAACATCAGTTCCCCAGATTATTGAACATAGTCAGTTAGCACCGACTATAGAGAGACAGGTTGTGCCCTCGACCTTTGGCTACCTATACCCCCCATTATCATACTATCGTAAATGCACAAAAACGTGTTTAAGATGAAAGTTATAAACTTAAAGATATAACCTTAGGGTGCACGATATAACACACAGGTATGTCATGGTGTGCTATATTATTTACAGCAATCAAGAGCACTATGGCAACCTCTACCCCTTTAGCAGAGCCTACTCTAGCTGTTGGTAACAACATCGGAATGATGTTCGTGCATAGCAAGCTAGATGACTACGGTTTAGACACCTACGAATTTAGAGTCTATGGTCACATCACTCGACGGACTGGAAGCAGAATAGATGGAAAAGCTTTTGCTAGTATCGAGAAGATGGCAAAAGACTGTGGTATGAGTCCGCGAAAGCTCCAGTACGCACTAAAGTTTCTGTGTGCTGCTGGCTTGTTGACGAAAGATGAAGACAGTAACTATCGGACAAATGTTTATAAACTAACTCGTCCAAGTGACTGGGCTTCTAAGGAGAAACTTCAGGACATCCGCAAACTGCTTAGGTAACAAGTGCGATCACAACATTTCAATCGAGTCAAGGGGCAATGAAAACTGAGATAGCTTAGTGAGATTGCCCCCCCCCTAGCGGAGTTTTCATTGGCGAAGCGCCCCCCCTTGACGGGCATCTTCACCGCTAAACTCTTGGCCCATCCAGGGGGAATGCACCCCCCGCCGTAGCCAACCCATCAAACGTTATTCCCCCTTGGATGATGGCCCGCGTCGAGCGTCCTTCTCTGCCCTTACTGAAACTGCTGACAATCCGGATCGCTCTGCGGCTTAATGCCATAAAAGCACTCCGCGCGGCTCGCCTTCTCCAACGTCCAGATACTGCGCTCGCGCTCCTGCACTAGGAGCACCTGAGCAAAATTAACCTCCTTTGCCAAGCGCCCATAGGAGATCGACCCGCCGAGCACCACCGCCGCCAGCGTCACTGCACTACAGCTCAAAGTCCAAGTCATTTGTCTTTCGAGCAGCGCGACTTTTTTCTCGTTGCTTTGGAAGCGATCGAGCAGGGTCTGGGAGTTGGCCGTGTTCTGGTTGACTGCCTGAATCAAGCTGCCCTTGAACGCTTCTAATTCGCCGTTCAATCTCGTCAATTCTTTGTGCAGCTTCAGCGTTTCGTCGTTCGATGAGGTCGTTAAGTTGGATAGCTCTTGAAAGCTTCGGATCAACCGCTCTGAGATCTGACTCTGCTGATTGATCGCCTCCAGGGTTCTGAGGTTTTGAGTCGTCCATGCATCTAAATCTCCTTTGAACTCATTAAAGAGTGCCTGCCAGTTTTCAGGAGCCGTCTGCACCAGCGTCAGCAGATGGCCCATCGCCAAAAAGATGAGAAAGAACGGGTCAGCCTTCTCGATCCCATAGTCAATAATGACGCCCTGAATTCTATCCCTAGTCTGGGCATCAAACTTCGCCATGACATCGCGATAGATCTGCTCAGGGTCTCTACGCCTAGTCGCCATTGAACACCCCCGCCCGATTGAACTCATCAAAGACATCATCGAGATAGAACTTGATGCGCTGCTGCGCGAGGGTATCAAACGCCTCATGCTTCTGCGCCGCCGCAAACGTCAGGCCCAAATCCTTAATGCGGTTGCGATCGCGATTGCCAACAAAGCGCGGAAAGTCGATCTCCATTACGCCCACCTTTTTCATCCTGGCCCTTAGCTTCTTATCCTCATCGAGCGCACTCCAGTCATCGGTGATGCCAAAGTTCCTAACGAAGACATGCTGCACGGAGTCGCCGAAGTAATCCAACGCCTCCTGGAACTGTCGCAGAGAATCAGAGCCACCGTTAGACACAAACCAGTTGTAGAAGGTAATGCCATTTAATTTGGCAGAACGCAGCACATAGTTCTTCTCAATCCAAAGCTTGAGCGAACGAAAAGAAGCCGCGCCGAGATTGACCAGCACCGGCTTCTTCTCATTGAGGGCCGCATTGTAGATAGTGCCAGCCGCGACCTCATACTTCTCCGCCTCAGAAAGGATAGCG
>JBBSOB010000299.1:0-5844 GCA_038260205.1 Phormidesmidales cyanobacterium
GAAAGCTTCTGTACAGGCAACAGCTTCTCAATCAAAGCAGGTGCATCTTTCAACGAAAACGGCGTAACAGAATGAGTCATTAGACATCCACAAACAAAGGCAGCGTCAAAATATCTTGCTCAGCAGGGCGAGGCCGTTTTTTTCTCTTCACAGGCTTTTCTCCGTCCGACAACGCATGAAACAAAGCCCGCCGCCAACCCCGCTCCGTATCCTCAGGCAATCCAGCCTCAGCCACCGTCACCGTAAAAAGCCACCATCGCTCCTCCGGACGAAACGCCGCCCACTTACTACAAATCACCGGAACTTGGTCATCCGTAGCCGTCTCCGCTGCCCAAGCCAACACACATAGCTCCTTCCCCAGCAACCGATCCACCAAATTCGTCCCCGAATGCCAGCGCCCTGTCGTCACCCTCACCGCCTTCAGCCGATCATTAAACTCTCGACGGGCCGTATCCGCAATCTTTGACCACACCGCTCGCTTCAAAATCACCCGCTCCTCATCTCGCGGAATCCCCCCCTCTAGCCCGCGATATCCATAGTCTTCTGTGATCACAACTGACTCCGTACGGGCCTTCGGAATCTCAACCCGAAACAAATGAGCCCCGAACTCAGCAGAGGCCCCAAAGTCAATAGTTTTGAGCTTTTTATCGGTCATTGCTCCACATCACCCACCTGCAACTCAATGCCTAGTTTAGCGGCAAAATCACTAAGGTCATGCCCAGACGAGAAATGCCCTTTGCGGAACGTCATCGTCACGGGGGCCTCCGGCTCAAACTTCTCCAAAACCTTCGTCAGCAAGCTTTCGATAAATGCACCATCTACCGAAACCTCCCCCACGTTAATAGCAATTACCTTACTGCCCTGACCCACCGTCAGCGCGACCCCCTCAAAGGTGACGGACTTATTCGCCGCCTCCTTCAACCCTTCAAACGTCTTCGCACGAGAATCGAGCTTACGCCCCGTCTGCGAAACCAAACGACCCGGCTTCACCGGATCAACCTCAATCCCCTTCTTTCCCAATGCCGGAAACTTAAAATCCTTTTTGATTTCCAGATTATCGGCCTCGGCAAACGCCCGCAGCAAAACATCACCGTCGTCAATTGCAATCGGGCTTTCGTAAGTCAACCCCTCACGAGGTTCACTCCCATCCAGCGTGTAACGAATAACCCCTTTCGGTGCAACCAACAGCGCCACAGCGCGGCTCCCACCGTTCTTAATCAGGTTATTACGCAAAACCAAGCTATTAGACCACGGAGTAGGATTTCCCGTTTCACTCTGCCCAGAAGGATCGCACACCAAAAAATTCACATGCAGTGCCTTCGTCGTCAGCACCTGATCTTTGAGCTGAGCACTTGCTTCAGTCACCGGCCCATCTTCAGCGTAATAAACCCGAGGCGCAGGCCCCGCATGTTGAGCATTTATTCGCAGTCGTACCTGCCCGTTATCATCGGGCTCAGACTCGCGAATCACCTGTACTGAGGTCGTTTTCTTTTTAGGCTTCTTGGTTAGGTAACCATTCCCAAGGTCTTCCCACAGGCCACGGTTATAGGCCATATCCCGAAGCGACTCCAATCCCTTCGGCGGCAACCAAGGCATCCCCGGCTGCTCGGCATAGCGGTCAACCATATCCGACCAACGAGCCTCATCCTGATTCTCAGGCCACAGCAAATCTTGCGCTTTATCCCGCATCGCTTCAAAGTCCTGCTCCATATCCAAAAACAGCTTTGGTGGATTAGAAACCAGCGTTTTCTCGATTTGCTCCTCACCATTGAAGGGCTGCGTCGCATCGCGAGTCATATCCAACGGCTTGGACACTAGCTGTGGCTCTCTACCCGAGCGCTGAATGGGAAACAGCACCCTATCAAACAAATTCAGAATTGTAGAATTAAAATCTTGCTCATAGCTTTGCTGCTTGCGCTCCAGATCTTCTCGCTGAGCATGGCCCTTAGGAATGCGATTATCAGCCTTTTGCACCGCATAAAACTGGCGAGCCGCCCTATCCACACTGCCCATCGCCGTCTTATCCCCGGTCAGCACACAGAGATTATTCTTCTGGCTCAGCTCATCAAAAAACTTTTGAACCTCCGCTGGCGGAATTTTAGAATCAGGATTGACTACCAGCAGTACCCGGCCTTTCCTCACTCGGTCGGCCACATCTTTCAGCTTAGGCAGCGGTAACACATCCTCATAGCAAGTCTTGCGCGTAGCCTTGAACATGGTCTGTAGCCGATTCCCAATCAGGTCATCTACCACAGGCTCAGGAGCATCCTTCGCCAAACTTTGAAGGAGCTTAGTCAGATTCTCTTGCCGGTCAAAATAATAGCGATCTTCTGGCGTATGGTGCACATACCAGGCCATCTTTTCGAGTTCTTCAAATGCACCCAAAAAGTCCGAAGGTTCTCTTAACGGCGATACCAAGCATTCCACCATCTCCTCACGAGTAAGCCCTTTTACAGCGTTGACTGCGGTAGATAAGCTTGCCGTCAGCAATAACGCACCTATCTGTGTGGCCGCTTCTTTACCCATCTGTAAGTCGATAATCTGTGCGTGAGCCGACTGCTGCGCATCCCACAAGTCCTTAGCAATAACATCCCGCATCCCAGAAATTTCAGTGAGCTTATCTCGCACGTCAGGGACAGATAAATCGAAATGTTGTGGCCCTATGAGAAAGACATCATTGCTATCTCTTTCCCACACCGATTTCAACAACCGTGAAACTAGCTCAAGCAGTCCTCGGGTTTTCTTAAATTGCTCATTCTCCTGAAAGAGCGCGATCACATTTTTGAGACGAGGATGGAAAGGATAGGTCATCGCAATTTCATCTGCGATCGCCTCAGCCCCACGACCTGCCGTCTTCGATTTGGCCGCTTCTTCTAACTTTCGCCCAAAAGCCTCAGCAATATCATCAATCTCAGCCTGATCCGGCAAAGTCTTAAACAGACGTTTTCGCAAAATATCGTAAATCTCATTAGCAGCAAGATCAACCGGAGTAATCGGCTTCTCTTGCCGCCCTAACTCAGAGCGAGCATCTGCCAGAGCGCGGTTGATTAGGCTCCCACCTGCCTCGTAGGCAGCATCCAAATCAGATATCACAACGCAGACATTCTTTTTCTTACTCGCTGCTGTCAGCAAATTAGAAAAAGCCCGTGTAGCGATGTCTGCGACAGTGCCGTTACCCACTTTTTGCGTATTCAGAATATTAAAATAAGGCGGCATTTCGTCCAGCAAGATCAGGATGGGGTGATCGCCTTCAAATAGGGCCAACCAATCCCTTTCATCCGGAGCCTTAGGCCCGCTCGTCCAGAACTTCTGAAATTGCTCGCCCTTGTTAAGCTGATCCGCAATTTCACCCCAAAAGAAATTAGCCGGACTATTTCGCCCATTAAAAGCCGCAATATCTGCACTCTCAAAATCAAAAGCATGGTGGATTCCAACACAGTGCTTTCTCCGTAACACAGGGTGTTTAGCTAGCAAACCAAAGCCAACTAGCAAGTGGGTCTTACCACCCCCCATCGATTGCTTAAGGTGAAAAATGGCCTGCCCGGAAGCCCCTGCTAGTCGAGTGATTCCTTCGCTAATCAAGTCCTGCATACCTTGAGTAATATGCGTCTTTTCAAAGAAGACCGCTCCATCACCCTCGTCATTTATCAGCTCATCCAGTTGCTCAATCTGGTCGCTTAGCTTGATAGAAAGGGCATTATCTTGCGGCTTGCAGGCATCGCGAACAGTTTTCATACCTAGTAGTTCAAATAATTGGAAAATTTGGCGATCTCATAAGGATATTTTCCCCTCATTTAGCCGAATTAAGTCATCTCATGAGTGAGTAAGTCAGATTAAGGCGCGTAAAGAACCGTCGCTGACTACTAGAAAAGATAAGTCTATCGTCAGTACTCGAAGCTGTGATGTCTGTACCATTACCCTCAGAACTTAATTTTACCCAGCGCTATGGCCCGGGGCGCCAGCACCCAACCGACAGCTTCCCCCTAACTAAACTAGGCAGTCTGAAGGCTAGGGTAACTTTAACGCCTTAACCGCCCCGATGTGTACTTCGTCTCTGAGTGGCTCAGTTCTATTGAGTTCTGGCTTCCTCCCAAACTCATATCTATAGCAAGCGTACGGATGCATACTCAAAGAGAAGTCTGCGCCTACGTCCGCTTGCGCGCCACTTTGCCCGCAGTACGCAAAGGTTCTAGCGACAATCGTGTAGTGAGCAAAGTGGCCAACGCTATAGAGACCAGATCTCGTATTTAACCCTTCCATTCAGGTCGCCTCAGCGTCTACGGCTTCACCCACCGCGAGTTCAGCCCCACCGTCAAGTGATGTGGGACACAAACGACTTACCCGCCAACGATAAATCAACCTCAAGACTCAATCATTGAAGCTTTCCATTTTTTGGGAAAGTTTCCGGTATCTTGAGTAGTGTAAGTTCTGCTTTTACGATGCCAATGGCGAAATGGGATAACGACGTTTATAACACCCCGGCCTATCCGTTGACGGATGCGGCCCGGTATTTACATATCCCAGTTGGCACACTTCGCTCCTGGATGAATGGCCGTTACTATCCCACCAAAGACGGCAAGCAATACTTTGAGCCTTTAATTCAGCGGCCCGAGCCGGATTTTCCCCAGATTTCCTTTACGAACCTGGTAGAAGCTCATGTCCTCAGATCGATCCGAAAAATACATGGTGTCCGCCTGGATAAGGTGCGTAGCGCCTTGGATTACCTGGACAAACAGTTTCAGATGCCTCATCCGCTGGCTCGCGTCGAGTTTCAAACAGATGGCGCAAACCTCTTCGTCGAGTCCATCGGTCGTTTGGTCAGCGTCTCTGAAAACGGCCAGTTGGCAATCAAAGCAGCTTTGAAAAACCTGCTCACTCGGGTGGAGTGGAATGAGGAAGGCGCTGCCACTCGCCTCTTCCCAACGTCTCGGGATACACCTGAAACTGCCCCAGCAGCACCCAGAAATGTTGAGATTGATCCTCAAGTGTCTTTTGGACGGCCTGTCGTTGTGGGCACTGGGATTCCAACCATTGCGATCGCAGAACGCTACGAAGCTGGCGAATCACCTGAATCTATCGCCGATGATTTAGGCTGTGGTATTCCCCAAATTCACGACGCCATTCGATTTGAACTGGTTCTATCTCGGGCAGCGTGAGTAAGCCACCACCGATCACGTTTTTTATCGACCACTGCGTCAGTCAGAAAATTGTGCCCGAGGCAATGCGTGCTGCTGGGGCAACCGTCGAAGCTCACGTAGACCACTTTCCCATCAACGCGCTAGACACTGAGTGGTTGCCTGAAGTGAGTCGGCGGGGTTGGGTGGTAATTACCAAAGATTGGGGGCTGACCAGCAACTTGCTGGAGCAGAGAGCGATCGCCGCCGCAAACGCCCAAGTTTTCATTCTTACATCGGGTAACTACACGGGCGAAGAGATGGCGGCAATCCTCGTGAAAGCGCTAGAGCGTTTACAGAAGTTCGTGCGAGGTAATCAGCCTCCTTTTATCGCTCGTATCATTACTAACGGCCAGGTGCGTATGCATCAAAACAAAAGCAAGCTTCTCAAGCTGCTGAAAGGGCGCGTAAGTGAATAGAACGGATCAAATTTGCCAGCTCTACGAGCATCGGGAAAGGCATTAGGTAATACGTCAGACGAATGGCAAATTTTGAGCTAGTGCAGCGTCAGCACTCGATTTTAGGGTAAGCCTATTCTAGAAGCACTATCGTATAAAGCCTTCAGAAATTGACAACCCCAATTTTTAGTCTTGGCGCTCCACTAGTTTTTCCGCCGAATGCCAGCACCACATCTTCATCCACCGGCCCAATGCGCTTTGTAAACTAAAGC
>JBBSOB010000300.1:0-5830 GCA_038260205.1 Phormidesmidales cyanobacterium
CCCCGTGATCGCTAAAAATCTTCTCGCAGCCTGCCTCTTTCAAAGCATCCACTTGAAGGTCTAAATTTTGGTCAGCAGTCGAAACTCTGGCATATCCAATTTTCACCGTTCCAAAACTCGCAAAGCGCCTCTGTTTTCGACACTTTGATTATGACACAGCTTTTGAAACACAAATACAGCCAATAATGCTGCTTATTTGAGGTTTTGCTTGATAGTGCCAAAAAGGGTCGTTTATGAGACTATAGTACACGCAGCAATCATAATTTGAGGTAGCGACATACGCTAAGCAGTCAGGAAAACTATATGTCTCTGGAGCAGGTATTCATATAGGCTGAATCCTGATAGGACAAGGATCGCTGTGAGATGACTCATAGAGCTGTATACATATTTGTATCTCTACGTCCGTGTTGACAATAGTGTGTACAGTGTGTATATTAGGAAAGTGAAGAATGACTAGCAAAGAAGTAATATCAAGGTTAAAGGCAGAAGGCTGGAACTTGGTACATACAAAAGGCAGTCATCATCAGTTCAAAAGCCCAAACAGACCAGGCCGTGTTACAGTTCCTCATCCTAAAAAGGATTTACCTACAGGAACTCTAAGAAGCATTGCCAAACAAGCTGGTTGGAATTGGCCTCTACCATAAGAGGAGGAAAATACAGATGCGATATCCAGTAGTAATTCATAAAGATGCTGACAGCGACTACGGGGTTACAGTCCCTGATTTACCTGGCTGTTTCTCTGCTGGCGAATCAGTTGATGATGCCATTTCATGTGTTACTGAAGCTATTGAATGTCATGTAGAAGGGCTTCTTATTGATGGAGAGGACGTTCCTCTATCTCTTCCTATCGAAGCTCATAGAGAGAATTCTGATTTCATTGATGCATTCGCATGGATGTTTGTAGACGTAGATCTTTCTAAGCTTTCAGGAAAGTCAAAGCGTATAAATGTGACTATTCCAGAAAGGATTCTGAGTAGAATTGATGCCTATGCTGCAAGCCACAATGAAAGCCGTTCTGGACTTATGGCTGACGCTGCAATAGCGTACATTGCTACTCAGGATGAGAATACGTGTAGTAAGAGAGAGAAAGTAGCTGCTTAGTCACCACGAGCTTTCTATAGTCTAGACAAGCGGACTAAGACCTCTGTAGCTTACGGGCTACAGAGGTCTTAGTCTATTTATACTATGTATCAGAATTCCTCAGACGATGTAAGAACCATTCAACGAGACATGTTTTGAGACACACTTTTCAATAGGCTCGAAAGGTATAAAAAACGAGAAGGTCATGTGTACCATTGAGGCAGAGTCCTGGGTTAGGATTGGGAAGCGGCAGACCTTAAGAGATAATCAATGATTTTTCAGACTTTCCCACACTTTTTTAGCGCTCCAAATGAGGTTCGTTGCTAATTAAGGACTTCACCTAGTCCCTGGTTTTCTTCTATAGTGTCCACGGACAGACGGTACGCCTGTCCGTGTATAAGGTTCTATATATTTATAGTCACTCTGGTTGGAAATCTCTGCCCATTCCTCCAATGTGAGTTGAGGTTGTTCAGATCTCGTTTTAACAGGCTTTATTTTTGATGTTGAGATTGGATATTGATTAAATCTTAGTGGTGGAAATGAGGTATCAGTCTGAGGTCTGGCCGCCTGTTGACTCTTTATCTGACCAGCCCTAGACAAATTACTTATCTGGTTGCTTAAGCCAGCTACTTCATTCGCTTTCTGCTGATACAGTTGGTACAACTCATTATATTTTCCTGCCAGTTCTGATTGCTGCTGTTGTGCTTGTTGCTGTTGCTGATCTTTCTGCTGATACAGTTGGTGCAGCTCATTGTATTTTCTCGTCAGCTCTGATTGCTGCTGAGACTGCTGCTGTTGTGCTCGTTGTTGCTGAGCCTTCTGTTTCTGAAGCTCTGTATATGCAGAATTCCACTGGCGATTTTCTTGGCTTAGACGTGTCGATTCTAAATCTCTTTCACGAACATATCTATTTTTCTTCTGATTTCTTTTCCAAAGCTCGTCTCTCTCACGACTTAAATCAGCTAGCGTTTTGTGCAGCTCACGAACGTCGTTGACAAAAATAGAATTATCCTGTTCGTATTGGCGTTCTCTGGCTCTACTATCCTTTCTAGATTTAAGCAGTTCACCAAATTGACTGGATAGAAGACTAATCTCAGAATTTAGCTCATCTATTACAGTCTGGTAGTCACCATCAATATTAGAATCGGGAGAACCTAATACCAAGCGCGACGATATATCCCCCATCAATATATCTAGCTTATAAGCGAGACGGAGACGATGTGGGCTTATAAGTTTGGAATTTGCTGCTATCTCAGTAGATAGCTTCTTTATTATTTTTGAGATAATAACCTGAGATGGTTGTCTACGGCGTGTGTAGAGGATTAGGTTAGTTACGATTTTATCAAGGTGCTCATAATCTTTTTCGGCTTGACCTGTAAAAAGTTCACGAGCGTTGTTTTGAAGGTTTGAAAAGATACGATGACCTCGTGGTCTTCGTGGCTCAAGCTCTTTTAAGATCTCTTTCCTCTTATTCTCTATGGCTTCAATAGTTTTGGCAATCTTCTCATGGTTAACGGAAGGATCTGAGCCAAGCTGAGCCAGCACTGTTTCATACACCCATGATTGAGCCTCTAAGTTTGTAAGGTCTTTAATCGGCTGCTCACCATTAGCCCGAGAGCTTATATCTACTTTCTGTAGTTTCTGCTGTAGCCCGTTAACTTTTGATGGCACACTACCTGTGAAGCATGAGAGAGCTAACTCGAACGTCTCGCTAAAGGGGAAGGCATAGCCAGCCAGCCAGCCTAGTGAAGCCCAGCATATTAATAGAAATAATAAAAAGGCCAAGACCTTTAGATATGACAGTCTTGTTTTAAGAGGATTTCTATCAGGTTTTAAGTCGGATGTTTTGAGATCAGGATGTATGTTGACGAAAGATTTGGGTGTCTATTTTCTGCCCCACGACGCTGACGTTTCCTGAATTATTTTGGACGTTCATGTTGACGCCCGATTCAGTTTTTTGAGAGACCTGAGAGGAATTCTCAATCTGATAATAGTTCGTTACTAAGCTTTCAAGCTCCTCTTTAAACTTCTCATCTGACGATGCTTCACTTATGATCGCGGCTTTCAATAACGTTGATTCAGATTTCTCAATTTGGAGCCTGTCTTGAAACCTCTTTGTCAAGAAGGTTAGGACATTTGCTCCTGCTTTTTCTAATGCGCCGCCAGTAACGTTGTCTATCGCATACAGCGCAATTTTTACTGCTTGTGCAGCTAACAAAGATAATCCCATAGTAGATGTAGCCCTCGGCTTAAAGCCTTTTATCATTCATAGCATATACGTCGGAGCCATATTGGACGCTACCCTCCAATATCTTTATCGTTTATACACTCAAATGATGTAAGAGCATAAATATATAAGCGACCGACCCTCTACTACATTTCCATCCCCTGATCGCACTCCTTAACCCGTTTTTTCTGACGCTGTTTAGGCTGCTCTTTACGCTGAGCCTGCTCCTGCTTTTTCTCTACGGGCACCTCTGACGTTTCAGCCTTAGCCAATTGAGACTTAACCCGCTCTAGCAGTTCAGGATCTACACCTCTAAGAATCACTTCTGCCACCCCATCAGCTCTCATAGGTTCAACCTGACTATCAGGCTTTTCCCAATCGTGAGATTGCGGTAAAGCCCTGCCCTGCTCAGCGCTTTGTTGAGCAGATGCACTAACAGATAATTCATCCGCAGAGATCGTAGCTGTCACAGCCAATATCTGCTCTAGGGTCTGCTCAATTTCAATGCTAGTTCGCAGCCGCTTACAGTTTGCTTGCTGTCTAGCTATGTCATCATTCACTTTGCTAATGCGGCGCGACTCAGCGCCAACCTGGGTCGAAATACCTCTAGCTTCCATCTCCATTACTTTCGCACCCAGATGGATCTGTGGCTCGCGTTCAATACCCTGCTCTTTTAAACTACGGTGGTCGATTCGTACCTCGTAACCTGCTCGCTCTAGCGCTTGATTTGCGTAGTCAGCCCAGTCTGCGCGATACGCTTTGACCGCATCACGCTTGTTCCACTTCCGCGCTTTCTTACCAAAGCCTTCCTCGTTCACTGGCCGCATCGTCAGCATGATGTGCGCGTGGGGGTTGTGGCTGTCGAAGTCGTGATAGCCGATGTCCGCTATCATCCCCTGACTGACAAACTCACCCTGCACATACTCGCGGGTCAGCGCTTGCTTTTGGTCATGGCTCAGCTCTGCCGGTAGCGCGATCATAATCTCGTTGCAGAGCTGCGAGTCTTTGCGTTTTTCGTTGCGCTCTACTTCATTCCACAACGCAGCGCGATCGCCTAGCCGCTTCGGTGCTTCCTCCGGCTTCAATATCTCGCTGTCATAAATATCCGTCTTCCCGGTGTAGTCATGCACCGCGCCTGTCCGCTCATCCTTCAACTGTTCGCCCGAGCGATACGCAGCCGCTGCTGTGGCGCTTCGCCCAGCGCTCCGTCCAATCACCTGCATTCTGAAACTGTAGATGGCCATTTATGCGGCGCTCTGCTCTTGAGGGGTCTAGGGGAGAATCCCCGGCGCACGTCATCGCTTGCGATGCATAAGTGCGCCCTTCCGTTCTGGGTGAACGACGGGATGGTCGCTGACGGGGGTAGCGTAGGTGCTGTTCACCCAGAACGCGGTCATCGTCAGATGACCCACAGCCGATCTATCAAGCTACGAGCAAGACAGGCTATCGGACAGTGGCCGTTCTGTGATGTTTTGGTATGCGGACATCGGGTAATGTTCCACATTCTTTCGCTACTTGTACGATAAGTGATAACACGGACAACGGTGTACTAATGACTACGAAATTAGACAGGCTCCTGGAGAAGGAAGCTCAGCTTAAGGCTCAGATTCAACTCGCTAAGTCGGCTGAACGAACCCTAGAAAAGAAACGCGATACAAGGCGCAAGGTTTTGATTGGTGCGGCGGTCATGGCTCAAGTTGAGTCCGGGCGATGGCCCCAAGCTGACCTGCTTGAAATGATGAATGGCTTTCTGACTCGGCCTAATGAACGGGAGTTGTTTGAGCTGGATGAGTTGGCGGTGAGTGCGGCTGAGGTTACTAAGCCGGTGAAGCAGCAGGCGACCGCAAAGGACAAGAAGCCTTTCGCAGAGAAGAAGTCGGGTAAGCCGCGTCCTAAGCAAGCTGGCGAACCAGCGGCGAGAAAGCTTGCTGAAAGCGATCTCGATATCGAAAAAGAATTCAATCTATAACGCGGTATTTTTTCATGACGGCTATTCATTGGTTCGGGGGCGAGAAGGGGGGCGTTGGTAAATCTTTCGTCTGCTGCTCGGCTATCGAGTACATGCAGGCGAAGCAGATCGACTTCATCGTCTTCGATACGGACAGAAGTAATCCTGATGTCCTACGGCTGTACAAGAAGGCGGCGGGTTGTCGTCCCGCTATCCTTTCTGAGGCGGAGAAGTATGAGGTCGCGGCTGGCACTATCTACAATGCGGCCCTCAATGAAAAGAAGCCGGTGTTGGTTAATCTCGGCGCGGCTGCTTTTCGCTCGCTCAAGCTTTGGATTGAGAAGAACTATGTCCTGCGTTCTGCGAAGCTCAATGGCATTACTTTCTACAACTGGTTCGTCTCGAACGGTGGCTCTGATTCGTTGCGGCAGTTCAAGGAGGCGTTGGATTACTTCGGTGACTCCGTGCAGCATGTTTTCGTTAGGAACTTTGGCATCACCGATGACTGGAGTGCGCTCGATGAGGATAAGAAGCTAAGGGCAAGGATGAAGAAGGCGGGCGTGATTGAGATCGAC
>JBBSOB010000301.1:0-5829 GCA_038260205.1 Phormidesmidales cyanobacterium
AGCCCGCAGCAAACGTGGATTTATCGCAGCGATCGCACCGGACGCCGTTTAGCGTTAGAACCCTTACCTGGAACCTCCGACTTCGCCCGAGGAGATTTCTCCGCCGAGATCAGCCAACAACTGCTCAAAACAGCAGCATCGCAAGTTCAACAATCTGCCCGCAAGCTACAGGTTTTAGAAGTACAGCCCGCCACTTGGAATGGCTGCCTGGGCCTGTTTGAACCCGATCAAGTCTGTACTGAAATTGCGATCGCTGGTTTTCGCACCGTCATCAGCGACGGCCAAACTAACTGGGTATACCATCTGAGCGAAGACGGGACGCAAATTGTGCAAAACACAACGGCCAGCGGATCAAAAACACCGGTAACCGCATCATTCGATCCCATAGAAAATCTCTCAGATTCAGAAAACCCTTCAAACCCAGAAAGCCCTTCAAACTCAGAAAATCCAGAACCTACTACCCCTCAAATGGAACAACAAATGATCTTTCAAAGCCAGCAAAGCGGAGACTTCGCTGGATCGGTTCAAACAACAGCGCTATTGGCCGATGGCACACTTTATCACGAGTCGAATTTTATGGGTCGCCCCGCCGAACGCACCATCATCCGTCAGCTATCATCAGAAGAAGTCGCCACCTTCGAATCCGCCTTACAACAGCAGCGCTTCCCTAACCTCAACCGCATGCGCTACCTCACCTCAGCCGCCTTCGCCGACTATCCCACCACTCGCCTAACCGCGCCCGGTCTCAACGTCAGCTACATCGATTTGGAACCCGAAAGCTTACCCCCTAGCCTGCGTAACGTTATCTCGCTCTGGCAACAACTAGCGCAATAGCTCAGCTTGCAAGCGACCTGGTAAAACAACAGCATGGCTAAAAGCAGAGGTAAAAAGCTATTCTAATCGCTTAGAATCAGATGGCCGAAACGTCCTGCTATGACTCTCAAAGAGGAAAGCAAAATGGCACTCAAACCGCTATCCGCCCAGCCTATTTGTCTAAGAAAAGGCGTCACCCTTGCCGTCTCCCATGCTGCTGCCGCTGATACAGCTGATACAGCAGAGGGATCGCCGCCACCGCTTGTTTTTCTGCACGGCGGCTTAGGAAACCGCTACAACTGGCGAGTTCAATACGAATTTGCGCTTTCCCAGGGATGGGAGGCACTCAACTACGATCTGGCGGGGCATGGAGACTCTTCTGCCTACGATCGCTACTCTATTGGGCGACATCAAAGAGACCTAACTCGACTACTCCAAAAGTTTGATATTCAAGCACCTGTTCTTTGCTGCCACAGCTACGGCGTGCCGATTGGTTTGGAATGGTCGCAACAACACTCGGTAGCGGGGCTAGTGTTAGTAGCAGGGGGCACTCACGATCTTGCGCCCTGGTGGGAAATTCCGCTCATGAAAGGACTCGAATGGGGCGGACGATATCTCTTTCACTGGCAGTGGCTGCAAAGGGTCACAAAAACTCTCTCTAGCAGGCACGACAATCCGGTTATTCAGCAGTTTTTGACGGAGAGTCCGGTGCCGACAGAGGCTGAACCCTATGAAGCGTTGGGTATTTTTTGGGATTATAACTTCTTTAATCGCCGTAAAAAGGGCCACCAAACAGATATGCCTGTGCTAGTGATTAGCGGTGGTCAAGATTCGATGTTTAGTGAGGAGATGGGGGAGAATTTGGCGGCGGTTTTTCCTAATGCGCAGCATCTACATTTGCCAGAAGCAGGACATTTAATGATTGCAGAGTATCCAGATGAGGTGAATGGGGCGATCGCTCAATTCATTAGCAAAATCTCTCGCCCTATTGATTCACCTATTGATTCAAGCATTTTGCCCAGCGAGATGAGGTGAGTCGCAGGGTCTAGGTCACTCCCGACTCCCCCGTGCTAGCAGCCAAAGAGAAATTTTCTCTATGCCCAACAAAACAACGGTTAGCCCAATGGCCAGTATAAACAGCACCAAATTTTTCTCATTTCCAGAGCGCAAGGCGAAGCTCAGCGCCGTTGAAACCGCCGGAGGATGAACCACATCCAGCAAAACCATCAGCAAGATAGTAGCAACCATGGCCATACCGCCGGAAAAATAGCCGGGGCCAAAAACAGAATAAATTATCCAGCCAATAATAGCCGCCATCGACTGCGACAGCACCAGCGTCCGCGCCGTATTCGTCTCGTGTTCCGGATCGAGATAGATTAAAAAGGCGCTAGAGGCCAGCGAGGCAAATAACAGCCGCTGCCGACTCAGCACTTCCACAAAGCCCAGCACGATGAGCACAGTAGCTGTCGGTGCAGCCGCTAGCGCTAGCTCCTCTTTAAGCCCCAGCCGCCGCCGCCCAGAGTGATGCCCAGAATAACGTCCAGAACGACGCCCAGAATAACGTTGAGAATAACGTTCAGATGACGACTCAAAACGCGCGTTAGTCTGCTCCGGCTCCCGCTTAGATCGATCTTTACTCATGCGCTCACTTACCGATCCAATTCAGACGACGTAGCAGAAAGCTTAGAAGATCGCCGCCGTTCTCCCTGCTCAATCTCTCTTTCCAAAAAGTAGTTCAGCAGCGTTCGTAGCAGCACAATCGAGCCTAAGTTCAAAATATCTTGTCGAGTCGGCGCAACCGCCGTCCGCAAAATATCGCTTGCCACCGTAAACTCTAACCCTAGCGCCAGTCCGCGACCTAGCTTTAGTCGGATAGCCTCAGTCGCATCTAAATGCCTTCCCCGCGAGAATAGCTGCTTTAAATAATCCCCAATGCCGCGCACGACTGACCCACCAATCACGACCGCTGCCGCAATTTCGGTTCCTGCGGCCAGATAGCCAACAATTAGCTTCAGCCAATATTCTAGCGGGCCATCGGTGGTTTCTACGTTGCCAGCCGCTACGTTCAAGCTCAAGAGCAATACCAGGCCAAAAATCAGCCCAAGCGGCAATAGGATATTAATGAGAGACTCTAACCACGATTCTTTTTTCATTTTCACGCCCCGAATAGAAACAGGCCAGACACGGGAAGCTAAACACGAGCAGTTAATCTAAAGCTTTTAGCCTCCTGGCTTGAAGTAATCTAGCAGGCGATCGCCCGAATCCGCTCTCACTAGAGCCGTTATCACTACCGGCAAGCTCACTAACCCTGGATATACCAAATATCTTGGCTCCCAGCGCGGATGAAACTTATCTTTGTATTCATGCAATCCCTGAAGGCTGTAAAACCGCTCTAAATGTTCAGAGAGAGATTTCAAACTTTTCTCCAGTCGAGGCGCATCTGCATTCTCGCCTACCCCCGAAAGCACCGATAATCCTAGATTAAACCCGTCGTAATTTTTCTCTTTAAAGTGTTGAAACATAGAAACAAACAAAACGTCCATCGTACCGCGCTCTACGTTTGCCCGATGACGCATTAAATCGATTGTCACATCGTTGAGCTGATACTCCGGCACTACGTTTGCAAAGGCTAACACTTCGCCCGCTGCGGTTTCTACCGTCGCAATCTCGCAGCTACCGATGTAGTCATCATCGAACCAGCCCAGCGAAAACTGTTTTTCTGAACCGTGCATGTGAGAGAGCCATTCGTCGCTAATTTCTCTAAGCGTTTTGAGGAGTTCAGCAGAGATCGGCGGCTGGTGAAACTGTACGGTTGATCCCTGTTTGTTTAACTTGTTCACTGGCGCACGCAGCTTTCTACCCGCTTTGCCTTCTAGCGTGAACTGTTTAAGATCAACAATCGCTTCTTCGCCAATTTTGGCCATTTGAAAGCCCTGCGCCTTCAGCGGCGCTAGCTCATCTGGCAGCGTCTGATAAAAAGCGGGATACCAGTCGTTGCGATCGCACAACTCTTGAAAACCCGCGATCGCCTCTCTTCTATCGGTCATCGGCCCGATCGGATCGCCTAGCGCGATCGCCCCTCTTCCCTTGGGCACATAGGCCACCACGCTCTGCCCAGACGGACTAAAGTAATAAGACTTATCCGGCAGCAGCGCAAACCGGGCCAGCGAAGACCGCCCATATTGAGCCACAATCGCTTCTGCCCGCTGCCGATCTGCCGCCGAAGCCGCTTCTCGAAACAGCACGGGTCGCAGCAGCATCCACAGCGCATATAGCAGCGTCAGTGCGCCCATAATATAAACAGAATGAGTGAAAAACTGACCGAGTCTGGTCGTGGGCTGTAGCCCTCCATTATTACCCGTAAAAAAGAGCGCCAGAGTTTGCAGCAGCGACTCTCCTAAGTTAAAGGTTTGCGCATATTGACGGTCCAGAAAGAAGAAGCCTGCGGTGCCATAAGCTAGCGTAAACAGCAGCGAACCCATCAGCACCCGAATGCCCTGCGTGATAGAAGGGCGATCGCTCTGCGCCGTAAACACATTTCGCATCAGCAATAGCTGAATCAACAACACGCCCGACAGCAGCGCTTCCTCAAAATCCAGTCCTTTCAGCAAATGTCCTAAAATAGAAACTGATAGCAGCGCCACCATCAGCAGCCAGGCCAATCGCTTTCGACGCAGCAAATTGCCCGCCAAGCTCAAAAACATAAAGCCAGTTACGGCAGAAAATAGGCGACCGCTCGCCCGCAGCTCAAACGGTAAAAAAGTCTCTAGCCAAACCAACCGATCTGGCAGCGTGGGCGTCACCGCCGAGATTAAATTGACAATACCCGCTAATGCAGTCAGTCCCACAGCCGTCCATAACCCAATTTTCAAGCGTTTTGTATGAGTCGAGGAAAGCGTGGATGCCATGGGCTTAACAAATAGAAAGTCTCTATTTTTATACCGTGATATGAGAGCTTTCAGTGGATTTTTGAAACTACTTTGAGCGAGAACGACGCGCTTGGAAGCTTAGAGAAGATTCCTGAAATAGAAAGAAAATTAGCGCGATCGCAAACGGCAATAAATAATAAATCATCCGATACGCCAACAAAGACGCCAGTACCGCATCCCCCGGCACTGTGCCCGCTAGCAGCAAAATCACCACCGTTTCAAACACGCCCGCCCCACCGGGAACGCTGCTGATAACGCCTGCTCCCATAGCCAGCAAATAAATATTCAAAAAGCTGAAGTAGCTAATATCTCCTCGCGGAATGAGTACGTATAGGACTGCCGCCGCCAGGCCCCAATCCAAACTAGACACCGCGAACTGGGCGATCGCCATTCCAAAACTCGGAAAGCGAAACCCATGACCTCTAATCACCAGCGGCTTTCGAACCATCAAGCAGCCCAGCAAATAAACCCCGCCCGCTAGTGCCAGGGCCACGCCCAGCGGACGCGCGTTCGCAAAGGGCAAATGCAGCTGAGCAGGAACAGACAGCGGCGCAATCAAAAAGGCCGCGCCCCCTAGCGCAAATAGCCCCAGCCAAAAGCTACCCAGTGCGATCGCAGTTGCCTCCGTCGTCACCAGCGGCGGCACGCCCCACCGCCCATAGCGCCGATAGCGAATGGCGCTCGCCGTAAACAGCGGGAACCCAAGGGTATTGCCAACAGCGCTACAAATAAAATTAGTAGAGGCCGTGCGCCAATAGCTCAGCGGATACTTCAGGTGAACAAACGCCAGCCAGTCGTAGCCGGTCATCGCGCCATAGCCCATCGCCGTAAAGAGCAAGGCCAGCCAGCGTTGCATGGTAGAAATAGCACTCAGACTCTGGATTACATCTTGAAGGCTATAATTTTTCAGCTCCTGACGAATCACCGCAATCGAGGCCACCAGCAGAAAGATTGCAAACGCTGGCCCTAAATATGACAACAGCTTTTTCCTCAAGAGCACAGCCTCAAAAGCAGTCTAGAAATTCAGTTAAAAAGAGATTTTTCAGACAAGAGATTTTTCAGACAAGAGATTTTTCAGACAAGAGAT
>JBBSOB010000302.1:0-5775 GCA_038260205.1 Phormidesmidales cyanobacterium
CGCAGGCCGTCGCCAAGGACGTTGAAGGAGAGCACGGTGATGACGATGAGCGCAGCAGGGGGCCAGATGAGCCAGGGCTGAAGGACAAGGATGGCGGCGTTGTTGCCAGCGGTGAGCATGTTGCCCCAAGAGGGGTCGGGTTCTTGGATACCGAGACCGATGAGACTGAGGATGGCTTCGGAGATGATGTAGCTGGGGACAGCAAGGGTGGCTGAGATGATGATGTAGGTGGCGGTTTGCGGCAGAATGTGGCGGATGATGATGTGGAGCGATCGCCCACCCATCGACTGCGAGGCTTGGACAAAAGTTCTTTCTTTAAGGGAGAGAACTTCACCCCGAATAACTCTGGCAAGGCCTGCCCAGGTGATGAATGAGATGATAATGACGATAAGCAAAAAGCGCTCGGAGCTGCTGAGGCCCTGAGGCAAGATGACGCTGAGTGAGACCAGCAGGTAGATAGAAGGAATGGTCATGATGACCTCTACGATGCGCATTAGGATGGCATCGACTGCGCCACCAAAGTAACCAGAGATGCCGCCTACGAGCATACCCAGAGGGAATGAAATGGCAATACCCACTAGGCCAATGCCAAGGCTAATGCGGCCGCCGTAGACTAGGCGACTGAAAACGTCTCTCGCGGAGTTGTCTGTCCCTAGCAGGTTGAAGTAGGCGGGGACGAGTTCGACGGCTTCGGGGGTTTTGCCGCCTGCTGCGGACTCTGTGGGACTAAATTGGGTTGGGCTGTTTTCGCCAGTGGTGCCAAACAGATGGAGATTGCCGGGAATGCCGCCGAAAAGAGTGACTTCGTTGAGTTCTATTGGTTTGTTAAAAGAGAACTGGGTGATGAAAGGAAAGGAGAACTTGAAAAGCCGATAGTCTTCGCCTTTGACGAATAGTCGTAGCGGGGTAGGGCGGCTAAAGTCTACTTCTAAGGCTTGCTGGCCAGTGGCGCGATCAATGGGGCCTTGAATGGTGGGATAGATATGGGGACCGATTGTTTGGCCATGTTGCTGGGCGCGCCAGTAGATTTGGGTGGGCGGCAGCAGGGAGCCGCTTTGCTGTGATGCGGTGGGGTTGTAAGGGGCAACGATGTCACCGAAGATGACCGCAATGTAAAAGATAATTAGCACGATGGCTCCGGTGCGAGCAATCGGGTTGTGCTTTAGCTTTTGCCACCAAGATTTAGATTCCATTGCGATCGCGACTGTTACAGCTAGATTTATCTTTGGAGATTAGAGTAGCAGCAAACACGCTTGCCTATTAGCTATTAGCATGGGCTACTGGAGGCTAAAGAAACCTAATTTTGAGTTTTGCTTGGGTCAGCGTTAGAACACCAGCGACTATCCAAGCATGAGAAGAGGGAATGTTAAACTTTTGTGAACCAACCGAGTCGAGACTGAAGGCTAGAACCGCTCCTTTTTAACTAGGCAGCTTTACCTGGGCAGCGCTCTTAGCCAATCTACGTTTGCTCTCCTATTCTTTCGCATTTACCTGTGACCTACCAAAAATTTCAGCGCAAAAAAGAAGAAGACGCGCCACGCAATGATGTGCTGAGCGTCGATTCTATTCCAGAGGGCACCGCTTTGGGTTCGAAGCCAGTCAGTCGCGGCGGCTGGTTAAGTGGGCCAAAAGGACTACTAATTGGGCTAGGACTGGGGTTGGCGCTGGCCTTTGGGGCCACTCGCATCGCAGCGTCTAGAGCACCGGGGGATGCCGCTGGCGTAGAGTCTGAGCAGGCGGCGAGCGCGAGCGTAACAGTTGCGATCGCCGGGCGCGAACCGATTCAGCAGACGATTGAGACGACGGGGACGGTGGAGGCGTTTGATTTGCTTGCGGTGTCGCCGAGGGCAAGTGGATTGCAAATTTTGTCGGTGCTGGTGCGTGAGGGCGATCGCGTGGCAGCAGGTCAGGTGCTGGCAGTGCTAGATGATGCGGTGCTGCAAGCGCAGATTGATCAGGCACAGGCGCAGGTAAGCGCGGCGAGGGCGCAGGTGGTGCAGGCGGAGGCGCAAGTGGCTCAGAATCGGGCGACGTTGGCGGAGGCGCAAGAGCGCGCAGGCCGGTATGAGTCGCTGTTTGCAAAAGGGGCAATTAGTGCGGAAGAGTTGGCCTCTCGGCGGACAACGGCGACAACTGAGGGACAGACGGTAGGATCGGCGATCGCGGCGGTCGAGAGCGCTGAGGCCACGGTTCGCAGCGGGCAGGCAGAAGTAGATCGGCTGATCACGCAGCTCGCGCAGACGGAGGTATTGGCTCCGGCGAGTGGGGTGATTGCGAGCAAGACAGCTACGGTGGGGGATACGGCCAGCGCCGGGACTCCGCTGTTTGAAATTATTAGCGGTGAGCAGCTAGAACTAGCGGTGAAGATTCCACAAACGCAAATCGCGCAAATTAATCCAGGAACCACGGTGCGAATTACGTCTGGATCGGATACAAACCTTCAGCTTCAAGGGCAGGTGCGCAGCATTGATCCGACGGTTGACCCGCAGACTCGGCAGGCGACGGTAAAAGTGGGGCTGCCTGGGAGCGATCGCCTGCGGCCCGGCATGTTTTTGAAAGCGGGCATTGTAACCGGTTCGCGGCTAGGCGTGGTGGTGCCTGCGGAGGCAGTTTTGCCCCAGCCAAACGGGAGCTTTATCGTTTATACGGTGCCTGGAACGGTGTCTGGAGGCGCTTCAGCGAAGCCACAGGCAGTGAAGGCGCAGGCGGTAGAAGTGGGTGCTCGGATTCCGGCAAAGGGAGACAAACCCGCAAAAATTGAGATTACCAATGGCTTGCCAGATCGAGCCGCGGTGGTGATTGAAGGAGCCGGTTATTTGCAAGATGGCGAGCTTGTAGAGGTGGTGCGCTGATGTTTAATATTTCTGCTTGGTCGATTAAGCGCCCGGTGCCGACGATTGTGCTGTTTTTGGTGCTGACGCTGGCCGGAATGCTGGCATTCACGCGGCTAGGAATTGATGCGAACCCAAATATTGATATCCCCGCGGTGATCGTGCAGGTGCAGCAGCCGGGGGCGGGGCCGGAGGAAATGGAAACTCAGATTACCAAAAAAGTCGAGGACGCCGTTGCCGGACTTGGCAATATTGATAAGTTGACCTCTACAGTGAGCGACGGATCTTCTCAAACGGTGATTGAGTTTACGCTGGGCGTAAACACTGAGCAGGTAACGAATGACGTGCGCGATGCGATCACGCGGATCCGTCAAGATTTACCTCAAGATGCGCAAGACCCGACGGTGCGCCGACTGGAGTTTTCGGGCGGGCCAATTGTAATTTATACCGTAGCCTCTAGACAGCTTTCGGTAGAGGCGCTCAGCGATTTGGTGGATCGAACCATTAGCCGACGGCTGCTGGCGGTAAAGGGCGTTTCTCAAGTAGAGCGTGTGGGCGGCGTAGACCGCGAGATTCGGGTGGATTTAGATCCTGAGCAGCTCAATGCGCTGGGAATTACGGCGACGGCGGTGAATGACCAGATTCGGCAGTTCAACGTTAATTTACCGGGTGGGCGGAGCGATATTGCAGGCGCTGAGCAGGGAATTCGAACGCTAGGGAGTGCGAAGACGGTAGATTCGCTGCAGCAGTTTAATGTGGTGCTGCCCAGTGGAGGAACGGTGCCCCTGACGAGTTTGGGCAGCGTGGAGGATGATTTTGCCGAGGTGCGCACGTCTGCTTTTGTGAATCAAGCTCCGGTGGTGGGCTTTCAGGTTTATCGGAGTAAGGGCAGCGTGCTGGTGAGCGTGGAAGATGGGGTTAAAGGAGCGATCGCCGATTTAAACACGACGCTGGGCGAAGACGTTGAGTTTCAAATGGTGTTTACGCGGGCAGATGAGATTCGCGATTCTTATCAGGCTTCGATTGACTCGCTGATTTTGGGCTGCATTTTGGCGATTTTGGTGGTGGGGATTTTTCTGCGCGATTGGCGCAGCACTTTTATTACGGCGATGGCGCTGCCACTTTCGATCATTCCGACATTTTTAGTCATCCAGGCGTTGGGATACACGCTCAACAGCATGTCTTTGCTAGCGCTGACGCTGGCGGTAGGCAACCTAGTAGATGATGCCATTGTAGAAATTGAGAACGCAGAGCGCCATATTCAAATGGGGAAAACGCCGTTTCAAGCGGCGCTAGATTCTACCGCTGAAGTAGGTTTGGCCGTGGTGACGACAACGGCAACGATTGTGGCTGTGTTTATTCCGGTGGCGTTTATGGGCGGCATTCCGGGACAGTTTTTTCAGCCATTTGGGGTGACGGTGGCAGTATCAACCATGTTTTCTACGCTGGTGGCTCGCCTGGTGACGCCGATGATGTCGGCTTATTTGCTGAAGCCTAAGGTGGACGGGCCAGATAATACGGTGATGGCTGCGGACGGGCTGCGCGTACCTCGGTATTTGCTGCCGTATCATCAGCTGTTGAGCAGCGCTTTGCGGCATCGGCTAGCGACGATTGTGCTGGCGTTGGCCTTTTTTGTGTCTAGCTTGTTTTTGGTTCAGTTTATTCCCACGTCTTTATTTGATGCGGGCGATACGGATTTGACAACAGTGTCTGTGGAGCTGCCGCCGGGGTCTACGTTGGCGAAGACAGAGCGACTGGGCGAGCAAATTAACGCTGCGCTTTATAGCAATGCGGCAACCGAGCGCGTGTTTAGAATTCAGCAGCCGGGTGAGGCAAGCATGTTTGTACAGCTCAAGCCAAAAGCGGAGCGCATTTCCCGACTGGAATTTGAGCAGACGCTGCGCGCACAGTTTCGGAAGGTTCCAGGGACGCGGATTAATTTTGAAAACCAGGATGGCGCGGGCGGTGGCGGCAAGGGCGTAGAAATTGTGCTGACGGGTGAAGATCCGACTTTGCTGACGCAGACGGCGCAGTTGCTGACTCAACAGATGAGGCAGGTGCCTGGACTGGTGGAGGTGAGTTCTACGGCATCTTTGGTGCAGCCCGAGGTTTTGATTCGGCCTGACCCGGAGCGAGCGGCTGATTTGGGAGTTTCGGTAAGTAGCATTGCGCGGACGGCGTCTTTGGCAACGCTAGGGGATGCGGCGGCGAATTTGGCTGATTTTGATGCGGGCGATCGCCAAATCCCGATTCGAGTCCGGCTAAACGATGACGCTAGAACGAACATCAGCACGTTAGAGAATCTTCAGGTGCCCAGTCAAGAGGGGGCGATGGTGCCGCTGATTGCGGTGGCGGATATTGAGTTTGGCAGCGGCCCGGCACAGATTGATCGGTTTGACCGCTCGCGGCAGGTAACGGTAGGCGGCAATCTTCAGGGAATTACGCTGGGTCAAGCGGTGGCAGCGGTGGAGGCACTGCCTGCTCTAGCAAACCTACCGGATGGCGTGAGGCAGCAGTCGACGGGCGATGCCGAAATTCAGAAGGAGATTTTTAGCCGCTTTGGAATTGCGATCGCAACGGCTATTTTAATGATTTATGCGGTGCTCGTACTGCTTTACAACGACTTTCTCTATCCGCTAGCGGTGATGGTGGCACTGCCCTTATGTGTGGGTGGGGCCTTGATGGGGCTGCTGATTGCGCAGAAGCCGCTAGGTCTGTTTGCGCTCATTGGGATGGTGCTACTGATTGGACTAGTGACAAAAAACTCTATTTTGCTGGTGGACTATGCGCTGATTGCAATGAAAGAAGGAAAGTCCCGGCGGCAGGCGGTCATTGAGGCGGGCATTACTCGGCTGCGGCCAATTTTGATGACCTCTATTTCTACCGTGGCGGGGATGGTGCCCATTGCGCTGGCGATTGGGGCGGGCGGTGAGACGAGGAGTCC
>JBBSOB010000303.1:0-5741 GCA_038260205.1 Phormidesmidales cyanobacterium
CAGGCACTAGCATGGCGGCGACGACGTTTTCGATTGATACGCCGCTCTACATTGCCGGGGTGGTGGGCAATCGGGGCATTGCAGGCAATTGGGAATGGTGGAGCTTTGGCATGGCTCACGTGGTGATGATTTACGTGTTTGCGCGCATGTGGCGACGCTCTGAAATTGTCACCGATGCAGAGCTAACGGAGATGCGCTACGGCGGCAATACGGCGGCAGTGCTGCGAGGGGTAAAGGCTTTTTTGTTTGCAGTGCCGATCAACTGCATTGGCATTGGCTACGCAATGTTAGCGATGACCAAGGTGGTCGATGCGCTTGAGCTGTGGCAAAGCGTCGGCATTGATCCAGGTGACAATATCAGCTTGAAGCTGTGGAGCGTGATTGGCATTAGTGTGCTAGTGCTGTTCTATGCGGGCTTTTCGGGGCTGTGGGGCGTGGTCGCTACTGACTTTTTTCAGTTTTTTTTGGCGCTGTTTGGGGCGGTGGTGGTGGCGATCGCTGCGGTCAATTCACCCGAGATTGGGGGAATGCGATCGCTCGTCGATCAGTTCACAGCCGCGACCAACCCAGACATGCTCAGCTTTTTCCCAGTCAGCTTCAACGGCGGCATTCAGTGGAGCGCTCTAGCCGGGATTCCTTCCAGCACCTTCTTAGCCTACGTACTGTTGCAGTGGTGGTCATTCCGGCGTAGCGATGGCGGCGGCGAATTTGTGCAGCGTTTGGCCGCTTCTAAAACCGAGGCCGAGGCCGAAAAAGCCGCCTGGTTTTTTAATATTTTGCACTACGTGATCCGCACCTGGCCGTGGATTATCGTCGCTTTAGCAGCGGTCGTCCTCTATCCAAACTTAGAAGATCGTGAGCTAGGCTATCCCATTCTCATGCTCGACTATCTGCCCCCGATCATGCTGGGGCTAGTGGTGGCTTCGCTGATTGCCGCATTTATGAGCACGGTGTCTACGCTGATTAACTGGGGCGCATCGTATTTAACCAACGATCTCTATGGGCGGTTTATCAACCCGGCAGCGACTCAGGCTGAGCTGGTGTTTGCTGGGCGGGCGGCTTCGGTGCTGGTGACGGTGCTGGGGGCAGTTGCGGCCTTCATGGCAACCGATGTTGCCACTGTTTTCCGATTGGTAATTGCCATTGGCACAGGGCCTGGATTGGTGCTGATACTGCGGTGGTTTTGGTGGCGCATCAATGCTGCTGCTGAGCTGGCAGCAATGGTAGGCGGATTTGTCATCGGCCTACTTACTAGCATTGTTCCAGTCATCACTATCGAAGACTTTGGCCTGCGTTTGCTGGTCACTTCAGCCATTACTACCGTCTTTTGGGTAGCAGCCATGCTCCTGACTCCGCCCGAAAGCCCCGAAACGCTCGATGAGTTTTACACCAAAGTGCGGCCCGGTGGCCCTGGCTGGCAGCGGCAAAGGCAACGGACAGGTCTACCGCCTCAGCAAAACTTAGGGCTCGACATTCAGCGAGTGCTAGCGGCACTACTGCTGCTTTTTGGCCTGATGTTTACTGTCGGTGGCTTTTTACTCTTTCAGTCGCTCATAGGCTGGATATCCCTAGTTACCGCGGTTATCGGTGGCTACTGGCTGCGGCAGCTAAACAAACGACCGGCCTTTCCGATGGGGCGACCTGGCACAGAAGATGGCTGATGAAAGCGAGGATACAGCCTTGTACAGCCGTCGTCAGATGCATACTCGCAGAGAAGGCTACGCCTACGTACGACGGCTAGCCACTTAGCCCACAGTGTATAACGGTTTTAGCGATCACTAATGTAGTGAGCTAAGTGGCCAAAGCTATAGAATAGAGCCATTCATACAACTTCGTTGACAGCTATGGGTTTCTTTCGTCAATACATCGCTCCTCTGTTTATCTTTCTGATTTTTGCTGTGGCTTTACTCGCCGTCAGCGCCCGTATCTTTTTGCCTAGCGATATGATGGCCCCCGCTCCGATTGAGCAGCCCGTCTCGGCCTTGCCAGCAGCGCCCGCTGCGATCTCCCCACTCGGCTAGTGGCTGAGCGTCCTATCCCAGCAAACTATCGCTTGGAGGTAGGCGCTTCACTAGACAGAGCCCGCCTCGTCAAGTTTATGCAGCGGGCCTACCGCGAACTGGGTGCAACCGATGCCAGTGCTCACTTGGCTGATACGGTAGAGCGCCACTTTTCAGCCCGCTCTCAGCTGTGGTGGCTAGTTGAGAAGTCGTCTGTTCAGCCATCGGGTCTACCTGGTACAAATCGACCCGATCCCTCAGGCTGCTTGTGGCTAGGAGAGGCCATCGATCAGCGCAGCGGGCTCAAGCAAGCTTATGTATTTTTGCTGTATGTCAGCCCTGACCATCGCCAGCAAGGACTTGGCACTGCTCTGATGCGTCATGCTCATGAGTGGGCCGTTCAGCAGGGTTACTCACAGATTGGCCTACAGGTATTTGAAGATAATGCGCCTGCTCTGAAGCTGTACCGCAAGCTAGGCTACCGCTCTCAAGCTAGGTGGTTGTCTTTAGATGTATGAATTTCTACTCAGTGAACTATCTACGAAAACATGCATATCTGCTTCAAAGACACCGTTGACCTAACGCATAAACATTAGCCGTAAAGTTGAAAATTCAATTTTGTGAATGGTACTATGTAGTACATGTATTCTGAAATCTGTTACATCTATGGAACCGCTCCTGCCAGATGAGCAAAGACTTTTTGACTCTATAAGAGGTCATCTCTTCACACATCAATATCCCCCATCAGTCAGGGAGCTAATTAGTTTATCTAGCCGTAAGTCTTCAGATGGAATCCAGAGATTATTGAACCAGCTTCGAGAAAAGGGATACATTGACTGGAAAAACAATCAAAGTCGAACTTACCAACTACTTGTTGGCAACATGCCGCTACGTGGAGTAATTCAGGCAGGATATGTAGTAGATCAACCTTCTGATTTGTCTACTTATATTGACGTGTCAGGTACTCAATATGAACTCCAGGACTATGCCTTGCAAGTTCAAGGTGACAGCATGATTGAATCTCACATTTGTGATGGTGACTTTGTCATAATCCGACCTTCAGAAGGACTCGATAGCTTGAAGCCAGGAACTATCACGGCAGTTTGGGTAGAAGGCGAAGGAACGACTTTAAAACACGTCTATCAGGAAGATAGGTGGATTGTTCTCGAAGCTGCAAATGAAAGATACAAATCACAACGATTTGAATCTAGTCAAGTCCAGCCTCAGGGGGTATTAGTCGGACTCCATCGCTTTTACGAAGGAATAAGCTTGCGAACAGAGATTCGTCACAGCTAACATTTTAACTGCCTTTGCTATTTAGCAACTTTGCCGGGTGGATATCTTCTCAGGGTAGTTACTCATTCCGGACAATGAATTTCTACTTGACAACGACTAAGTACATATGTACCTTATAGAAGTACATATGTACCTGAAAGAGTTGTGTCCTAGTTTGCGGTATAGACTTTGCAAAAACGAGAGAATTACAATCTTGGGAATATCTCAGGAGAGTTATGTTATGCAGGTCTCAACCTTTGAGGAACTCCTTTCATGGGTGCGTGATAGATTGGAACAGGTCGAAGAAAACATGACTAATAATCCTCAATCCGACTCCACCAAGGTTCAAAGCGTTTCTGATGCTCTCTCCTCAATAAAAGATCTTATAAGCAATCAAGACGCTGATCTTGAAGATGAGTATATCAAAGCTGCTGAAGATGAGTATGCCGCGCTAGTCGAGTTGCTCCAAAATCGGCATATTCCAATAACGAATGATCTGAGAGGATTAGCTGAAGATATCTATGGCAGCCAGCCGTAGAGAGATCATTCTGGTGACGCATGGCTGCTTAATTGAGTAATTAAAGTTGCAAGGTACTCATCTAGAAGGGTCAGAGCTTGATTCAGAGCATACTGATCCTTTAATGTTTCATTCATCTGCGCAGTGACTCTCGAGCTTTTGATGGTCCTTTCTTTAACGATTCTTAGTGCAGCAATGTACGCAACTCGATCAGGGTAATGCGTACTCGGATACCTTTGCCGAATATAGCCTAGTTGCATCGGATAGCCGTGTGTAATACTCATCATCAACCACGCTTTCAGATAGACATATATATCCTGAAAAAATATCTGCTCGGTTTCCTCTGTTAAATGTACCAGCTGGTTCCTGTTGGTTCGTGACAATGTTTGAGCGACCGCTGTATAAGCAATCCCTTGAAGAAGCTCATCGTTGTAAGATAGGCTTCTGATTACTGCATCGCGACCGATACGCTTATTGCAAATTATCATGTTTGGGCTACCTGTCTGGATTGACAGTTCGCTTCTGTGGCTTGGTGGAATAGCGCAACTATATTCTTGTAACTGCGTTCTCAACCTTTGCTCTATAGCAGGATTTTGCTGTTTGTATTTTATGAGCTTTTGCTCGACGGCAACATCAATAGCCAATCCTACAGTCGTTTTAATCCTCTCAAAAGACAGCCACATAAAAAACAGGCTAATTAACAGGCTCGTAATAATAGTAACAATGCTCTTTGCTGCATCATCTGTAGAATCACTTAAAGAAGAAGAAATTAGAGGTCGCAAGCCAAAAGCGATTACGAGAGCGGCACAGAAAGCTACTAGAATCAAGCCTACTGTGTCGTATATGGCTCTATGTTTAGCAAGGTCCGGATTTTGATGGCGAATCATTGGATTTGAATGAAGTTTTAGCTTATCTCTTAGCATAATATCAATAGCGAAGCAAGCCGCGTATTTAAACAATTTTCTGTTTTGAGGGTGTTGACCCTTGACGAGTTTTCAAACCTTCATCGCAAGGGTTCAACTCAGCAGCCTGAAATCAAGTACCTCTCTTAACATTAATTTACGGAAATTTCTGCTTTTTCTTTCGTAAGGTTGTCTTTTACTTGTCTTGCAAAAGATAAGTGCTGAGGGTCTTTTTGGGTTTGCCTTCTGAGAATGTTTGTAGTATCGACTTTAAAAGAGGCGTTTCTTCCTTCACTGCTCTTCGAATTCGAATAAGCATATATGCCGCCGTATTTTTATTGACACCGATCTCTGTAGCTAACTTACGGGTACTAATATTAGGTGACCGTGTGATAACAAGCTCTATCGCTTGAAACCATTTTTGCAGGTCTACATGAGTTTTATGAAAAAAGGTTCCAACAGTGACGCTATATGATGTAAAGCAATCATTGCAGTGATAACGATGTTCTTGTTTGAGCTTTGCAGCCTTGGTTGAGCTGCAATAAGGGCACTGAGGCTCTCCCTTCCAACGAAGCTTTTCCAATAGAGCAACGTATGTCTCTTGATTATTGGTCATAGTGCAAAGAGTGATGGTGTGAACTTATAAGCTCACTTACTCTCTGCTACAAACGACACTCAAGATAATCAGACCCAATAGTCAAGAGCAAAAAAATCAGCAATTGGGGCTGAGGCGCTCTAGGAATTTCCGTTCAGGTCTTAAAAAGCATTCATTCACTCAAACAATCGCCGCTCTTGTTGACACGAAATGGCCCTGACAGAAGATGCAACGGCTTGACGGTTTTTACTTCATTAATCTTCAGTTGCGCGGACTCTGGCTTTACCGATAGTTATTGAATTGTAGGGCCATTGGCCAGTCTTCGGATTTGATCAGGGCGATCGCCTCCTGCAAGTCATCCTTATCTTTGGCAGAGATGCGCACCGAGTCGCCCTGAATAGACGCCTGTACTTTCTTCAGGCTGTCTTTGATCAGCTTAGAAATTTTCTTAG
>JBBSOB010000304.1:0-5714 GCA_038260205.1 Phormidesmidales cyanobacterium
GAATGAGAGCGTGTTAGACATTTCGATGCAGTGCTTGTTGATAGCGTCTACCCCATTCAGCGACCTCTCAAGAGGCGTGGCGAGGAATCCCTGAGCCTTTAGGCCGGGGAGGATGTCAAAACTTAAGTCTGAACGTAGCCAGAATCAGAGCTTTACGCGTTCTTGCAACGCTTCTTGTGCAAGCGTATTGAGGCTTTTTCCTTGTGCTTGCGCTTTGATGGCTAGTTGCTCGTGTAGCTCTGGAGAAATGCGAAGATTGAACTTGCCCGAGAAATGGCGGCGCGGCTTAATTCCTTTCTCCTTGCATACATCCAAGAAAACCTGAAGTGAATTCTTAAATTCGATGCGAAGTTCGTCTGGATTCTTCCCGTAGAAATCGGCACCTCCGCTCAGTCCGAGAATTTCTCCTCGAAACAGATCGAGATCATCATCGTATTCAATCTTGGCGTGATATCCGTCAACCGTCATTAAGTTCATGGTTCGACTCCGTTTTGCTCAAGCCACTTTCGAATGCTTGCCACTGCGCCCTTGTTTGTATTCGGAGATGGGTGCGGGCGATGAAACACTCGAACTTCTGCAAATAGGACGATAGCTATACGACTTCCTTCGCGTTCACTAACCTCAGCGCCCAACTCAACTAGCAATACCTCAATATCTCGTCATTTAACGTTCCCGCTGGTGGGGCGAGCGAAGATTAGTTCGAGAGTGCGCTGCTGCCTTCGCTTCATCTCTAAACAGTACCACTATATAGTACTTTGATTGTGGGATGGAGAGTTCGGTCTCTCAAAACAATTGATCCGTAATCTGAGTTCTAGAGCATCGCAAAAGCTGTTAAGACTGTTGGGCAACGCATGGTAGTAAGGATAGGTATCATCCCTACTCCGTTCCCGGCAGCTCATCCAGATTCCTGACTTACCTTTTTAATTAACGCAATGAAGTTCTCAGCAAGTATATTTTGTCTATGGCTGGGCTGGAATGGTCGCACCAGAATTCAAAATTTGCTTCATCTGCTGCGTTGTTAAAGTCGTAGATTTTATGCAAGCCCCTAAATGGCACAGCTCGCCATCAGAGGCAATAAACTTATCTCCGCCGGGCTGAGAAAGAGAATTGAAAGTCCCTGCGCTCAACGATTGACTGATGGCGATCGCCTGTCCTAGCTGAATGGCTTGCTCAATATCTTCCGGCGCGACGGTGTATTGAGTATCCTGATATTTTTGAGGTAACGGTGGGGCTGATAACCCTTCCCTGTAGATAACATAGGACTCGCCTGATGCGCCTCCGATTAGGTATGCGAAACCACTATCGAACTCAGGCGGTAAAGCGTAGTTTTTGGGATAGAAGAATGGGCGTTGGTGAAGCTTGTTTTTTGAGAAACTGCTATCCGTCATCAGGTCGCGGCTACCCCCATTCTTAGCGATGGTTTGAATATGTTCGCGCCAGGTTTGCGGCTTGGCCTCGTCACTTGGAGTTTGCCATTGATCTCCAGCGTTGTCGCAAGTTAGTGCCTCAGTCTTGCCTTCATAAGTGAACTTTACCGCGTACAGAGCAGTCTCAATGTGAAAGCTAGCGTTCGCAACACCCGTACCCTTATCTCCAACAACTTCCAACGTGAACTCGCCCCAGTGCCCAGAGCTACCCAGATCTCGAACCGTCACGTTGTGTCCCCAAGTCGGCGCGACGGTTTTAACGTTGCCGACTCGTGCCTTAATTGGCTTGCAGTTCTGAATATCGCTGACTGCGTATTTATAATCTGTAAATTCTGTGTAAGCCCATTGCTGGCGAGCTTCCGCAGAGGCAAAAGGGCCTGGAAATCCTCTGTAGTTAACGGCCACTAACGCTAAAACGAGCAGGATAGGCACTATGAATTTTAGTAAGATACGCAGTTTGTTAGCTGACTGATGTTGTCCTCCGCGTGAACCGCGCTTTTGGAGCAAAATCACGATCAGGCAAACGCCCAGCAAATATAGCAAGAGACCATTTGCTAGCTGAATCAGCACATTTTCCCCTGCTGAAACCTGCATATAGTTGAATAAGACACCGACAGCATGGAGTCCTGTTGCGCTGACAAAAGGAAATAAAATTGTTACAGCAATCCAATGACTTTTCATAAGCAGCCGCTACGTTGAGCTAAGGGCGGAAATAGACGTGTTTTGCGATCGCGTAAAGATCAGATTTCGCAGGACAATGCCTCTACTTTCCCTTTGCCTGTATGAAGGCCAGTTTGCCGCGCACGATGCTGCCTAGGTACACTTCAAGGCTGGCAACGCCCGTTCCGGTGATTCCAATAACTTCTCGACAGTTAAAAAAGTAGAGGTCGTGCAAATGCCAATACTAGACGCCGTATATCAACCCAAAAAGATCTGACAAAGTGCTGGCCAACGCAACCGGCAGATCTCTCAAATACTTTCGAGCAAAAGGCGGGGCTATCCTTATGCATATCTACTCTTCAGGCTCTATCTCAATGCCTGGATAAGCTCAATTTGATATCAGCCGCTAAGCTTCCAATGAGCGTAATAGACCACTTTCTGCCGGTAGTTTGAAGCCACGATCCTAAACTCCAAACACTAGCTCCCATTTCTTTAGCTGCCCAGTGTGTCCGGCCACGTGATCTACGACCTGAAGCTGCCAGCGGCCTCTAATTTCTGTATTCAACAATCGCCTGATAGCGGGCGTGCTGACGAGTGAGTAGGTTCTTTGCAGCCGAGTCTGACGGCCTAGCGTGCGGCTTTGAATCAGGATTGACTCATCTAATGGACTGAGCAAGGTGAAGCTAACGTCTCCTAAGAACGCGTGTTCGGCCTGAATGAAGATTTTGAGATCTTGCAACAATCCTCTGTCGCTGACATCGATAGCGCTCAATAACCCTCTGGGATCGTTGTCTGGAATGAGGGTGGAGGTGCTATTAGTGGCCGTGATGGTTTGATGGAGGGCGCGATCGCTCAATGCCCGCGCCTGAGAAACCTTTACGGCCTGATACGCATTCACCTTGCCATAGCCAAACCACAGCGAGTGACCGTCTTTATCGTAGGTACCATATTGCTGTCCAAGCTGAGGATCGGGATCTTTGTCGATGATTTTGTCTGTCGTGGTTTGCAAAATCTGCTTCACCTCACGCGCACTCAAATCAGGATTGACCGAAAGCATGAGGCCGACAATCCCAGCCACGAGCGGACAGGCGCTAGACGTGCCGCCAAAGCTGGTGTAGTCGTCTAGCGTGTAGCCTTGAGGGCCAGTGCGATCGCTCGTGAGTACTGCTCGCCCAGCCAATGCTTGACTAATCGGTGGCCCCGTATCGAACACGCCTGCCGAGAGGGCCATATTAGGCGGCGCATTATTGCTAGGAGCCGCCACCGAAATATTGCGGCCCCAATTGCTGTAAGCCGCCTTCTGGTTCAAACTGGTAGAGGCCGACACCGTAATTACATCGGGATGAACCGCAAAGCCGCTGAGCCAGTCGGTAATGCCCCGAATCAAATTTCGCGGCCAGCCAGACTCCTGCACCTTGCCTTCCAACGGCCGATTCGCATTCCCCGCCGAAAACACCACCACACAGCCCTTGCCATCTCGCCCTTGGGTCGCGGCCCGGCTAATGGCCAGACTGATCCGCCGAGAGAGCGGAAAATATACAGAAGCAGGCGACCAGCTACAAGAAATAACGTCTGCGCCCTGCTCCACCGCCCAGTCGAAGAGCTGTTCGATTGAGGCATCATCTAAAAATCCCGTGGTCTGAATAGGCATAAAGCTACAGCCTGGGGCAATGCCGACAATGCCTTCACCGGTTTCTTCCGCGATCGCCACTCCCGCCACCGCCGTCCCATGATTCTCTTCCTCTGCGGGCGTAGGCAGTCCATCTACATGCTTCAAATCGCGCGGGGCCACAATTTTTCCAGCCCCCTGAAAATCGGGATGATTCAGATCGAATCCATCGTCTGTCACCGCTATGGTAATGGCCCGAGCGCCGCGCGTAATATCCCAGGCTTTTTCCGCCGAAACATGGGAATTAGGCGCAAGTGAAGCGCCGCCCCGGTGATAAAGATGCCACTGTTCGGGATAGCGCTTATCGGCCGGTCGGTAGAGCGAAGCCGTTTCGGCAATAATATTTGGTTCGGCGAGCAGCACCTGAGGATATCGAGTCAGTTCGTTGGCAATTTTGAGCGGGTTTTTCCGGGCGTTTGGCCCAACAAAAAAGCAGTGCGTATTGCCATCGCCCGATAGTGAATGGCTACGGATAATTCCCAGCGGCTGGGCAATCTCCTCCACCTGCACCACCGACAGCCCTTCGACAAACTGCACCGTGAGCTGATTAGCCAAATAAAGATAGCTGCCGGGGCCAAGCGCCATTTCATAAACGTGACTGGCGTAAAGCACCTCTGGAGCTGCTCTTAGACTGTCTAAGGCGGCGTCTACTTGCTTGGCGGGTAGCTGCCATTCAAAGATGTCGGCATTGGAGCCTGTTGCCTGCGGCGTGATGTTTCTCGCTTGTTGAGGCTGCCAGCGGGCCGTCAGGCTGCTTAAGGCGTCTGAGCTGGAGGCCACAGACTGCAAGCAGAACGTCAGCCGATCTCGAATTTTGTAAAGCTGGAGTTCTTCGCCACCGCGCTGCAAAATCTCGCCTTCTTTGCTCGGTAAGACGCCCTTTGCACCCTGCGACTCTGCCAAAGCCATCCTTTATCTCCGTCGTTTTGCTTTCCAAGTGCCACCATACCGATAATGGGGGTTGTTGGGACGAACTTGCCACCAGCAATTTGGGCACACCAGCACCCACGCCGCCGACTCCTGATACTGAATGCGATAGCGAATATCTACTCGTTCTCCGCAGATATCACAAGCTTTAGACTTTAACTCACTCATCGCTCGTTATCCACTTGTCTAACAGTCACACCTTGATTGGGTACAGGGTCTCTCAATGCCATACTCTAGTTAAAATTACCTAAAATTAGGGATTTGTAGAAAACCTGTCTGTAGAAAACTATGGCCTCCACTGTTAGAGCTTCTAGTGCTTCGTTATCTGGCCCTTTATTTGGCCTGCTATCTGGCGCATCCGCCAAGATTGCTAAAGTCGCGGCGATCGCCCTCGTTACCTCTGGTGCGATCGCTAGTGGCTCGCAATTTGCGGCCCAAGCCCAAACTCCCGACAATCAGCCCCCCGCCACTGCCCCTGGTGCGACTCGCGCAGTAGAGCAATCGAACAGTCCCATTGGCATTGCTGCTGGTGAATCTTTAATGCGCAAAGCTGAAGGCGCTATTTCCGATCAGAACTATAGCCAGGCAGCTACAGATCTGGTGGCTGCTCGCAAAGCCCTCAACGATGTTTCTAGCTACTATCAAAACATCGCCAGCGTATTTGTCGGTGTCGATAGCCGGGTCAATAAAGGACTGCGCGATTTGGCCGTACAAGCCGCCCAAGTGCGTGATCAAGCCAGCTATCAGCTAGCCGTTGTCTATCGCGCTCAAGGTAGTCCCGATTTGGCAGTGCCGCTCCTAGTTGAAGTTTTACAGAGTCAGCAGCCGACTCGACCCCTGGGCCAACAAGCCTATCAGCAGCTTTATGAGTTGGGCTTTGTAGAAGTCCCCTACGATGCGCCCGGCGGTCGCTCCCGCGGTGGCTCTAGCGCGCAACCTGAAGCTAAACCTGATGCTCAGCCCGCCCCAGAATCTACTCCAGAATCCATGGACAAACCCGCTGGAGACGCGACTGAGGCACCTGTAGAACA
>JBBSOB010000305.1:0-5704 GCA_038260205.1 Phormidesmidales cyanobacterium
AACTATTTGGAAGCTGCTTCGTTACGACTGAGCCGACTGGCCTGAGAAATCAATGGCCTGGCTTATTAAGCCGCTTCTGCTAGCCCGCATCTCCCACTCAGATATTAGGAAGCCAGCTATGTCAGCCGACAAGCAGACTCGTAGCAAAAATCGGAAATCACGTTCAGACTTTCAGCGGCTCCGGCGTCGCTTTATGAGCGGTCTTTTGAGAAGTCTGTTTCTAATTAACAGGCCTCTCCGCCCTGGTCAGGCCGGTTTTGTTTTGCCGACGACTGTGCTGCTCCTTTTGGTACTGACACTGACGATGGGAGCGCTCAGCTTTCGTGCCTTCAGCCGCTCGGGTAGCGTTATCGCTTTGCGCGAGCAGCAGGTAATAGATAGTGCAGCATCGCCTGCTATTGATCGGGCAAAATCAAAGCTAGAGTACCTGTTTACGCGAGATAGTCGCTTCCCTGGTGGCGTTCCTTCGAGCGATGTCATCGCCAGCATGATGCTTAACGTTACTAATGGAAACGGGGTTCCCGTAATCACTGCAAGCGACCCTTATACCTTTCCAGATGAAAAGAGGGTAGATATTAACCGTGGCGGCGGCGTTGATAATGCTTGGGCATTTCCGTCTGATGTAAATGGCAACGGCAGCATTGAGGCAAATGAACGTGTTGTCTATTCAATCTTAATGGATGACACGAATGGGTCTGTTTTACTCCAAGATAACCAGAGCAGTACAAAGGCCAATGCCCTAGTCACCCGTAATGGCCCTATTAACACCAGTGAGGCTCAGTCAGGGTGCGTTTCTGTGCGGGCTCCTGAAGGCGGATGGCAAGCTATCAATGCAGCCACCTTACAGAAAAACTTCCAGGTAACGGCTTTTGTCGCTAACGGCAGCACCGTTAACCGAACAGCTACTGCTATAGAGCTTCAGCAAGTGCGCCAGGCGGATAGGGGAAATAAGTGGGGAGCGTGGTTTAAGTACGATTTGGAGCTTTTCCCAGGTGCCAGCAGACCCTTCTTTTGGAATGGTGCTATGCATACAGAAGGCAACCTGCTGATGCGAGACAAGTACGTAGCTCGAATGATCAGTTCTCATAATTCTTGTCTATACAACAAGCCTGCTTCAGAAGTCACGCTTGCTAACGCAGGTACGTTTGAGGGTCAGCTACTATCTGCAAGGCTCCGTGAAAATGATTTCTCTAGTGATTCAAGTAAGGATCCTACTATTCACGTGTTCAATGGCAATGGACAGCCACCCGGATTAACATCCAAGCTCACTACTAGCACTGACTCTGTCGATGCCACTGCACAAGATCTTAGGGATATTTTGCTAGATCCGATTCAACTCTTTACTAAAGATAAGTTGGCGCATCGCGGCACTACTGGCTGGAGTCGTGCGACTGGTTGGGACAATAAAAGAATTCTCAACAACCCTTCTCCAACCCCCTACTTAGACGATACTTACCGAGCTGATGACCGTTACGGGCCGAAGCCCGTGTACGATAAAAGCAATGAAATTCCTGCGGGTACATCAGTGGGAGCGCCTATCGCTAGCAACGTAGCGCTCACAGCCATAGACCCAGCGAATAGTGCCTACGGTCTAGATGGTTACTGGGAGCGACGAGCCATTGGTCAAGGTTTAAGAATAATCGTAGGGCAGCGATTAGAGCTTGGCAACACGTTTGGCTGGAAAGGCGTAGCCGAAGCTGATCCTAATAAACGAGATCCGCTGTATCCGACCAGGAGCAATACCTCAACAGAAGTGCGCCAAAGACGATCACTATACGACAACTTGGCGGCTGTGCAAGGCATGGTAGTTTATCACCGTGAGTCTTACGATGGCAGGCTTCCTCTAGCCTGCATTGCTTCTACCGCTCACCCTGGAACTGCCGCAACCATAGTCAACAGCCGTACTTTCAACACTGTAGATGTTAATGGAACAGCAAAGCTAAATACCGACTTTTTCAACGGTGTAGGAACCAACGGGTGGGAGTTTTCTTTTCCCTATACAACTGCGTCAAGCTTCGCTAATGCGATTGCAGCTACCGAACCGCTAGGGAAGGTATTGAGAAATCTATCTTACTTTGCTGGTGATCCACTAGGAGGAGCACCCTCATTTCAGCCAACTCAGGATACAGCTATTCATCCTTCCCCTAACATGGCTGCCTGGGGCGACTTTTCTAACCTACGTCGCATTTTTGCCTCAGGTACCGCTTACGCCAGCCTGAGCCCTGCTGATCAGTCAACTCTGCATTCTGCTGCCTGCACTGTTGGGATGCTGGCATATAGCTTGAACAACGAGATTGAGCTGTCGAATGCAAACTATGCATCTGTACAGGCACTAGGTAATCATATTGAGAAAATGATCGATGGTGGAGGCACTGGCGCTAATGCCGATATTGATACCTTCTTTGGGGTGAATGGTAGCGACGGACAACCTATTATTCAGAGTAGTGCCAAAGGCAGATTCGGTTTTGGCGCAGAAAACTGGTCAGATACCGTTAATAATTCTGTTGCTGGTCCAAACTTTAGGGTTGGTTGCTCTACAGACAGTCTGGGAACTGGCGCTGCTGCCTACAGCCGTATCTGCGATGCAGCAGATTATTACAGTCAATTTACAACAACTGACTTTTATCGAGCTCTCGACGAAAAACCGGGCTTAGATGCTGCTCTAAAGACCAAGTTCTTAGTGGCGCAAGCAATACTAGAGAGAGGCTCTCAAATCCAAAGAGATCGCTTATCAGGTTTTCGACCCGGCGGATTGCCGTCTTTTGCTAATACCAGAAGTGTCATCTGGACTAGCGGAACGGGCGTCGCCGATGCGCCCTCTGGACAGCCTCAGCTGGTTACCGGCTGCGATCCAAACCTTTTCCCTACTTCCCAGCCAGAAGAGAGAGTAGCGCTAGCGCTGGCGCTTTGTCAGAATATCAGCAAAACAGTAAAATATCCGTCTCTTTACTATCTCTTTGCGCCCTTTACGCATGACAACAACGGAAAAGACGATACTTCGACACCAGGCGTTCTTTTCGACCACGCGCAGCCATCCACAGAAGAATACGTAGCTGATCCCTACGTTATTAGCAAAAATAGCGATACGAGCGATAATACTTTTCTTGCTGTTTCCGACTCCGATATTTCAGCTTTAGCAACATCATTCGCACCGCGCCCCACTGATTTCACAGGTTGGGCGTTACCAACGACATCTTCAGCAAGCGTGCTGACCAACCCAGACACTCAGCCGTTTACAATTACCTTTGGCTCCTCTGGACGCGATCTTGCTCTGCTAGATAAGGGCATGTACGACGGTCGAGAAATGATGAGCTTGCGTATGCTGGATCTTAATATTGAGAAGCTGGCTAATAGCAACAATAGTAGCGATCGCTGGATCTCAAACACGGATGGTATTATCTATGCCTTCAGAGAAGACGCTATCCGAGAAGATACCATTGTGAGGCCCAAAGATAGCGGTACCAGCTGGGCAGACTGCGATACTTGGGGCGAAGTCTATACAAATAGCGGCAGCAACAGTTTTCAGGTGGTCGGTAATAATAGAAACTGTCGCTTGAAACTAACAGGCACTTCAACTCCTCCTTTCTTGCAAGATCCGCCGCTGGTGACTGACACAAACATCAGCACAAAGCCTATCGATTTCTACGCTGATCCTGATCGCCGCCCCTATGGTTTTAGGCTGGTCAACGGTGCTACCTTAAATAGAGCCAGCGGTGTACAGTCGGGAATGACCTTTGTTACTGATAATACGGTCTATATCAAAGGAGACTTCAATCTTCACACTGCAACTGGAGCACTAGCTAGTAATACCTGTAGTAACCTATTTGAAGAATTCACCGTCAGGTTAATTCAGGACGACTGTAGCTTTGTCGATACTGATGCCGCGTTCTACAATAATCGGGTTAGTAATGAAGCTAACTTTGCTATTCCTGCTACTGATAAGTGGCGACCAGTGGAGATTGTAGGAGACGCTGTCGGCGTTCTGTCAAGTAACTTCATTGATGGCAACATTCAAGACGGATTTACGTTGGCGCGTGATTCAACTGGGCCACGTGGAAAAGGTCTGAGTTCATATCAAAATCAAAACCGCTTGAGTAACAGTGGCGCAAAGCCCCCTAGCTACTGGCGGCATGTCAATCCAAGCGACGCTACTACGCCAATGCTGATAGACCGGAATGGTGGCGTCATTCAAGACTCTAACGGCTCGTCTGTCCCTGTTAATGACTACATCAGGTTTTCAAGTAACAATGGCGAATTTTATGATAGGCGCGGGGAGGATTTGATAAAGGCGAGTCGCACAATCGTTAACGCTGTCTTCATTAGTGGCATTGTTCCTTCTCAAGCAGGTCAGTCATATGGCGGTATGCATAATTTCCCACGGTTCTTAGAACAGTGGGACACCATAGACCTTCATATTTCGGGAGGGTTTTTCCAACTGAACTTTAGCACTTCTGCTACGGCACCTTTTGACCAAGATGCTTGGGAACCAGGTGCAGATGCGGTAGTTTCTTCTAATACGAATCTGAGCGACGAAACTGGCCACAGAGTGCGCTTCTACGGTGCACCTAACCGGCTCTGGGGATACGATGTCGCTTTACAATACGCACCAGCTGGTCCTATTGCTCGCCGCTTTGTAACAATCGGTCGCCCTCGAAGTGAGTTCTACCGTGAGCTGCCGGTTGATGATCCTTACGTAGCTAATCTTCGCTGCGCGGTCTATGCCAATGGCGGCAGAGTTTATCCAAATGAGACGCCTTGCTCATAGAATTCATCACACTGCTAAGGCATTGAGATATCTGTCGAAGCAGCGTGATGAGCGAATCTTTCTATTCCCCGATCCTGTCAAGCATTCCCTATTGCGAGAGTGAGCAAATGAGCCGTCAACAGAAGTCTTGGATTGGTTTGCCAAGCAGAGTAGCCGACAACAATGGTCTAACCCTGATTGAATGCTTGGTGGCGATCGCTGTCATCGGCCTAACAGCGGCTGTCATGGGGCCTGTCATGGTGTTCTCTATGGCAACCCGAATTCAAAGTCAGCGAGCAGAACAGGCGATACAGATCGCCCAGGCTGAAGTAGATACAATCCGCCTGATGGTAGAGCGAGGAGGCGACTTTCGCAGCGCTTTAGCGGCCTACCCAAGCACAACGGCTGCTTCTGTCACAGCTGTCGGTGCGCCTACTACTATTGCAGCGAGCTATGGCCCTACACCTGACACCGCAAAGCAAGTTGCCATTGGAAGTAGCACTGGTAGCAATAAATTTGCGGTTCAAGTATTTCGCACCGTCGGTAGCACTACTGTTGGATCTTCTGTGCCCGTTACCTTTGATATTGGGGTAAGAGTCTACGACTTTAACGCTGTTAAAAACAACAGCAGCAGCTTACGAACAGATGCCGCTGCTCTAAGATTTACCAGCGGTGAAGGCCAAAGAAGCACCCGGCCCATAGCCGTCATCTACACGAGCATCTTCCAAGGTGATCGAGATGGCTCACTATGCGCGTATAAACAATACCTGGGCAACGCAGCTTCAACAACCGGATTAGACTGCATTTAAGTTAGCTAAAAATGAACCTTTATTTATTTTGTGTAAGGCTATGGCATTGCCAAAACTAATCTCGCGTCTACACCGGATACTAGCGCCAAAGCGTTTCAAGCTCTCTGGTTTTACCTTGCTAGAGCTTTTGGTAGCCATGATAGTTGCCAGC
>JBBSOB010000306.1:0-5704 GCA_038260205.1 Phormidesmidales cyanobacterium
CGATGCCTGGTGGAAACTGCACGGTGAGTATGGCCGCAAGCCCTGGGCGGAGCTGTTTAAGTCGGCGATTCGGCTGGCAACCGAAGGCTATACGGTGTATCCAAGGGTCGCCTCTGACTGGGGCCAACTGGCGAAGAAACTGCGATCAACCGAGAATGCGACAAGAATACTTTTAGTCGATGGGCAAGCTCCTAAGGCAGGCGATCGCCATCGACAGCCCGAACTAGGCGCAACCCTACAGATCATTGCTGAGCAGGGGCGCGATGGGTTCTATGAGGGTGCGGTGGCGGAAGATGTTGTGGGATATTTGCGATCGCTCGGCGGTTTCCATACCTTAGAAGATTTTGCTGCGCCCCAGGCCGAATACGTAACGCCCATTTCTACCCAGTATCGAGGCTACGACGTGGTGGAATGTCCGCCCAACGGGCAGGGGCTAACGGCGCTGATTATGCTGAATATTCTATCGGGATTTGATCTGACTGATTTTGCGCCGATGAGCGGGCAGCGTCTGCATTTAGAATGTGAGGCGGCGCGGCTAGCTTATGGGGTGCGCGATCGCTTTATCGCCGATCCCGATCAGGCCGATATTCCCCTAGAAGCGCTTTTGTCTGAAGACTACGCGGCGCAGCTAAGGGCCAGAATTAGTTTGGATAAGGTGATGGCTCCTTTAAAGGACTCTGACTTTCCGACGCACCCCGACACGGTTTACCTGTGCGTTGTAGACGAAGAAGGCAACGCCATTAGCCTGATTAACTCTGTTTTTCATGGATTTGGCAGCGGCCTAGTGAGTCCAAAAACAGGGGTGGTTTTACAGAATCGAGGATCGGGCTTTCGGTTAGAAGCAGGGCATCGAAATGCGATCGCGCCGAACAAGCGTCCGCTTCATACCATTATCCCTGGAATGCTGATGAAGGCAGGCCGCCCGGTGATGCCCTTTGGCGTTATGGGCGGCCAATATCAGCCAACGGGCCACGCGCACTTTCTCACCAATCTGTTGGACTATCGGATGGATGTACAAGCCGCACTCGATTTTCCGCGCGTGTTTCACGATGGTAAAACCTGTCAGGTAGAAAAAGGTGTCCTCGAACCGGTACGTGCCGCGCTCAGCGCCTTGGGCCATCGGGTCGTACCGGTGGTAAACCCTCACGGTGGCGGCCAGGCGATTTGGATGGATGAAAAGGGTGGGCTAATAGGCGGCTCTGATCCACGTAAGGATGGCTGCGCGTTAGGCTACGAATAGGTCTGAGTTTGTCCACCACAGCTTTAACTAACCAATTAACTATCCATCTGAGCTGGCTGCCTCAAATGAGCGCCCAAGATGAAATCGTTAGCTGGATGATAACCCTGGAACCAGAGCCTACGGGGATAAACCTAACCCCAATAGTAATTGTGAACCACTTTTGATTGTGGTACAAATACAGGGACGTTTTTAATGAACCTCTATGAATAAGTCTGAATTAGTTGATGCGATCGCTGAAAAGACAGACACAACCAAAGCCGACGCGGATGCAATGGTAACAGCGCTAATCGAATCTATTATGGAATCGGTTGCCAAAGGTGAGAAAGTCTCTTTAATCGGCTTTGGCTCCTTCGAACCTCGCGAGCGCAAAGCCCGAGATGGCCGCAATCCTCACACCGGCGAAACGCTGAAGATTCCCGCGACAACGGTGCCCGCCTTCTCCGCTGGAAAAAGTTTTAAGACCATAGTTGCCTCAGCCGCATAGTCTTAGCCGCATGTCTCGCCGCATAGCCTCAGCTGTATAGCTTCGAGGCACTCCGAATGCAGCGCTCCTACGGTAATCTCTCACCGCGTGCCACTCACCCGTAGGAGCGCGTATACCGCCGTTAGGCAGAAGCTAACGTTGTCGCATCAGACTGGATGACTTCCATTTCGCCCATCGTTTCAGGCTCCGGCGGCGAAGGTGGAATCTTACGATTTTCAAAGATGCCCTTAATCGAGCTGGCCACCGGCACCGCCAGAATGAGACCCAACACGCCCGCTACTTTTGTCCCAATTAGCAAAGACATAAGAATCCACACCGGATTGAGGCCCACAAACCCGCCAATTAGCTGAGGGGCGATCGCACTCTCCACCACCTGATCGATAATTGCCGCCACCGTTACTACTCTCACGCCGAGCCAAATACTTTTTAGCGCCGTCAAAAAGCTAATAATGGTAATACTTAGCGCCGGGCCAAAGGGAAAAATCGCCATGACGCCAACCACAATGCCAAACAGCAGGCCAAACGGCACCTGAATCACCACAAAGGCAATTGTCATGGCCGTTCCCATCAGCAGCGCCACCGTAATCTGGCCCAAAAAATAATTCTGAAAATTTTGCCGAATTAAAGGCCGGGCATGTTCGCCCCACTCTCTTGGCAACCATTCAAAAATGCCGTCCCACAGCCGCTCGCCGTGCAGCAACAGATAAAAGGTCAAAATTACCGTCAAACCAACATCAACCACGCCGCCAATGGCATCCGGCAGTAGCGCAAACACGCTGCCGCTCAGGCTTTGCAACTGCGTCGTTAGCTTGGTCTGAAGCTGAGCCGACAGCCGGGTTAAATCTACCGGCAGGCTAGAATTTTCCGCCCAGGACTGAAACGCCGTTAGCTGCGAAGATCCCGAATCAATCCACGAAGGCAACCGTCCTATTAGCTCATTGAGCTGTTCTACCAAAGGCGGTGCTAGCAACACGCCCAACACGCCCAGTATCGAGACTGTTCCTAGCAGCACCAGCAAAATTGCAAGCGATCGCCGCAATCGAAACCGCGACAGAAGCTGCACGGGATAATTCAGCAGAAAAGACAGCAGCGTCGCCGTTAAAAATATGGTTAGCTGCGACCGAAAGAACGCGAATATTTGCAGCGCCACCCAACCATTTAGCGCGAGCAGCGGCAAAGCTACGCCCCATACCACCCAGCGAGGCAATCTATTCAGCCAATCCATAGGCGTAGCACTCTTCTCTCTCAAATAACTTACCGGACTCAAAGCCTACGCCTGTAGCATACGAAGAACGACCTTTGGCCCGCCTGGCCTTCTCGCACCTTATCACAGCCTTCTTTCTCGGCATCACCAGCCTAGCGAATAAACCCGTAATAATAATCAGCCCCCAGACTAGACTATCGAATGACCTAACCGTTCGATAGTCCTACACCGTTTGAATGATCTAACCGTGGCTATCCGCCAATCGACAAATACCAGTAGTAGGTTGCCATCGGAATCACGGTCGCTGCTACTAGTAACGCAATTACCCAGGTAGCAGAGCTGCCGCGACTGGCTGCGGTTTCCTCAGCCGTTGCATAGGTTCGACTAGTCTCTACCGAGTTGTCGTACACCGGTGGGCCAGGATCGGCTTCGCCCGATAGCACTGCCACCAGCCGATCCGACGCATCTACCAGCGACTGATTGTACTGATTGCCTTGTAACAAAGGCACTTTCATCGTCTCGTCTATAACGCTCTCGGCAATATCTTTCGTCAGCATGTTTGCCGTTTTATCTCCCACGCTAATGCCGATGGTATTGGTCACATCATCAAGCACAATCACCGTCTCATTGGCCCTAGCTTCAGGGGTCGGGAACCAACGCGCTAATAGCTCATCTGCAAACGACTGAGCCGTTACCTCGTAGTCCAAATGGTGTACCGTCACAAAGCGAATCTCGTTCCCAGTACTTTGGGCCAGCGCTTTTAGTTCGCTCGCAATTTGGCCTTCGTTAATTCGCGAAATTTTGGAGGCTTCATCCAAAATCCAGGTATTGCTGTCAATACTCTTGGGCATGGTGTACATGCTAGTTGCCAGCGCTGGAGCGGCCACTAGCTGAGTGGAGAAAAGGGCGATCGCCATTAGACAAAAGAGCTGATGGAGCCAGCCCAAAGACGCTGACCTGAATCTAGATTTCTGGGACATAGCGCTATAGAAAGAGAGATATTCACTTTAAATGATACCGTACGCTCACCCAGGCAAAAACCCAGCCTCAAACAGAATCTTCTGCAGGTTTGTCTCACGCTCTAGCAAACAGGCATGTCCGCTATGCGGCAGCACCTTGAGCTGGGCATTGGGAAATCGGTTTAGCAACCCCTGGGCCTCGCGCTTAGAAGGGAGCAGTCGATCATTGCCGCCAGCGATGAGCAGCACTGGATGAGTCATTCTTTCTAAGGGTAGCCGCTCGGCTTCAAACTCGCTTAGTAACTGCATGCGCCAGGAAGCTGTTCTGGCAGATACTGCGCTCATTGCTGCTGTCATGTTCTGGCGATCGCGCCCACTCACCCGATGCTGTTCAATCAGCAAAGGCACCAGACCCAAGGCACTAAATTGATAAGCCTGACTGGGCAAGCGGCGCGTAATCAAAGACCCCAGATGCATCCAGGGCAACCGCCGAAAAGAGGACGCCGGATTCACTAACACCACCCGCTCAAATAGCTCCGGCGACTGAGTCAGCACATGCATGGCCAAACAGCCTCCAAAGGACTCCCCACACAAATACACGCTCCGGCGACGCCCTTTGGTTCCGGTCTCCGGTAGCTCATTCCTAATCAGCTCGCCTACCTTTCGAGCTAGCCGCACCCAGCCGCTCTTATCCGTCAGCGCAATTGAAACGCAGCGAACATCAAACCAGGGCGTCAATCGACTTTCCTGCGGACGAAACAGCGATCCTGCCCCGTCCATTCCCGGCAAAAAAATAAACAGTGGCTTGTCCGGAGCAGCCTCTATACTTGGCAAAAATCTAACCGGCCCTACCGATCTCGATTCGCTGGGTCGATTAGTCGCTGTCTCACTCGCCACATTCATCACTCATCACTTTTTAATATCCCCCCACGCTCAGCAATTGTTGAATCTCGTCGTGGCACTGTTCGCTAATTTCCTTCGCCATGGCCCCGGCTCGCCGTCCGCGATAAATCTCTCGCTGCGCCGCCGTAATCTCAATTGGTTTGCCAATGACCACCGCCACCTTGCGATAAATCACCGCTGGGTGCAGCCCTCCCTGATTAAACAAAGGTTCGCTAGGGTCAAACCAGCTTAGCAGTTTGAACGGAATCGTCGCCTGCTGCCGCTCATCTAGAGCCACAATCGCTGCTGGCAATATTTGTAAATTGGTTACTGGGGCACGCAAAGCCAGATGCGCAAACCCGCGATGAAAAGGCCCGACGGCTCCAGGTGCGGGTATATCTACCATTGGATCGGTGCCCTCGGGGAAAACGCCAATGGATTCTTGCGATCGCAAAAAGCCCGTCGCCTGCTTAAAAAATGTCCGACCTCTAGCATTAGGGGTATCTAGCGGAAAGCAGCCCAGGGCATCTACCACGTTGCGCATGACCGGCACCTGAGACATGTAGTGATGGCAGGCAAAATGCACCGGCTTTTGGGTCGCCGCCATCAGCAGAGGCGCATCTAAAAAGCTGCGGTGATTTGAGATCATCAAAAAGGGCGTTTCGGGCACCCGTTCTGCATACTGCACTCGAATAGAAATGCCCATAGAAAACAGCATCCAACGGGCCATTTCGAGGGGGCTAGTCAACGAACTAGCGGTCGAATCTTTTATCGGTAAGCCTTTTAAATTATGGGTCAAAGTATCGCTCAAAGTATCAGCAGTGAAAGTATCGGCAGTAAAAGTATCGGCAGTAAAAGTATTGGCAGTATCTGGTGCAGAGGGAGCTGAAGCGGGCAAAAGCATAGCGCGAGATATAAGAAATGGCGATCGCATA
>JBBSOB010000307.1:0-5692 GCA_038260205.1 Phormidesmidales cyanobacterium
AAGCGTTGCTACCACCTAAATGCTCGTACTTACTAGATGCCGCTGATGCATCCGGCAAGCATTTGCTAAACGCATCAACAAAGGTACGTCTTACAATGCCCAGCTCAAATCAAAGAGTCTTGTGTAATTTTTCTAGATAATTCGTCCCGCTGCTCTAACGAATCATTTGATCGTATTTGTCGTGAGTACCTATCCAGACCCAAATAAAGTCAGCACCGTCTTTTACAGCGAGCGCTCGATAGCTCCATCCAATCCGCACAGACCAGTAGTCGCCAATCTTTTTAAAGTTCAACGACGGATGATTTGGATCTGATTTAAGCAACTCATAATTCTTTTTGAGCTAGGCGCTGGATACTATCAGGCAGTGCGTTTAGTCGTTCCCAAAACTGTGGTGTAGTTTTATGTTTCACTTACAGTTCTTGTAGCGTTCCGTGGGCCTTCGCTTCCATTACTTCCTGGCGCAAAAAGTCTAGCTTTCCTTCAGCGCTATCCTTTTCGATTTGCCTATCCCCAAGCTGCCAGTCTTTCTCAACGAACCATTCCCTCAACTGCTTAAATTCTTGTTGAGGGAGCGCTTCAATTTCAGCTTTAATCTGTTCTACCTGCGTCATGGAACTGTCTCAAAGTAGTGTCTTAAAGTATGGGCTAAAAATTCCTAAACCTTTTCTGACTGCTTAACGGCGGCCTGAGGCTGAGGCTGGAATTGGAACAAGGTATAGACCACGTTACGACGAATGCCCGTCATCATATCTAGGAAGACTTCGTAGCCTTCGCTCTTGTACTCAATGAGCGGATCTTTTTGGCCGTAGCCACGCAGACCGACGGTCTCGCGGAGGGCGTCCATTTGCTGAAGGTGCTCGCGCCACAGCGTATCAATTTGCTGAAGGATAAAGAATCGCTCCGCTTCGCGCATCAGACCCGGCTTGATCAGATCGACCTGCGCTTCTTTGAGGTCGTAAGCAATTCGCACCTGCTCGGATAGGAACGTTTTAATTTCACCCATGGAGAGATCTTCTAGCTGCTCGGGCGTCAGGTCGGCCAGTAGATAAACGAACTCTTGAACCTTACCTACCACGCTGTCCAAGTCCCATTCTTCTGAAGGCAGCTCTGGGTTTACGTAGGCTTCTACAATGTCGTTCATGGTCTGCACGGCGTAGCCCAGTACCAGTTCTTTGAGGTCTTCGCCTTCGAGTACGCGGCGACGCTCGGCGTAGATGGCCCGGCGCTGATTGTTCATCACCTCGTCGTACTCGAACACCTGTTTACGAATGTCATAGTAGTAAGTTTCTACTTTTTTCTGTGCGCCTTCGAGCGATCGCGTCAACATTCCCGACTCAATCGGCATATCTTCTTCTACGCGGAAAGCGTTCATTAGTCCGGCTACGCGATCGCCGCCAAAAATCCGCAGCAAATTATCTTCTAAGCTCAAGAAGAACTTAGTAGAACCAGGGTCACCCTGACGACCGGCGCGGCCTCGTAGCTGATTGTCCACCCGGCGAGATTCGTGGCGCTCTGTACCAATAACATGCAGTCCGCCTAGCTCAATCACAGAATCGTGAGCTGTTGAGGTAAAGGATTCGTAGCAGTCGAGCACTTCGTTATAAATGTCTCGCAGCTTTTGGACGACCGGATCGTCGGTCGGCGCTTTTTCAGCCGCGATCGCCACCTTATCTTCTGCATCTAGCTCCGAAAGACTCTGCTCGCCGTAGGTCTTAGCAGCAAAAGACACGGCCTCTTTTAGATGGGCCTGAGTTTCTGGAGATAGCTCTGTAGGGAAAATCTGCGGAGCCACCTTCCAAGTTTTCTTTTTCTTACCATCGGCAAACCCTAGAGCGCCATTGGCCTCTTTCATCCCTGCCACTTTCGCCACGCCAAATTTGTCATCGTCTTCGGGTCTGACCAGCCGGGGCATAAAGTACTCGCGCACCTTGAGCCGGGCCATATAGTCGGCGTTACCACCCAAAATAATATCTGTCCCGCGACCCGCCATGTTAGTGGCAATCGTCACCGAGCCGCTGCGTCCGGCCTGAGCCACAATCTCCGACTCGCGCTCTACGTTCTCTGGCTTCGCGTTCAGCAAGTTGTGCGGCACCTTCAGATCGCTCAGCAGCAATGACAGCACTTCTGACTTTTCAACGCTGGTAGTGCCGACCAACACGGGGCGACCGGTTTCATGCATGTCAGCGCATTCTTGAGCGATCGCATTCCACTTAGCATTCTCAGTTTTATAAACCACATCCGCCAAATCTCGCCGCGCCGAAGGCCGGTTCGTCGGAATAATCGTCACTTCGAGCTTATAAATCTTCTCAAACTCAGCCTCTTCCGTCTTTGCCGTCCCCGTCATGCCAGACAGCTTGGGATACAGCAAGAAAAAGTTCTGATAAGTAATAGACGCCAGCGTTTGCGTCTCAGGCTGAATCTCAACGTGCTCTTTGGCCTCAATCGCCTGGTGCAGTCCATCGCTCCAACGGCGTCCGGCCATCACTCGCCCGGTAAACTCATCAACGATAACAATCTCGCCATCTCGCACGATGTAGTTAACGTCTTTAGTAAACAGCTCTTTCGCTTTAATCGCATTAAAAATGTAGTGCGCCCAAGGATCTTTAGGATCAAATAAATCGCTCACGCCCAGCAGATTTTCAGCCTTCTCAAAGCCTTCATCCGTCAGCAAAACGTTGCGAGCTTTCTCATCAACTTCGTAGTCAACCTCATCGCTCTCTAGCTGAGTCGCCACCTCTGCGGCCTGCGTATACTTCTCGCCAGGACGCTCCACCTGACCAGAAATAATCAGCGGCGTGCGCGCTTCGTCCACCAAAATTGAATCAACTTCGTCAATCACACAAAAGTTAAACGGACGCTGCACCACGTCTTCCATTTGCGTAGACATGTTGTCCCGCAGGTAGTCAAAACCAAATTCGCTGTTGGTGCCATAAGTCACGTCGCAGGCATAGTTTTTCTTCCTATCCATAGGACTCATGCCCTGCTGAATTAAGCCTACGCTCAGGCCCAAAAAGCGGTGTACCTGCCCCATCCACTCAGCGTCGCGCCTAGCTAGGTAGTCGTTTACCGTAACGACATGGACGCCCTTACCGGATATCGCATTCAAATAAGCAGGCAGAGTAGAAACGAGCGTCTTACCCTCACCCGTCTTCATCTCAGCGATTTGCCCATCGTGTAGCACCATGCCGCCCAGTAGCTGCACGTCGTAGTGGCGCATTCCTAGCACTCGTTTGGCCGCTTCGCGAACCACCGCAAACGCTTCTGTCAGAATATCGTCGATGTCTTCGCCATTTTCTAGCCGCTGCCGAAACTCAGCCGTCTTACCCGTTAGATTTTCATCCGAAAGCGCCTGCATCTCTTCTTCTAGCAGGTTCACCTCTTTAATATCGGGCTGATACCGCTTGAGCTTCCGAGTATTAGGGTCGCCTAAAAGTTTTTTTAGCATGTCAGGGCAGTTGAGGATGAGAGAAGGACGAGACGAGAAAAAGTCATGAGAGCGTCTCAAGATTAATTCTATCTAATGTTAGGGACTAAATTTGCCCCGATGGAAGGCGGTATTCCGGGCGGATTTCCCCCTGTAGCAATGGTATCACCTGGGAATGGTATCACTGGGGAATGATCTCGCTGAAGGGGTTGGCCATATCCTGAGTACACAGTTAGTTGACTGCGTTATTCAAAATTGAGCGCGGCGGTTATGATTGCGCTGCTGCGCCACTGTAATCTTGCCCCCTGTAATCTTGCCCCCTGTAATCTTGCTCGGTGGCCCCGAGGTGACAGCCCACGCAGCTCTTCAGTTTCAAAGGCTCGGGCAATGTCACGTGAGGATGCAGCGCGAAAAAGAAGTCGGAGTCTGACAGGCGATATGGCGTAGGGCCTCGGCTGCGATAACTGCGGGAGTAGGTTTGCAAGTAGTTGACCATGAGCTGCTGTTCGAAAGGTGGAATGCTAGGTAGCGACACGCCGTAATGCGCCCGGTCGGTGACGATGGTCTGCCAGGCTTCTGATGGGAGGACGGCGGGCGGAAGCGCTACATGGCAAGTTGCACAGCGCTCTACATAAATTTCGTAACCTACGGCCTGGTTTTCAGCGACAGGATCTACCATGCCGTAAGGACTCATAGCCTGAACGGGCGTTTCGATGGCCAGACTCAGCGCGACGCTAAGGGCAATAGAAGCGATACAGATCAGCAGGGCAGAGCGCCCTTTATGACCGAGTCCTTTATGAATGAGTATTTTCGCTAATTTGAGTCCAGGTATTTGCGGGTAGTTCATGGGGTTTGTGTCCTTATCAACGGCTGTGCCGATTCTTTGGAGCGCTGCTCTATTGACTTCATACTCGTAGCTAAACTGTCAATGTGGTTACAAACAGAGCGCGTTGATTTCTATTATTAAGGAAGAAGGAAATCCATCTGAGGGAGTCGGTCTAGCAAGATCGGGCTTACAGGCCAAATTTTTAATGTAGGTAGTGATCTATGGACGGTCGGCATATTCAGTTTCGCTATGCGAAGTCACTCGATTTAGACCAGTTGGGTCAGCTTTGCGGGCTGTTTCGGAAAACGGCTTTTTGGGCGAAGGATCGCAGCGTTGAGGATATGGAACGGGCGATCGCACATAGCCATCCTGTTGTCGTGGCCTGGGACGCGGCGCAACTGGTGGGATTTGCTCGGGCCACCTCTGACGGCGTTTTTCGGGCCACGATTTGGGATGTGATGGTTGACCCGGACTATCAGGGTGCGGGGCTAGGTCGCAGGGTTGTAGAGACGTTGATTGCACATCCGCACATGAATCGGGTGGAGCGGATTTATCTGATGACGACTCACCAGCAGCGTTTTTATGAGCGTATTGGCTTTGAGCGAAATAATACGACGACGATGGTGCTGCGCAATCAGTCTTTGGCGGAATGCCTGATCGAAGTGACGAGATTAGAGGATGACGTTTGCGATCCTAATTCCGATCTCGATAGCGATGGAGTGGCCGTTTACGTTCCGGCTTCTTCCGATTCGATTTTCTCGCGAGAGTCGCCCCAGTAGGCGCTGTAAGTCCATTCTTCGCGGCTGCCTTTGTCTACTGTTTTCCAGCGGTAGATGACGCCTTTGTTAGGGTTTACGCCGACTTCTAGCAGCTTTGCGCCCATGTAGTATTCGGTTTGCTTGAGGGTGCGATCGCGAAAAAACGGACTCTCGTTTTTAGAAATCGTCTTAGAGATATGGGCTTGGGTGGGTCTTGCCATGATTCAAAAAAAATACTTGCCTAAAACACTTGCCTTTAGCCTTAATTTTATTACGCCGCCCGGTCAATCCGCTCACTGAATTCGGCGGCCCGGTAGCAACGCCCATAAAAGCAGCGCTAATAAAACCATTCCACATTCATGCCAACCCGGCTATCGCCCTCATCTGCGGTGCTCTGCCATTCCAAATCGGTGGAGAGCCGAACATTCTGCGTCAGGGCATAGCCAACGTTGAGCTGCGTAATGCTTAGCCCTTCGCGATCGCCCACAATCCAGGACTGATCGAGCGTTATATCTGCCGCGCCCGTACGAGAGGGCACCAGACGCAGCCGGACACCGACGTTGGCACCGCTCACGCTGTAGTCGTCAGCGGCTTTGGCATAGCGATAGCCCACGATGGGAGAGACGTTGACGTAGCCACCTAGCGGGAGAACGTAATAGTGCAAGTCTGCGCCGTAGGCTTGGC
>JBBSOB010000308.1:0-5692 GCA_038260205.1 Phormidesmidales cyanobacterium
ACGCTAATATCTATAATCGTGACCTGTGCGCCTAGCCCTACCGCCATCTTCGCAGCTTCGGTGCCCACCACACCACCGCCCAAAATAGCCACTGACCCCGCACTGACACCGGGTACACCGCCCAGTAAAATACCCCGGCCCCCCTGCTGCTTCTCCAAATACCGCGCCCCAAACTGCACAGATAGCCGACCCGCAATCACGCTCATGGGTGTTAGCAGCGGAAATGCGCCGTCTTTCTCTACGCTTTCATAGGCGATCGCACTCACCCCACACTCAATTAGCCGCTCCGTCAGCGCCCGGCCCGCCGCCAAATGCAAATAAGTAAACAGTAGCTGATCGGCCTGCAAATAGTTATACTCAGCCGGTAGCGGTTCTTTTACCTTCACCACCAGGCTCTGCACCCAGGCCAGCCTCGCCTCACTGACCACTTCGCCCCCCGCCTGCCGATAATCCTCATCAGAAAAGCCCGCACCGATTCCAGCACCACTCTCAACCACGACTCGGTGATGGCGACTAGTCAGCGCTCCAACGCTAGCAGGCGTTAGGCCCACCCGAAATTCTTGATCCTTAATTTCTTTCGGAACGCCAACGTCCATACCAGTTCACCTGAGACAACATCAATTCTTGAATATTCTTTTATATCCCCACGACCAGCCGCAATTATTCTAGAGGACTTTGACTGCCTAAAATGTCTCCCCATAATCACCACAAAAATAATCACTATAAAAAATCCCCTCCGACATTTGCCAGGAGAGGATTTTTACTGCTCTTTTACTCTTTTCTCGCTAAGGTCAAACTAGGCCATTAGTTAGGCTATTGGTTAGGCCATTAGCCCGTTGTCGCTTAGATTGATGAGTAGATAGCCCAGACTTAGTTAGCGGCTGCAACCAAATTCAAAATGGTCGGTAAGTTAGCAGAAAGCGCATACGCAAAGAGCGCGCCGCCAATGCCGCCAATCAAGAAGCTGCTCGCGAATTCGCTCCAGCCTTCGTCGGTGCTAAGCCCTTCGGGTGGCTGATAAGGCAGTGTGTTGCGAGAGACTTCAGGCGCTATATTTGCACCGCTATAAAGCGAGAGGCAAACGGTCAAAATCAAGACCAAGCCCACAGAAGCTAGCAGACCTGCGATCGCCGGAACATCGGTATCACGCAAGGGGCCAAGCAAAGCAAACGGGCCGTACAGCAAGTAGCCATGAGCCATGCCCACTTCTAGACCACGACGCTGGGGAGAAAGCCCCTGACGGTAGGCCGGCAAGTTACTCAAAAATGCTTGAGACAGACCCGAAGAGTTCAACGGGGTCTCAAGATTGCCTATTTGGGGGTCGCCCGCATAGGGCTTAATAAATTGTGATGAGGATGGCATATCTAGTTCACAAGTTCTCCAAACTTTTCAATAGGTTAATCAGTCAATGTTCGCGCTTTGTTCACGCTTTGATGTTTTTGCGCTTACGGATACAGCAACAGGTCTGGGAAAAAACGATTGAACTCGATGATAATACCAGCGGTAATGATCATCCACACGGTGGCAATCACCGGAGCTGTGGAAAGATACTTCAACAAATTACTGCTCATAGATATTCCTCCTTGGGAGTCTAAATAAACGGTTTTAAATGAAAACAACTGGGCTAGGCAAGCTAGCTTGAAGCAAATGAGTCTCCAGTGAGTCCTTTAGGCTGTCTGCCGTGCTTGGAAAAAAGCCAAAGCACAAGGCTAAGCCAAAGCACAACAAACAGGCCCAAAGGACAACTTGACGCTAGCGAGGAGAGACCGTAATCTCTTCCTTCTTCGCAAACATCTCACCCGTCGTCATTTCTTTAAATGCAAGGAGAGGCCATAGCGCAGCACTCAAAGAACATTTAATGGCTAGGGGCACATCAATAATGATCTCTTTCTCTTCAGGATTCTTGTCAGCGCGAATTGCGATCACATAGGAGCGACCGGCCCAGCCAATCCAACCCGCAATCAGCAAGAACAAAGCGCTAGGAATCAAAAACTCACCCGCGTGAGCTAGATCGCCGTCTACAACTAGATGGGGAAGTCCTTCAGGGCCACACAGAAGGCTGGTGTTGGCATAAAAATCGAACCGGGCTTTAGCAGCCTCAGTAGAAGCCGCTGCGGCTCTCTGCTGAAAAGCAGGAGACTCGGCGCAGGGCACCAAACCCGATACATCGTCACCTGCGATCCCTGCGGAAGCCGGAGAGGCAAACCCGAAGGAGAGGCAGAGAACTAAAACCAGGGCAAATAACCGTCGCATATATTAGTTTCCTCTCATTACAAAAGACATAAGCAAGTCTATATTTAGGTTAAGTGTTATAAACACAATTCCAATAAACAAACCCGCTTAGCTTTTAGCAAATCATACTCCCCGTTTGGAATCGCCGTAAAGAAAGCCTCATCAGGCTTTACATCCCGACACACTCTTTGAACAAAAATCTAAACTAGGCGCTTAAATCAAGCAGCTCAGACGAGAAGCGAGCAGTTGCTAGGTAACAGTTTAAGATGGTTACAGGGATTCTTTTGCCTACTAAAAGAATGACTTTTTAATCTCTTTGAAGAGAAAAATACGACAGAAAAACGGCAAAGCATGAGCACTGGTTTAGAAAGAAAGAACAACTCGCCTATCGATTTACCTACTCATTTTGCGGCCAGGCCCGCCACGGTTTTAGCGGTAGAAACTAGCTGCGATGAAACAGCGGTTGCGATTGTGCGCGATCGCCAAGTGCTCAGCAGCGTGGTGGCCTCCCAAATCGAAATTCATCGGCAGTACGGCGGCGTTGTTCCCGAAGTGGCCTCTAGAGAACATGTGAGTGCTATTGGCTTAGCGATCGCGCAATCACTCACCGCAGCTAACCTCACCTGGGATGGGATAGATGCGATCGCCACCACCTGCGCCCCTGGCCTAGTCGGCGCACTCCTCGTTGGCATTACCGCCGCCAAAACCCTGGCAATGGTACATCACAAACCCTTCTTGGGCATTCATCACTTAGAAGGTCATATCTACGCTGCCTACCTCAGCGATCCTCAGCTCCAGCCGCCTTTTCTATGTCTGCTGGTGTCCGGCGGCCATACTAGCCTCATCCACGTGCGCGGCCCAGGCCAATACGACATCTTGGGCAAGACCCGCGACGATGCTGCCGGTGAAGCTTTCGACAAAGTTGCCAGACTGCTGAACCTGGGCTATCCCGGTGGCCCCGAAATTGATCGACTCGCCCAAACGGGCAATCCCAAGGCGTTTCCACTGCCCGAAGGAAAAATCTCTTTGCCCGGCGGTGGGTTTCATCCCTACGATGCCAGCTTCAGCGGGTTAAAGACAGCGGTGCTACGACTCACCGAAAAGTTAAAGGCCGAGCAGCCAAACGCTGAGCTGCCGGTGGCTGATATTGCCGCGAGCTTTCAGGCTACGGTGGTTCGGGCCTTGGTTAAACGGGCGATCGCCTGCGCTCAAGCCTATGCCCTCGATACCATCGTCGTTGGTGGGGGAGTTGCCGCGAATACTGGGCTTCGCGCCGGACTTCAGCAAGCCGCCGCCAAAAATAATCTAAAGGTCATCTTTCCGCCGATGAAATATTGCACAGATAATGCCGCCATGATTGCCTGCGCGGCGGTAGAGCATTTTGAAAGAGGCGATCGCTCTGCCCTAACCCTAGGCGGTCAGTCCAAACTCTCTGTCACCGACACTGACCAACTCTATCTTGCTCGCTCATAATTTTCTCAAGGATGGTTTCAGGCGTAGTCCCGATCAGTAGTCTCAGGCGTAGTCCCGCTCAATCGTAAACCGCACCGCGTCCGCCACCGCCGCCGTCTGCTCAACCATCGCCATATGTCCACAGTCAGACAGCTCAGTTACCGACTCGCCCTCCACAAAGCGCGGGTGAAAACTCGCCAAATATCGCACAAAGCGCGGCGGCATGACCTTATCCTGACTCGCCGTAATAAAATGCACCGGCTGAGTCAGCTCGCTCATAATCAGCGGTAGCCGACCCACCTCATCGGCCGTCGTAGACTCTAGCAACGCCCCTTCCGCCGCCAGTCGGTCGGCCCGCACAAAATCTAGAATCCGCTGCTGTCCCCATCGGATCTCCAGCGGTTGCTGCACCATCATTCGAGCAAACACCTGAGGCAACAGCGGCAACCTATTCAGCCAGATCGGGCGAAACTTCACCATCTGCTGACCTGCCGTCCGAAACTTCTCAAACGCCTTGTCAATATAAATTCCACCGCCCGCATTAATACAAATTACGCCCTTAATTCGGTGCGGAAATAGGTAAGCCGCCCACAGCGCAATACTGCCGCCCAAAGAATGACCCAGCAGCCAAACCTGATCGAGTCCCAATCGATCAAGCAACTGCTCCAAATCTTGAGCATAAGCCGCCAGACTGTATCGAGAAAAAGTATCAGACGCGGTCAAAGCCTGAGTTGTCAAAGTCTGAGTCGATTCACCAAACCCGCGCAGGTCGTACGTCAGACAGTGATAATCAGCCGATAACCTAGTCACCAAAGGCTGCCAGTAAGCACGACTGAGCAACCAGCCATGAATAAAAACTATTGTCTCACAGCGATCAGCACTCGCCGCCGCACTCGCCGCAGAAACCGATTTCGTCAGATCGTAAGCGTGAGTAGCACTGGGAAGGGAAAGAGTTGGCATCCCTATATTTTACTGCTACGCCGCCTCTCACGGCTTCCCACTCTACCGTGACTAGGCGTCGACAGAGTCGCTAGCCCGCTCGCAGAGTCGTTACCCGGCCATCAACCGATACCGTACCCCTTCCGCAATCTTTTGTCCTAGGTACTCCGGAATCACCCCCTCATTTGGCCCCAGCAAGTACAAAATAAGTCGGGTTCGCCCGCGCCACACTAGCAAATTCGCATTCACCACCAGCAAATCTTCCTGCCAAATGCTGTACATCACCTTGTAAAAAAGCCCCGGCTGGTTATCCGCCTCAATCAGCAGCGCAGGCAAATGAAACACCGGATCGACATAGAACTCAGTTTCCACTTTGTCCAAACCCGCATCCAGATTGAACTCCACGTTCAGCATATCTTCTACCTCAAACCGACCCGACAGCGCCTCGCGCATGGCCCGCCGCACGTTGTCGGCCGTTTTAGGCGACAGGGTCTTGCCGCCTCGAGATACCACCAGCTTGGCAAATACCAGCATCGGCGGATAAATCTGCCCATATAGGCTGAGGCCATGAATCGTTAGACCATAGGCCGCTAGCACGCCAAAAATATCGCTGAGCAAAAAAGACTGATTGCGGTGGGCAAAATGCAGTGTGGAGCGATCGCCCACCGAATGCAGCTCTATCACCGCTTTCTCGGTTCTAAAAAGCTGATAGGCCAAGCGCAAATTTTGAAGCTGAATATCGCTGCCCACAAATTGCTCGTAAAACTGAGGAAATGCCCGGTTGAAGCGTTTGAGCAGTTCTAGCGTGGAGGGGTCTAAACTAGATACCATAGTCAAAAAGCAGCCGAAAAATATTAGCAGGAGCGCGCCACCCCAGACGGATCCCAAGATCTCGATAGCTAGATCTCACCCCAATAGACGGGCGGCGCTCTAGTTTGCCCGATTTGCATCAGCTTCATTAGGTTTATGCGTCTGAACTCATAAGATGAGCACCCAGGCGATATACTGGCTACTAACCTCCGCTCACTTGACGAACATCACTACTTTGCCTGCATGGGTTTCTGGAAAA
>JBBSOB010000309.1:0-5673 GCA_038260205.1 Phormidesmidales cyanobacterium
CAGTGCAATTCACGCCTCAAAATAGGTTTGTCAAACTGCTCACAAGCTTTGATATAATGATTTCTCTGCTGGTGTAGCTCAGTTGGTAGAGCAGCTGATTTGTAATCAGCCGGTCGCAAGTTCGAGTCTTGTCACCAGCTTTTCAAGTAAACCAATGGTTTCACAGTCCCTGCAAGGCTTACAAGCTTTGCAGGGACTGGCTTTTGAGCGAGGTTTTGAAAAGTCGTTGGGTGTTATTAGACGCTTTTGGACAAGTTTGGAAGGACTTATGGGGTACGTTATGGGGTACAGATATGGGGTACAGATGGACTTGAAAATCTAAATGGGCTGGATACAATTTCCTTAACTAGGACATTCGTTCTATATAGGAGTTGATATTCCATGTACTCTCAAAAAGCCAATCGAAGATCGAAACGCGGCTCAGTCCAAGTCAAAAATTCTAGAAACTGGCTACAGCTAGTTTTTACCCATGGCGGCAGGCGTCACTACGTCTCCTTGGGTATCCGCAGCAATCCCCTGAACCGGAAACTGGCTCAAGACAAAGCGTTTGAGATTGAGCGCGACATTGAATACGGGGAGTTTGACCCTACCTATCAGAAGTATCAAGTCGGTACTGCCCTGACAACGGTAGATCCCATCGGCGAGCTACCTACTTCTCAAACGAGCTTGCTCGAACTATGGCGTCAATACGTAGATGCTCGAAAGACGGGAAAGTCCCCAGCCACAATTCGGATGTATGGCTGGGTAGCTAATCATCTAGAGCGCTGCCCGCATAAGTCGCCTGATAACCATCAAGCAATTTTTGATTGGTTGACGGCTAACGTACCAGCTAATTCGACCAGGCGATTGCTGATGCATTTGTCGGCCTGCTGCAAATGGGCAAAGCGGTCTAAGCTGGTTGGGGACAATCCTTTTGAGTCGATGACTGCTGAAATTAAGCTCAAGAAGGTCAGTAACGAAGAGATTGAGATACAGCCATTTACACGGGAAGAGCGCGATCTCATTATCTCAGCCTTTGAGGGCAACCGTTATTACAAGTACTATGCACCGCTGGTCAAGTTTCTCTTTTTTACCGGATGCCGTCCGTCAGAAGCTTTAGGGCTTCCCTGGAAGAATATTGGTCAATCAGTAATTTTGTTTAATCGAGCTGTTATCTACGACGGGAATGGGCTGGTGCTGAAGCAAGGATTGAAAACTCAAAAATCTAGAAAGTTTCCTATTAATGCTCAGCTTCGAGATCTGATAGCGACTCTCAAGACGGAAAATACCAACCCGGACAGCCTGGTATTTCCAAGCCCAAAAAAGAAGTTCATTGACTGGGGAAACTTCACCACCCGAGCATGGAAAGTAGTGTTGTCATCTTTGGAAAATATTGATTACCGAAATCCCTATCAGACCCGCCATACATTTTGCAGCTTGTGTCGGGAGGCTGATATATCGAGTCTTCAAATTGCAAAATGGGTTGGGAACTCTCCGGCTATCATCGATAGGGTGTATGCGAAACCCACTGACCACATTCAGGTACCAGAACTTTAATTTCCTCCTCTATGCTCTTGAGAAATTACAATAATAGGTTTTCTTGCTTTGCACGCACCTTCATGCAATAGCCTTGAGAGCGTCACCGAAAAATTGCTGCAAGCCACCTTTTCTTTTCAATTAGGGACAGCAGCTTTACGACAAGATAAGCCACTGTGACTGTGTATCTGGCTGTGTCGAAAGATACTAAGAGAGGTTTTCTCTAGAGAGCCTCTCCTTATTTGCCGTGTTTGTTTTATCTAGAGGCGGATTAAAGGCAATAATATACTGTTTAGATGAGGCGAATTGTTGTAGAACCCGCAGATGAGCATCAGCGTCATTACGGCGACGAAACCGAGCTATTGTGCGATTTTGCATCTTAGGCAAGTGCTGGATAATATGCCACGGATACAGCTGCTGCTTATAAACCGTAGAGATCTTTTCTGTAACTTGTTGCAGTTGGCTCATTACAACTTTCTCCAAATGGGGCGTGCTTCTAAAAACTGAAGCCACCTTATCGAAGAAAGAACTGCCGAAGACAGGTCACGATGATATTGACATTCTGAGGGTTATTCGCTAGCTCTCTTTTTCTTTGGGACAGAGCGCATCTCTCAGCTCTTTTGGAATCTCATCGAAGTGACTGAGAAAAAGATCCATCATAGCCAGGTGACGTAGGTCGATAGCATTTGGGCGACGGTAGCTGCGCCCTCTTTTGAACCATCGGCGAACGGTGGAGATGGAGCGATCGCAGATAGCCGCCATCTCTTCCTGACTAACCGGCCATTTCGCATAGAAAGCCTGCGGCGTCATACCAAGCTGACAGTAGCTGTACTGATCAATTAGCTGCTGCTCACGAGAGGTCAGCGAACGAGGACTCATAGCTGTAGCTCCGTTTCAAAGGGTTCAAGATCGTCTCCCCAAGCGATATCGGTTCTCACCCAAGCGCTGCTCGGTGAGTCATCATCCAGCCAGATCAGGTAACACCATCGCCAGCAGCGGCAATGAGGCGCAAAGCTGTAGAATCTGCCGATGACGATTCCCCAATCGGTAGCCTTCTCATTCGTTTTCCAGCGGAGGCGATCACCATCTAAAAAGCGAGGCGGCTCAACGTTGAGAAAGTCACTAGGAAAGTCAGTCGAAGGGCGCGGAAGGTGCAGTTTGTCCACAAGCGTGGAAGTCCCAAGCGGCAGGTAACGGATAGCGTTTATGTAGGTGGCAAGAATGCTGCTGTCGAGGTGAGCCGCCAGAGCTTGAATCAGAATGGCTGCGAGAGCTTCAGTTTCCGTAGGAGTAAGCGCCGCCCAATCCTGATCAGAATGAGCATTGATGTGATAGAGCAAATCGGTGATCGCAAAGTCAGCCAGAGCTCGCTGATAACCCGCTTCATAGAACGCGGAATTGGGCATGGCAGTCGGTCGAGCAGCGCGACAGGTGCGCCTTCTGTGCAATCTGCTTGAAATAAAGGGACTCGACATAGCACTAAGACCGCTCCTAATCAGAGGGAAGCCAATGTAAAAATTGCAGTGCTGATATCAGCAAACAACCGTTCGATCTGGCTTGTTTTGCCTTGCTCTACTCTAGAGTACTCTACATTTGATCAGATTACCTTTAATTGCAGCGCTTCGCTTAAACTTGCCTCGAAGCGAGCTGAGGCGGTCTATGACTACACAAAAACGGCAGACCAGTATTTACCTGCCTGACTCTACGCGGGAAGCGATTCAATTGATCGCCGATAAAGAGCAGCGCTCATTTACATTCGTCGTAGAAATGCTGCTGAGAGAAGCTTTGAACGCAAGAGAACGTCCTAATCAGAATGCTAAGTGAGCATCAAAGCTGATCGTTCTGAAATATTTGCTCTACTGTCGGTTGAGGCAATTGTCATGTAGTCATCTGAGGAGGCTCAGAGACAATATCGCATTTGTAGTCTTCGCCATCATAATAACTATGGCAGTACAGCAACCCTGGCTCATCAGGCTCGAACAATAGGGTCAGCTTCTCCCACTTGGAAATAGGACTGTTATTGCCCAAGCTATTCGTGCGGATAGTCTCTCTGCTAGCGATACTTTTCACTTCGGCCAAAACGGCCCATCCGCACTGAGGGAAGCTCAAGCCGCCGCTCCACACATCGAAAATCAGCTTCGCTGCGTCTAGAGATAATCTTTTGGGCCACAAATTATCAGGAAGCCCAATCGCTGTCGTCAGGCGTTCATCAGACCACCAAGCCCACCAGTCTGTTCGGTGTAGTAATGCTACGTTTTGGTCGCACATAACGTTACTGAGAGAAGTGCCATCCAGATCAGCTAACCGTACTACTTCAGTCCAGCACACGGTTACGTAGCGGTTAGTTGTGTATCGATTCATACGTCACCAGAAGAGCTGAGTAGCGAACAGCCAAGTGGGAAAACGAATTGGTCAGACACCTACAACAAGAGTCAGCGAGGCTAAAGAGAGGGAAGTACAGCTTGCCTGTGTCTTTATTCCTGTCTTATCAAGCGCCCATCAATCAGGGACAGCAACAGGATGCGTAAGAAGTTCATGCTTACACTTATATTTGCTAGGTGTATAAATTAAATCCGGAAATATTCGTTCGACTACTGAGAATCTTTCCCCTAGATTGGTTTGTTACTGTCTTCAATTTCCGATTCCATCCGCACAATTGAATTTTTGTAAACCCTGAGCCCTAGCAAAACTAGCCTTACCAGCATCTGATCAGGGTTGCGCTGACTGGCTTCTGCAAGTTCGATAATTTCAGCTGTCGGCACATGGTCGTTGAAGAGGACAAGGTTGGCTTCTATCTCATGAGCCAAACTCCGCCGGTTCTTTGCGGCGTTTTCCCGGAGCTGCTCTCCGATGGGGCCGGTGAGCAATAGCTCCATGAGTTCGACTAAGAAGGGCGATCGCTTCTTCCCGCCATCTTGAGCACATTGAGCATCAATCGCGGCGAGCAGTTCAGTGCTCATATAAAAAGTAGGACGGCACCCGCTGTCAGCGGACTCACCCTTCTTCGCTTTTTGAGGCGTATCAGCAATGGAATCAGACATCTTGAGCACAAGCAACCTACTGATATCCTATCCCTTCTGCGTTCGAGTCTAACAAGCTATTAAGTTTCCTTTATGGAAATCATTAGGTAGATATATTTCTTAAAAAGTAGGTCTTAACTCAGATTTATTTAAGAATAGTATTACTTAGGAGTACAGCTCATTTTTCCACGTTTTTCCATACGACGAAGCTCTCCGACAACGCATTCATCGTATGAAACTATATTAGAACTCTATCTCCAAAAGACTTCAGCAAATTAGGAAGCCGTACCAAACTGCCATTCTATTAAGAAAGTATAAGGGAAGGCTTCAGATTTCTTGAGCTAAAACATACTTTTAAGTAGTACTTTAGATAAATAAGTACTACTCAAGGATCTAGGTGCAATCAGGCCACCAGGAAGTCTTGAAGTCGCGATCATGACTTCTTACCTAGCAAACAGGCAATTTGCCTACTTCTCGTCCTATCACTTCAAGAGAGTAGAAATATGAATGATTTATCCCGAGTGCTTTCTCGACCTCATCGTCGAGATCGTTACTCAGCTTTAGCGCACCAAATGAGCGCTCTGTTGAAACGACTGCTGACTACTGTTGCGGCTCAGCCATCGTCGTCTCGCCGTTCTTCTCCTCAGAGCATCAGTGGGTGGAAGCTGACCGGAGTATTCCTCGGCGTTTTGCTATTCTTCAGCATTATCAGTCACGCAGATCCAGCGTCAGCCCAGCTCTTTAAGACTGTTGAAGCTCAGGCCAAGACCATTTTTGGCAGCAATATCGACGCGAGCATCATCACATTTATGTTTGGGATGTTGCGCATTGTGATTTGGGTGACTGCTGTCGGCTTTATCTTCTTCGCGGTGTATCAGGCCCAACGGGGTGAACAGTGGCAACCTCTGATGCAGAACGCTTTCATTGTCATTGCCGCTGTTGTCATTGTGGAAGGAATGAGCAAGCTATTTTTCGGCGGCACGACAGGAACTTAGAACAATGGCTGACACAACAGGCCAACGAAGACTGTTCTGCCCTATCAATCAAAGCTTGGGTGCTCAGCCCACGCTGGGGCCAATTCCAACCAATCTGCTGGCACCTTCTATGGCCATCCTGGTGGGCAGCTACTTTGTTATAG
>JBBSOB010000310.1:0-5628 GCA_038260205.1 Phormidesmidales cyanobacterium
GGATGCGGCCGAGCTAGCAGAAAATGCCAAAGCGGCGGCATTGGTAAACGAGATGCTCGCGGAAGTTTGGAAAGAAACCGGCGTGGATGCAACTGAGATCTTTTTGCTTCAGCAAGTAGACATGATTTTGAAGGAAGCCGCTTCTATTCCGCACCGGGTGAAGCTGAAAAATATCAACGTGATTGATAACGGCGATGGGAAATCGATTGCGAGCATAGCTAACCTGTATCCCGAAATTGTGAAGCAGTTTTTGGAGCAGGTGGAGCAAACGCTGGGAATTGATGTGGCCGGTACGTTGACTAGGCGTAATTTGAAATCTGCGGTGAGAAAGTAGGTCACAGCTGAAACGAAGAGGCCCTTGTCCCCACTTTGGGGTTCTGAATGTGCAGCGTAAGGGTCGCTTTTTCCTATGAATTCAACGAGCAATCCAAAAAATTTAAGCTGAGAAGATTACATCAAAAGGAGAAATATACTATGGGTTCAATTGCGCTGATTATCGCGGCTTTGGCCTCTGGCTCTGGCTACTTCATCATCAAAAATCTCTATTACATTTGTCAGCCGAACGAGGTGCTGATTTTTGCCGGGAGTAGTCGCAAGTCGGGCGATCGCACGCTAGGATACCGGCTCGTTAAAGGTGGCAGCAGCATCAAAGCCCCACTGCTCGAAAAAGTAATGCGGATGAACCTCACCAATATGATTATTGAGCTGAAGGTGTCGAACGCTTACTCTAAAGGCGGCATTCCCCTGCAGGTAGATGGCGTGGCTAACATCAAAATTGCGGGCGAGGAGCCAACTATTCACAATGCTATTGAGCGGCTGCTGGGTAAGCCTCGAAAGGAAATTGAAAAAATTGCCAAGGAAACGCTAGAAGGCAATCTACGCGGCGTTTTGGCTAGCTTAACGCCCGAACAGGTGAATGAAGACAAAATTGCGTTTGCCAAAAGCCTGCTAGATGAGGCCGAAGAAGATTTGGAAAAGCTAGGACTCGTCCTGGATACCTTGCAAATTCAAAACATTTCTGACGACGTTCGCTACCTAGACTCTATTGGCCGCAAGCAGCAGGCCGACCTCCAGCGGGACGCTCGCATTGCGGAGGCCGAGGCTAAGGCCGAATCTGAGGTGCAGTCTGCTGAGAACCAAAAGATTACGGCTGTTCGTCGCCTAGAGCGAGATATTGGTATTTCTGAGGCGGCGGCTGAGCAGAGAACGCAAGATGCGCTGACGATGAAAGCGGCTGTAGTCGCTGAAGCTGAGTCTGATATTGCGGCGGAGCTAGCTCGCATTCAGGCAGATGTGCCCGTGCAGGAGGAGCGAATTAAGCAGGTGGAGCAGCAGCTAAAGGCGGATGTGATTGCACCGGCTGAGGCGAGATGCAAGCGGGCGATCGCGCAAGCCCAGGGTAATGCCGCCAAAATTTTAGAAGAAGGAAAGGCTCAAGCTGAAGGAACCAAACGCCTCGCCGAATCTTGGGCAACCGCAGGCGATAGCGCTAGAGATATTTTCCTACTGCAGAAGCTAGAAGGCTTACTCAAAACGCTCAGCGCCACCGTTCCAGAAGTTGATGTGCAGAACGTTACGGTGATTGATACCCACTCTGGCAACCTGGCGACTCAGGCTGCGGCTTTTATGACGCAGCTTAAGCAAACTTCAGGGCTAGATGTAGCTGGCGCTGTGAATGGGTTTGCGCAAAATCAGGTGGGTCAAGCGACAAACGGCAGCGTAGCGAGCTTGCCTAAAAATAGCCCAGCCGTCAGCAATACGGCTGGCCACACTGACCGCACCGACCGCACCGATAGCTAAAATCTGCGTACAATAAAAAAAGACCCTATTTCTTCATTTGCTATGAGACTTTCTCCCGCCGGTCAGCGCTTCTACCAAGAAGTTCAAAAATCTGACGGGAGAATTAGTTTGGCAACGGCAGCGCTCTATATCGCTCAGGAAGACTACTGGGATATGGATGCGAGTCTGTATTTGGAAGCTTTGGATGCAATGGCGGCTGAGGTGCGATCGCGCCTTCCCAAAAACCGCTATCCGCTCAAAGTCATCCAAATCATCAACCAATATCTCTTTGAAGAACAAGGATATTCCGGCAACAAAGTCGATTACTACGACCCAGACAATAGCTGCCTAAACAAAGTCATCGATCGGCGGCTAGGCATTCCAATTAGCCTGTCGCTGGTTTACTTAGAAGTGGCCAATCGCCTCCAGTTTCCGATGGTTGGCGTTGGGATGCCGGGGCATTTTCTTGTGCGACCAGTCGTTGACGAAATGGAAATTTTTGTCGATCCGTTCAATCAGGGCGAGGTGCTATTCGTCGCTGATTGCAAGGAAAAGTTTCATCAGATATATCCGGTGTCGGAGTGGCAGGACAGTTTTCTAAGCGGGGTGCTGCCAAAGCACTTTTTGGCCCGAATGTTGATGAACCTAAAGATGGTTTATCTTCAGATAGAAGATTTTGATAAGGCAGTGGCAACTTTGGACAAGCTGCTAGTCCTTATGCCAGCGCAGCCTCAGCAGATGCGCGATCGCGGTCTTTTACATTACGAGCTGCAAAATTACGATTTGGCCAGGCAAGATTTAGAAGGGTATTTGCGATCGCAGCCTCAAGCCCCTGACGGTTCAAAAATTCAGCAAATCCTGAATGCCATCAGATCGTCATAAGCCTTGATACAATCTTGATTGCCCACACGCAACCGAATAAAGAAATGGATGTAATTCCCGCAATTGACCTCTTAGAAGGCCGCTGCGTAAGACTTTTTCAAGGCGACTACGACCAATCTCAGATCTACAACGAAAATCCGGTAGAGGTCGCCAGACAGTGGGAAGCCGAAGGCGCGACCCGGCTGCATCTGGTTGATTTAGACGGGGCAAAAGCTGGAAAGCCAGAAAACTGGCAGGCAATTGAGGCCATTACCAAAGCCGTCAATCTTCCCATTCAAGTCGGCGGCGGACTACGTGATGCCGACAGAGTCAGCGCCCTGTTTGACTTGGGCGTACAGTATGCAATTCTAGGCACCGTTGCCGTAGAAAAGCCCGAACTAGTTGGTCAGCTTTGCGAAAAATTTCCAGGCAAAATTATCGTTGGCATCGACGCTAGAGAAGGAAAAGTAGCCACCCGAGGCTGGTTAGAGACCTCTGAAGTCATGGCAATAGATCTGGCAAAGCGCATGGGCGATATGGGCGTGGCCGCTATCGTTTATACCGATATCAAGCGCGATGGCACCCTGAAAGGGCCAAACTTAGCAGCGCTTCGAGAGCTGGCAGAAGCCATTAATACGCCTGTCATTGCCTCCGGTGGCGTCAGTGCCATCACAGATTTGCTGAGCCTATTGGGGTTAGTCCCGGCGGGCGTTTCGGGCGTCATTGTCGGCAAAGCACTTTATACCGGCGACGTTTCTTTGAAACAGGCGATTCGCGCCGTTGGACAGGGACGCTGGCAAGACGTGCCGCCTGAAGGAGGCGGCGCTTCGGCCCTAGCCTAAATGACTCCGAACTTGGGCAAGCCATCAGGATAGATTCGCGAAAAAAGCCATCAACAATCATTTGTCGATGGCTCCTCTCCATTTAGATTCTTCGTTCAGATTTGGTCAAGCAGCTAGTTTTTATCTTGCTTAAGCGCCTCAATTTCCGCCCGCATAGCAATCAGTTCAGCCGTTAAAGACTCTACCTCAGCTTTCAACTCAGTATCGACAACCGGTGTAGCCACAGTCGTTACGGTTCGAGGCTCCGACTGGACAACTGGAGAATGAAGACTAGAAGACATGCTGCGCAAAGGCTCAGGTAGCTGGTTAGACACGCCTTCGACAAAATCACGCGCTTCTTTTTCGGTTAACGCGCCTCGCACTTCTAGCTTCTCTGCCAAGCGCACCCAATCGGTGCCAATCGCAGAGAACTCATCGGCTGTGCGCTGAGGATCTTGTACGGCTTCTACCGCAGAGGAAGCGGCTCCCAAAGTGACGCGATAGCCTTTTTGAAATAGTTCGAGCAAAGTATCGGTGTTCATGGGTGCTACGGGGTTATCTCTAAGTAATAGATCGCTAAGCAAAAGCATACGGCACTAATGCCATTAGACCTGATGCTGTTAGCCTATGCTGCTCTATCATTGTGCCGCAAAGCCAATAGAACAGCCTTGAACCATAGACAGAAAATCAAACGGGTTTACTCGCGGAGCATCGTCTAATAGCTGAGCATAATCTGGTGACTGAGCACAGTTCTGTGGATGAGAGCAGTCGAAGTCACTCCCACTCAATCGTTCCAGGCGGCTTGGAGGTAATGTCATAAACCACCCGGTTTACGCCCTCTACTTCATTCACCACCCGGTTAGAAATTTTTTCCAGTAGCTCGTAAGGCGCGCGCGACCAGTCTGCGGTCATCCCGTCCTCGCTGCTTACTAGGCGCAGCACAATCGGGTAAGCATAGGTGCGCTGATCGCCCATGACGCCGACGCTGCGAACCGGTAGCAAAACGCCAAACGCCTGCCAAAAGTCGTGATAGCTATCGCTGCGGCGAATTTCTTGACGAATAATGTAGTCGGCTTCGCGCAAAATATGCAGCCGCTCTGGAGTCACTTCACCCAAGATGCGAATTGCTAAACCCGGCCCAGGAAAGGGATGACGGCGCACAATCTCTTCTGGCAGATTCACCGCTTGACCAACTTTGCGAACCTCATCTTTAAACAGCTTGCGCAATGGCTCAATGAGCTTAAACCTGAGATCTTTTGGCAGTCCGCCTACGTTATGGTGACTCTTAATTTTTACGGCAACGCGCTCACCGGTCTTCGGGTCAACGTTAGTATCTGCCGACTCAATCACGTCTGGATAGAGCGTTCCTTGCGCTAGGTAGTCGAAGGGGCCTAGGCGGGCTGATTCTGACTCAAACACTTGAATAAATTCGTTGCCGATAATCTTTCGTTTCTCTTCAGGATCGGTGATACCTTTCATTTTCGAGAGAAATCGCGCGCCTGCGTCGATATATTCAACGTTGATATGAAACTGCTTATCGAAAATTTCAATCAGCCGCTCTGGCTCTCGCTTGCGCATGAATCCCTGGTCGATAAACATGCAGGTGAGCTGATCGCCGATTGCTTGATGGAGCAAAAATGCCAGCGTGGAGGAATCAACGCCACCAGAAAGGGCTAGAAGGACTTTTTGATTTCCAACTCGAGCACGAACTTCGCGGATGGCTTCTTCTACAAAAGCTTCGGTTGTCCAGGTGGGTTCGCATTGACAGATATCGTAGACGAAGTTGCGAATGAGCGAGCTGCCTTCGGTGGAATGGACGACTTCGGGGTGGAACTGAACGCCGTAGAAGTGCTTTTGGGGATGGGCGATCGCCGCACAAGGCGTATTCTCAGTATGGGCTAACACCTCAAACCCATCGGGCAAATTAATCACCGAGTCGCCGTGACTCATCCACATCGTCGAAGCATTGCTCACGGTTTTGAGTAAGTCAGCCGGTTGATCAATTTGCAGCGATGCTTTGCCGTACTCACGCCGCTCGGCCCGCTCCACCCGGCCGCCGAGCTGCTTGACCATGAGCTGCATACCGTAGCAAACGCCCAGCACTGGAATGCCTAAATTCCAAATTTCTGGATCGCAAGCAGGCGCGCCTTCGTCATATACCGAGCTA
>JBBSOB010000311.1:0-5623 GCA_038260205.1 Phormidesmidales cyanobacterium
AGCTCGGTAACGACAATGGCTTGACGCGATCGCTTACCTTTGCCAGGCTGAATGTCTTCAAAACTAGCCACCCCGCGAATCGGAATGCTGCCGCGCCCGGTGCGATAGGCATCGTGAATGCCTTTGGTACCCGTAATCTCCGCGCCTGTTGGAAAATCGGGGCCGGGAATGAGATCGAACAGCTTTTCGTTAGAGAGATTGGGGCGATCAATGAGGGCAATCAAACCATCAACGACTTCCCCAAGATTGTGAGGCGGGATGTTGGTGGCCATGCCTACCGCGATGCCAGAACTCCCGTTGAGCAGAATATTAGGAAGCTGGGCAGGCAAGACAATGGGTTCTTGCTGCGAGCTGTCGAAGTTATCGACAAAATCTACGGTCGCTTCGCCAACTTCGCCCAAAAGAGCACTGTGGCCAATTTCGGCGAGGCGCGTTTCGGTATAGCGCATGGCCGCTGGCGGATCGTTGTCTACGGAGCCGAAGTTGCCGTGGCCTGACAGCAGCGGATAGCGGCTGGAGAAATCTTGCACCATGCGTACGAGCGCGTCGTACACCGCCTGATCGCCATGCGGGTGATATTTGCCCAGTACATCGCCGACTACGCGGGCGCACTTGCGAAAGGGACGATCGGGGACGAGGCCCAGCTCATGCATCGCGTAGAGGATGCGCCGATGCACTGGTTTGAGGCCGTCGCGGATGTCGGGAAGCGCTCGCCCGACGATGACACTCATGGCGTATTCCAAGTACGATCGCTGCACCTCGGTATGGAGGGCGGTGGTGACGATCTGTTCTTTAGAGGGTTTTAGTCTGGCCATGAATGAAACCTGAATTTAGCTGTCGTAGTTAGAAAGGAGGGCAGTTCTGCTGAAGAAGACCTTGTGACTAGAAGATTGTCCGAAGGAAGACTTTACCGAATCGGAAGCTGAAAAGGAAGAAAAGTTAAGTGATATAGAGCGAACTTCGTTAGATTTTGGGTCGCTGCTCTAATTTGCTAGGTTGGGCGCTTGTAAAGCCCTGACAATCGTGTACGTTACACGCAAGCGTCGAAAAACTGCAATACTCTAGGATGTAGTTCTAGCTTATATTTCTGGATATCTATCTCTTAAGGACAATGCGTTTCTGGCTTTGAGCGTGAGCTAACTGGCTAATCCTAGTAGGCTGACCGCTGCTCCTATTGCCTTTTGCAACCTTATTTTTGCTTAAAAAAACGCCTTAGAAAATGCCTTTAGAAATTGACCTGAATAGCAGGCGTATTCCCTGCGCGTAGAGAACTTTGGCAAGACTTTCTCTAGCTACGTTTCTACCTTAGCAATTGCGACGGACACCGCGATCGCTAATCTACAGTTTCGTTTTTTAGTTGCCCTAATTTCAAGCTATCCACTCAAAGTTAAGAAAAATTATGAGTACCGTTTTGATTGTTGAAGACGATATGGTAAACGCCCGCGTCTTCTCAAAGATTTTGACCAAGCGCGGCGGTTTAGCGGTGAAACATACGGAAGATGTTGAGGAAGTGCTCAGCATTGCGCAGAAAAAAGAGGCCGACGTTATTTTGATGGATGTTTCACTCTCGCACAGCGTGTATCAGGGTAAGCCGGTCGATGGCATTGAGATTACACAAATTTTAAAATCTGACCCGAAAACGGCTGAGATTCCAGTGATTTTAGTGACCGCACATGCCATGGATGGCGATCGCGAAGCCTTCTTGACTCAGAGTGGGGCCGATGGCTACATTTCTAAGCCTGTGGTAGATCACCAGAAATTTGTCGACGATATTGTGGCAAAAATCCAGCTAGAGTGAACCAAAACGTCAATCTCACCTATAGCTGGGGCTGCTTTACGGCTCTAGGCGTTATTTGGACGAGCACATCTTTGAGAGCGGGTGTGCTAAAGAACTGCTCTGTCGCTGTGAGCAACTTTTCGCCCCACAGATTGTTTTTGAGGAAGTCGATGTTGGCGTAGTTAGGATCTCGCTCTATGGCCGCGATGGCCGCGTCACTACTAGAGGTTGCTTGATCCTGGCTAAACTGGGCGACGGCGATCGCTAACTGCGGCTCGGTTTGCTCTTCGCCTGCTAGATCTAAAGCCCTTTGCCATTCGGCGATCGCGCCAGCAGGATCGCCCGATTCGTATTTGACCAGACCAATGTTGTTGACAGCGGGCCAGAAGCTAGGTTCTTTGGCAACCGCTTTTTCGTATTGAGCGATCGCCTTGTCAAACTTGCTCAGTTTGTAATAAGCATTGCCTAGATCAAACAGCGCATTCGGATTTTCAGGCTCTATTTTTAAGCCGGACTCAATAGATTGGACGGCTTTGGTATAGTCCTGGCGGCTAAAGTAGGCATTGCCTAGCGCAAACATCACCAGTGCATTGTCTGGCCGTAATTCTTTTGCCTGCTCTAGCGTTGCAATGGCCTGTTCAGGCTGCGGCTCCGAAGCCTGTAGGTAAAGACTGCCAAGAAGTGCCAGTATATCTGCATTGCCAGGTAATAGCTGAGCAGCAAGCTGAGCACGAGCCAACGCTTCGTCGTATTGCTGAAACTGGGCAAGCTGTATGGCATCTTGAGCCAAACTTTCACCGTCTGCTTGCAAGCGCGTTTGATCTAATGGCAGCGTGTAAGGCAGCAATGCTTGAGCAGCAGCAGGCTTAGCCTGACTCCATGCACCGAGAAGTAGCAGCAGCGAAACAGTGATTCGTTTGAGCACGGGTTATTTTGGGGTTTTAAGAAACGTCTTTTGGCTAGTCTTAGAGGCAACTTTCTTCTAGCTGTGAATGAGGCTTTCGATGAATAGTGCCAGAATGGGGCACCTACTCTTTTCAGCCAGCTTTATTCAACTTCGGGTTCTTTTTGAAAGAAATCCCCCCATGATTCTAGCTGATGAGTGGAATCCCTGCTAAAACCGCAGCTCGTATTCTAGAAGAACCTGGTTGATATCGTCGAAGTTGGTGGTGCCTCTAATATTGAGTTCATCGGTGAGTCGGTAGTTGATGCCAAACTCGGGGTTGGTATTGTCTGTGAGCACTTTGAGGACAGAGAGCGTGGTGGAATCGGTCACGTCGAAGCCGATTTCTGCGCCAAAGTCGAGGCCGTTATCTCCATTCTTTTTAGCGGCGGAGCGGTTAGCTGAAGTCACTGGAAACAGCCGTAGTTCGCTAGCACTCAGAGCCTTGCCGATGACATCTTGAACATTATTGAGCAGTGCGCCGCCTACTAGATTAATCAGCCCTTGGAAACCGTCTCCGCCGTTGCCACCAGAAAGACTGCCGACGGTCGATTCTAGCGCGTTGATGAAGCCCCCGCCGATGAGAGCGATTAGTTCGTTTTCTGAGCGACCTGGAGAGCTAGAGAGTTCTAAGTTGTCGAAAATAGCGTTGGCTGGCCCAACAACGTCTGCTCGAACGCGAATGGTGCGTAAGGAGCCGGTGGTTTCGAAGCCGTTGCCAGTGGTGTCAGCGACTTCTCCATTGTCAAAGAAGTTGGTGGCAACCGGCCCCGCATTGACGTTGACTTCGGGGACGGAGGCCCTAAGTGAAACATCTAGGAAGGGATTGGCAATGCCTGTTTCTGGCGTAAAGATGGCAGTATTGTCGCGGCCTCGCAAACGGAAGACAGTGGTGTAGAGATTGACGCGACCTGAGCGGAGGTTGATGGTGCCATCGGGTTCGAGCGCTTGCGGCGAGCCGTTGAGCGCTAGCGTGCCATCGGCTACAAAGTTCAGCAAGTTGCCCTGGGTGATGCGAATGGAATTGCCTAAGGTGAGCCGCAGGTTGCGGAAGTTAGGGACGATGCTGCCTGTGTCCCCAAGGCTGGTGGGAATAACGGTATTAGTTGAGGTGCCGTCTGGGGCAGCCGTAACTTCTGCATCGCCATTGCCATTGCCGTCTGGGAGCGAAATTTGTCCGTCGGAGAGGATAACTTCCCCGCCAATTTGGGGGCCTCTGAGTAGAGCGCTGCCGCCGACCACGATCTGACCATAGACGCCGCCTGCATAAAGCCCTTTGAGGTTGAGGTCGATGTCTTCGAAGTTGAAAGTGAGCGGGCGTTCGGGGGAGAGTGGTTGGCGAAAGAGCGGGTCGGTGGCTTGGGGAGAGTTTCCTTCGGCGTCTTCGGATGGGGGTTTTGGGGGATTATTTTGGGGCAGTGAAAGGGTGCTGATTTGGGCACCTGTGGCGATAGGATTGAGTAGTGGGAAGGTGCCCGCAGCGGTGAGTTTGCCCTCGCTGAAGCTGCCCTGAAGATTTTCGACGATGATGCGATCGCCCACAAATTTAGCATTCGCATTTACGTTAGTGAGCCGATCCGGTAATATCTGGGCGCTAAGGACTGCGTTTTCTAACTTGGCAAAGCCCTGAATTTCTGGGTTAGATAGGGTGCCGCCCACGTTGAGGCTCACTTTACCCTCGCCCGACTCCCAAGCCACTTGATCGTTAAAGATATTCAGCAGCGCTAGCCCTTCATCTTCCACATCAATGTCAATATCGATGTCATTGGTCTGCGGTCTTACGTCCATGAAGTTGAACGCGTAGGGAATTTGGGCTGAGAGGGTAAGTGGATTGTCGGGGGCGGTGGCAATCAGCTCGCTTTTGAGGTTTAGCCGAGCGTTTTGATAGAGAAATTGAGCGATCGCCGATTCGATGGGAGTATCGTTGATAGTGGCAGTCTCTAGGGCAGCATTCCCGCGGAGCTGAGGGTTCGCGAGCGTACCCCCGAGCGTCGCAGTCGCGTTGGCCAAGCCCTCAATATCAACCGGAATTTGGAAAATATCGCGGAGGATGCCGATGTCTAAGTTTTGAGCATTGGCCTGAAGATTTGAGGTGAGTTCTGTGTTGCGCCCAAAGACGAGTTGACCGGCTAGGGTAATCGCCGCAGCCTCAGAATCGTTGGTGGCTGTGGTCGTCGTTTCGGTTTGGGCAGCTTCTGTTTGAGCGGCTTCTGTTTCGGTATTCACCGGCTCAGAATTGGCAGGTGGATTGGGCGCAGGACGCTCTGTTTTCCCAACAACTGAGGCTAGCCGAACGGGTTCTAGCGTAAGTACGTTGGGCGTAAGGCTACCTTTGGCAACGACATCTTGGGCGCTGTAGTCGTCGCCCCACCGCCAGTTCTTACCCGCGATGTCGAAGTCAACTTTGAAGTCGCCGCCAGTGCCGTTGAGCTGGATATTGCCCGCGAAAGGGCCGTCGAGTTCTTGCAAGGGAGGAAGTGGATCGTTTTCCGCATCCAGCACTCTTTCAGCTTCGAGGTCTTGAATTTCGGCTAGGCGACGTAGCTGGTCTAGAACAGAGGCTTCGATTCTACCGGTGGAGCTAGTGGCGAGTACGGTGTCTAGCGTTGACTGAGAGATTGTGCCATTGAGCCAGTCGGGCGCAGTCAGTCCTCGCCGGAAGTCTTCTAGGCGATAGATCGAAAGGGCGGAGAGGATATTTTGAACGTTGCCGCTGGCAGTGGCAGCATTGACGCTGTAGGTTGGCTCGGGGCCTGCTAGAGAAATTTTGCCGCTGACATCGTAAAAGTTTTCGTTCAGGCGCAGCTGTCCGCTCGTGAGGGTCGCAAGGCGATCGGCATATCGCACCTGTCCGGCGAGGCGACCGATGCCGATGTAGCCAAGGCCGAGCTGGTCTACGGTGA
>JBBSOB010000312.1:0-5586 GCA_038260205.1 Phormidesmidales cyanobacterium
GCTGGATTAGCCCGCGACTCTAAACGAACGCAGAGGGCGCATAAGACTAGCTTGCTAGCGATGCCCGTTGAAGCGTTAAGCCACAAGATAGAGCAGCAGCTTAGCCTGTTTGCCTAGTCTTAGAATCCTCGGACTTTTAGTGCGAGGAGCATGTCAATCTCTGTCGAAAGTTACTGTGTAATCGTAGGCAAAATGCAGTTTATTGAGATATTCATCAGATATCTGATATCTGATTAGGGCCAATTAGAGATTCTATCTGAAGCTGTCTGGATTTAGAGGGCGAGCGGTGGGTCTTTGATTGAGAGCAGCGCCTGTTCCGCCATCGTTAATATCCAAAAACGGTTTAAGGTTAATGCCGTTACGGGTGGCGGCGGTACGTTTTGGAAAAGGCAGATCGAGGGCGGCGGTTATTTGTCCTAGAATGTTGTTGCTTCCTGTGCCTGTAAAGGTATTAACCCCGGTTGTCTCGCTGCCGCCATCTGCAAGCGTTAGGTTCTCGAATACCTGATCGCGGGTGGCAACTGGGTTCTGGCCGGTCGGTACGGTGAAGACAATTTTGCAGAGGCTAGGTTCTTGCTCTGTGGTGGCGCAAACAATGTCGTAGCCGTTTTCTTTGCCAACTTGTAGCTGCGTGAGACCTTCTGGCCGATAGCTTTCTAGCCGTTCGCTAATGGTATAGCAGCGATTTTCGGCTGTCCAGCCGCCGCCCATTGCTGCGGGGGTGGCCCAGGCATAGGCTTGATCGGGCTGGCTTTTGGGTAGGTACATCACGGTGTAGTTGCCGTTGGAAATCTGGCACTCAAAGCGGGCGTCTGTGGGGAGTTGACTGCCGCTGGTGGAGGATTCTACTGCTGGGAGCGGGTCTTCGGTGGACTGTGCCCAAGTGGGCAGGGTTGTGCTAAAGGTGGCGGCTAGGCTAGTGGCGATCGCGCTGCCAATCAGTAATGTGTGCCGCGTGAAAGGGACGGATGGGTGAACCATGATCGAGTAGATTCCTGTAGAAAGGCAGTGGGTAGATAGCCCTGACACTTTAGTTCAGCGTAACTGATTGTCTAAGGACTGATAAAGCTGGGTGGACAGTACGTCTGAATTTTACTGATTGGTTATGATGCCTGTAATCAGAGAGATGCTGAATGGCGGCTTCTCCTTATATGATGACATTTCCTCATTCTTTGTATAGATATATAGACAACTCACTATGGCAACAACGACGCCCTACGGCTCCTGGAAGTCTCCGATTACTTCAGATTTGATTGTTTCTAGCTCCTTGCGCTTAGGGGCCATTCAGATTGAGGGGGCGGACATTTATTGGGGCGAGCTGCGTCCTCAAGAGGGTGGGCGGCAGCTAGTGGTGCGCTATGGGCCAGAAGATACGCTAGGTGAGGTGAGCGATATAACGCCAGCCCCGTTTAATGTGCGATCGCGCGTTCATGAATATGGCGGCGGGGCGTACTGTGTCCATCAAGGAACGGTTTATTTTTCTAACTTTGCCGATCAGCGCCTGTATCGACAGGTGGCGGGTGTAGCACCAGAAGCGCTAACGCCAGAAGTAGAGCCTGCGAGTGGTTTACGGTTTGCAGATGCAGTGGTCGATGTGCGCCGAGATCGGTTAATTTGCGTGATGGAAGATCATCGGCAGCGTGGGGAGGCGGTCAATGCGATCGCGACCGTCCCGTTAGAGGGTGGAATGCCCAGAGTGCTAGTCAGCGGCAATGACTTCTACTCGTCGCCTCGGCTGAGCCCCGACGGACGGCAGTTGGTTTGGGTGACCTGGAACCATCCTCAAATGCCCTGGGATGGAACGGAGCTGTGGATGGCAACCGTGCAAGACGATGGCAGCATTAGCCGTCCGCACAAGCTGGTGGGAAATGTGACCGAGTCGGTCTGTCAGCCCTGCTGGTCGCCCTCAGGGACGCTGCATTTTATTAGCGATGCAACGGGCTGGTGGAATTTGTATCGGTGGGAGGGCGAGCGGGCAGAGCCGCTGTTTTCAATTGAGGCGGAGTTTGCGGGGCCGCAGTGGAACTTTGGCCAGAGCAGCTACGGATTTGAAGATGACCAGACGATTCTTTGTACCTACAAGTATGAGGGCGTTTCTCGGCTGGCGCGGTTTGATACGCTGGCGCGGTCGATGGATGATATTGAGACGGCATATTCTGGCTTTGGGAGTTTGCAGATTGGCGAAGGCTTTGCGGTCTTTTTAGGTGCAAGTACGACTGAGCCAGGTGCTTTGGTGCGTTTGGATCTCGATACTTTGGAGACGACCGAAATTCGTCGCAGTAGCTCGGTGGAGATAGACGCGGGCTATATCTCTGAGCCAGAAGTGATCTCGTTTCCGACGACGGGCGGATTTGACGCCTACGGCATTTACTATCGGCCTAAGAACAAGGACTGTGAGGCTGAGGTGACAGAGCGCCCGCCTCTATTAGTAAAAACGCATGGGGGGCCGACGGCAGCGGCGTCTAGTGCGTTTAATCCGGCGATTCAGTATTGGACAAGTCGCGGGTTTGCGGTGCTAGATGTGAACTACGGCGGCAGTACGGGGTATGGCCGGGCCTATCGGAATCGGCTGATTGGGAAGTGGGGAATTGTGGATGTGGATGATGCCTGTAACGGGGCGACTTATTTGGTGGCGCAGGGTCAGGCGGATAAGCAGAGATTGGCCATTGACGGCGGCAGTGCGGGCGGCTATACGACGCTGGCGGCGCTGACGTTTCGCGATGTGTTTAAGGCGGGGGCGAGCTATTACGGCGTGAGCGATATGGGGAGCTTGGCGGCAGAAACGCATAAGTTTGAGTCGCGGTATTTGGATAGTTTGGTGGGGCCTTACCCGGAGCAGAAATCGGTGTATGACGAGCGATCGCCCATTAATGCAGTCGATAAACTGTCTTGCCCGATTATTTTCTTGCAGGGGGCAGAAGATAAAATTGTGCCGCCCAATCAGGCTGAGAAAATGGTGAATGCGCTGAAGGCAAAAGGGATTCCGGTGGCTTATTTGCTGTTTGAAGGGGAGCAGCATGGGTTTCGCAAGGGGGAGAACATTAAGCGATCGCTAGATGCAGAACTCTCGTTTTATGCACAGATTTTTGGATTCGAGCTGGCAGATGAGATTGAGCCAGTCGAGATTGTGGGGTTGAAGTAATGGCGCTGCCACTAGATAGAGATCAAATGCCAGAGCCTCGGATAATTGAAACATCTATGCCGGAGTCTATGTGGGCGCTGAAGCCCTGGTGGTGTCAGCCCTGGTCAATTTTGTTGACGGGAGCGCTCATTCCGGCTGCATCCTGGCTGTTGTTGCATCGGCTGTGGATTACGGTGCCGGTAGTGGGCGCGATGCTGGTTTGGTGGCTGTTGTTTTTGGTGCTGGTGCCTGCACAATATACGGCAGCCGTGCGAGAAGGGCGTTTAGGGTAAAGAATAGCGATGACTGAAAATAAAATGACTGAAAATAGAATGGCTGAGAGTAAAGTGGCTAAGAATAAGAACGTATTGGGAAGTGAACTGCAAAGTTGTTGTACTTCTCCGATGACGGGTTTTTATCGAGATGGACTGTGCCAGACGGGGCCGCAAGATAGCGGCGTGCATGTGGTGTGCGCAAAACTAACGGCGGCTTTTTTGACCTACACCAAGGCCCAGGGAAATGATTTGAGCACGCCTCGGCCTGAGTACAATTTTCCGGGGCTGAAGCCAGGAGACAAGTGGTGTTTGTGCGCGGCTAGATGGAAAGAGGCTTTGGATGACGGGGTGGCTCCGCCGGTCGATTTGGCGGCAACGCACAGCGCGGCGCTGAACCATGTGAGCCTAGATGACCTGAAGGCAAATTCAGTGTGAATTCTGTTCAAATAGCTCCAGCTAGGTACGACCAGATGCAAAACCGATCCGGTTTTAAGGGGTGTTATGGCGCTAGAAAGGCGCGATCGCCCGCTTTTACCTATTTTTATTGAGCCAAAATACGAACCGGCCCTGATTTCATAGCAGCTTCTGAAGGGGATGGGATATTCTGCTATCAGCTTTAGTGAACTCCCCGGAACCTCAGGATATCGTCATGTTTGGCCAAAATAGCTCCCTCTTTACCCCCACGGTTAGTGCTGCGATCGCGCTTTCTAGTACGTTAGCTTTGGGCCTTGTCATCACGCTACCGGCAGCGGCGCAAAACAAATTTAGCGACATAGACGGTAACTATTGGGCCAATCAATACGTGATGTCGCTGAATGAGGCGAACGTCATTAGCGGGTTTCCAGACGGCACATTTCGACCCGATGCCCAAATGACGAGAGCGCAGTATGCCTCTATTTTGGCGGGCGCATTTCCTCAGCCAACGGTTCGCCCGCCCATTAAGTTTAAAGATGTGCCAGCCGGTCATTGGGCAGAAGGGGCGATTTCTATGGCCTATTCCAGAGGCTTTTTGAGTGGCTATCCCGATGGCACGTTTGGCCTAGATCAGCCGATTACGAGATTAGAGGTTTTGCTGTCGCTAGCAAATGGGTTAGGGCTTAAGAGCACGGGCGATAACGCCGATCTGCTGAAGGCGTTTGCAGATAGCGGGCAGATTCCGGCTTGGGCGACTGAGGCGATCGCGGCGGCTACTGGCAATGGCCTAGTGGTGAACTATCCTAACGTGAAGCAGCTAAATCCTCAGCGGAATGCGAGCAGAGGGGAAATTGCGGCGATCGCCTACCAGTCTTTAGTGAGTCAGGGAAAAATGAGTGCGATCGCCTCTCCTTATCTACCAGTAATTTCAAATAGTGGAACCGGCAGACCAACGGGGCTTTCTACTGAAGAAGCTTTAGAAGAACTAGAAAATGGAACAACAGCAAATCCTAATCCAGCCCCCGCCAAACCGGTTGAACAGACCGCGAACCCAGGGACGGATGAATTCTCCGAACTAGTTGCCATTTTAAGTAGCAACAACAACACTGAGCGCAAGGCCGCAGCGGATGCTTTAGCCGCAAAGGGTAAAGCGGCAGTGCCTGAGCTGACAAAAGCGCTGACCTCTGACAATACGCCCACTCGAGCCGCAGCGGCTTACGCGCTCAATAAAATTGGCCCAGAGGCAAAAGCGGCGACCCCTACTTTGCTAGAAGTGATTAAGGACGACGACGAGCTAGTGAGAGCGCTGGCGCTAAGTACGCTGACTCAGGTAGGCGTAAAGAATGACATTTTGCTGAACGTGCTGATAGCAGCGGTGCAAAATGAGTCTGGGCTGGTGAAAGACATTGCAGCGGAGTCGCTGGTGAATATTGGCGGCGATGCGGTACCTGCTTTGGGCAAGTTGCTGAAAAATAAGTCGGCAGATAAGCTGGCCAAGCAGACCGCAGCGACGCTCATTGGTAATATTAATCAGGCAGATGAGCTAGGCGGGGAAGCCGTTCGATCAATTATTCCAATTTTGACCGAGACGCTGAATGATGGCGATAGCGGTGTGCGCACAGCGGCAGCTAGAGCCTTGGGTGATTTTGGCCCGCTCGCTGACGTGGCGATTCCGGCGCTGTCTCGATCTTTATCAGGCGCGGACGACAACTTGACTCAGTCAATTATCGGTAGCTTGCTGAAGATTGGCGATCAGGCGGTGCCGACGCTAAAAGA
>JBBSOB010000313.1:0-5549 GCA_038260205.1 Phormidesmidales cyanobacterium
AAAAGCTTGACTAAGAACTTCGATAGAACGCTAACGAACGCAAAGGCTAGAATTGACCTGTGCTTCGCTAGGCTCCTACTTAAACGACTTGCAAGACATTCAGAAGAGGTCAAATAGGCTCTATATAGCGATCAGTGGGAGTTAACAGTAATACAGCCGAAGAAGAAGCCACACAGTGGCGAACTAACATCAGAAGAAAATGTGATTAATCGGGTAATATCGAGTCTGGAGAGTGGAATATCAGATTGGCGGGATTAAGGCACTGCCAGATTTTGGTACGAACGCTTTGCAACCGAATGCCCAACTTTGCCGACGAGTTGATGGGAATCACTCGTGGACTATACAACCTTCACCTGACTCACCGCCGATGACGGATGCCTAAACAACAGGTAAAAGATATTCATCAGCTCGTTGACTCGGAGCTATCTCCGATAACATCTGCTGAACAAAACCTATGAAGCAGAGACGAGTTTTCTTTTCTCTACCTTAGCTAGATCCATCTGAGTGTCCCAGAAGCTAGCCCACAGATCGCAGTATTGTTCGCATAGATCTTCAATCCTTCCATACTGGTTAGGAGAAAGAGCCTGCGTCAAAACAAACCAAAGGTCATCCTCATGAGTATCATCATCTCCCTCAGATTCATCATCATTGCTAGCACCATGATTCATATAGTATCCTTGTGAGGTATCGACGCCTACTGTCTTTGCGTTTTCTCGCAGCGGTGCACTAAAAAGAACAACAACTCTTTCGCCTGCTGCTAATAGGCTAACCACTTCAGATAGGTCGTCGTATGAGCTTTCTAATAAGCTGCGAAGCTTATGTGAGAACTCACTAGGTTTATATTGTTCTCTTTCAGTTTGGCTAATGCCAAGTTCATCTAAAACTTTTTCGTACAGCGGATAGTGAGCGCCTAATGCATTGCCTCTGTAATATCCAGAGGAATCGACGCCAGGCTTAAAGCCGAACTCGTCTAATGTATTGAGTGTGAGCAAAAAACGAGCGTACATCTTTGTGCCTGAGGTCAGTTTAGGCTCAAGCTGCTTGGTCTGAATCTGAGCCATTAGCAAAGCATCAGTGAATATTTGCACAATGGCATGCCGGTACTCTAAGTGTATCTGACGAACGGCTTCTAAGCTGAAAGTAGAGCTATTCAAGGCTTCTATAACTGGATGACGAGTAACTGAATGACGTTCAATACGCTCGCGCAAGCGGGCTAAGAACTCGCTGTTCTCCTCCCACTTCTGACTCGAAACACTCCCTCTGAGAAGTTCTCTGGCGGACTGACGTGGATTGTCTAATAACATAGTATACAATCTGTATGAAAGTTAAAAGCGAGCCTATTCTGAGGACACTGCTTAACCCACATTAAACAGTAAGTTGCACAAAAAAGATATATGTTTTTCCTATGTACAGGACAAAAACTGAATAACTAGCTGAAAGTCTTGCTGCTGCTGAGGTTGGGTTAGATTTAAGAAGATGTGTCGAAGATGGTTCAAGTCATAGCGAAAAACGCTCTTAGTCAAATGACCATGAGCTTTCGCTATAGAGGGCTTAACCTCGTGTAGCCACTGCCCTACTTTTAACTATCTAACAGCGGAACGGCTCTGTTGCATGAATCGATAAGCAGACAGCAGTTTTCTGTCACCGTCGATCTCTAAGCTTCAACGGACGCTATCTTTCAATGTTGCCAGGTTTCTCAGATAGCAGAAGTCTTAGACAAAGGCAGGAGATGACCATGCAACTCAGTGAGCAGTTAGAAGAAAGAGTTTGGCATCGAATGTACGGATTTTTCAGTGCTATGTTTTGACGATCCTGATGGCTTACCGTTCTTTCAAGGCGATGTACGAAGTAATAGCTTTTTCTATAACTTCGCAGGTGGGAGAGCAGAATAGACTAGAGACATCAAGCGCAGCTACAAGTGTTTCATGCGTAGCGGACACCGCTAACGAGCCATCTAATACGTTTAACCAATAAATACAGTTATCTGCTCTGTTGATGAGTAGAGCTATTCTGTAGAGTACCACTGCTCATTCGAGCTATTCCACTGCCATAATTCGCCGTAAATATCTTCGCAGAAGTCGCTTACCAAGGGGCAGTTTTTATCAGCCCAAGGCGCAAAATCATCCTGTCTACCTGCTGAGTTGAGTGCATCCGGTACTGCCTCAAGACTTTCTTCTATACCCAATAACTATGACCGCACATAGCTCCATCGTGCATACTGGTATGCATTGCCTGCGAGCGAAAATAGCAGCGCTACGACCAGTGCAATCTTTTGCTTTCTGTTTTTCATTTTTATTTTATAGTCAATCACTCTAACTACTTACATAGTCCAAAAGAGCTATCAGAGAGTCTTACCACATCGCTATAAGAAGGTCCTTATTTGTAATGAACTAACAAACCTGGCCAAAGTCTGAGCTTTGTCTGTCTCAATCTGAAATATACTTTTTCGAGCGAATTAGGCCCTTACATAAAGTTAGAGTTAAACTCAGCAGGGCAGTCACCCACCCTACTGGTCTACAAAACCGTGCATGAAAGGTTACCTTCACACGGCTCCTCAACAGCTTGGTGCTTGTCACACACGCTTCGCATGAATCTGGTCGTGGCAATGTCGATGAGTTAAAACCAGATTGACCTGTTTGTGGTTGTTCTGATTCCTGTCCATATGGTGGACTTCCATCAGGTCATCTGGAAAGAAATACAGTCCACAGTGAGCGCACTGTCCCGCTTGGTGCTTCAAGAGTCTAGCGACCCTTAACGTTACCGTTGGGTGATGGCCCATTCTGCGACTCCAGTAAATCCAATCCCCGTCATACGGACTTCGACTTCCCTGCACCTTGATGTGACGCTTAATCGGCGTCTGAGCGTGCTGGAACAACCGCATGGGATGCTGGTCGCTCCGAGAAGCGAAGACCCACCCTTCCCCAGTGCCGATAAGCCAGTATTTACGGGCAATCCAGTGCTGGTTTTTGTTGGGGTGACGGCGACGTGCCCAGGCCCGAAGCTTTTGGTACATTAGGTTATCCATTGAGCTGTAGGTAGATTTGCTACAGACGTTCGAGAAGTAGTTGGCCCATCCCCGAATAATCGGGTTTAGCCGGTCGATTAAAGCAGCTTGAGGGGCTGCTTTATGGGCTTTAATAACGGCTCGAATTCGATGGGAATGCCTAATCTGTGCTTCTTTGCTGGGTTTGATGATGGTCTTGAACCCTTGTTTAGAGTGGGTTTTACCCATCGAGTACTGGCGAACCTCATACCCGAGAAAATCGAAGCCTACCTGTCCCTCGTAAGGCACTAAGGTGTGAGTGATTCTTGTCTTACTAGGTTTCAATGCCAACCCTATGTCGCTCAACCATTCTGAGAGAAACCGTTGGCTCGCTTGGACAACAGCAAGGTCTTTGTGTAGAGCCACCAAATCATCCGCATAGCGGACGAGCATCGGGCGTTGAGCGCTCCGAAATGCTTTCTGGAGGTCTACTTCTAAACCATGCAGTGCTACGTTTGCCAACAAAGGAGAAATCACCGACCCCTGAGCCGCGCCGGTCGGCGTTGCCTGAAATTGGTGTCCGTCCATCACCCCAGCCTTCAACCAAGCCCGGATTTGCCGGGTTAGGGAAGGACTGGTGTTGAGTTTCTTGCAGAGGGCTTTGTGATCAATTCGGTCAAAGCATTTGGCCACGTCTGTTTCCAGAACGTATTTAGGCTTTTGCTTGATGGCCAAAAAGATCGCCCCAATAGCATCGCGACAGGAGCGGCCTGGTCGAAAACCGAAAGAGTTAGGCTCAAATTTGGCCTCCCATTCGGGTTCCAGTGCTTGTTTGACCAGCGCTTGTAAGGCACGGTCGTACATGACAGGTATTGATAACGGCCTTTGTTCCGAGCTTCCAGGCTTGGGTATCCAAACCCGTCGGCTCGGGGTCGCTTTGTCTCCGAGTTGAAGACCTCCCACTAGCGTCAACCTGGCTCTGGGGGAAAGCGATGCGACACCATCAATGCCTGCCGTTTTCTTTCCCTGGTTGTCCTGAGTGACGCGGCGGACTGCCAAACACTTAGCTGACCAGGACTTCATCATCAGTCGCTGGAGTCTGCGGACTGTCTTAACATCGCCACGCAGCGAGGCTCGATAGATGCGGTTTTGCAACTTGAAAACCCTCCTTCCTAGCTTGTGCCAGGGGAGCGCTTCCCACTCATACGTAGTCGTTAACTCGTTCATGATTTATGAATTGCGACTGACACCTCTATCTTCCAAACTGTCGTGTCTCTGTCGGCGTATCCTCTAGCTTTCCTAGAGGCATTAGCTTCTGAGACAATCCTGCTGCTTGCGGGTGACTCCCTGCTCAAGCTATCGACCACAGCTTGAGAGCAAACAGGATAGTTACTTCGTTCCTAGTCTTCGTTTGTCGCTGGACTTAGGTTTCCACTTTCCGCCGGGTTTATTGAGAATGCCATCAGGTCAGAATTTCAACTGCCTGACTCATTATCCTGTCCCGTTTTGGGCAAGCCTGGTTCTCTGATTTAGAGACCCCCAAGAAGGAGGAGTAAGCCCGTGTTGGCTTGTTCGACCTAACGACGGTTCAAGCGTGGATTCGCTTGCGCTAACCTTATTCAGCTATGCTCGACGGGGTTCTCGGTCGGGTTCCGAGTTACCGCCTTTTCTCCCATGCTTGCTACAACGAGGCTGTCACCCCAGGTTGCAGTGGGAGATGCTGTCACTCCTGCATTAAGGAGGGATGGAATTTCACCATCACGAAAACTAAGTTGTCTAGGTGCAGTGGGAAGTCTCCCACTTGCGCCTTGCCAGTCATCCCAGATATTGCTATCTGTTTCGACTGAACGAGTCGCACGAAATTTTGGTCGTTAAGATTGAAATCCCTTATTAGAAAAGATTGCAGTTTTAATCATTAGTGGGCCTTTGAGTATTTTGGATGCTGTTGGCAAAGTCTGCGACAGCGCCTCAATTCCAGTAAATTCGTAATCGGCTTCTTGGCCGAGTCAACGAGTTTTGGTCAGTTCAGCGTTCAATATTGAGTTCGCCAACAGTATCTGACCGTTTTTGGTACATAGAGGCGAAATCTCAAATAAGGCGCTTTATTGACCGTATTCGTGTACTAAAAGTTGTGTCATAATCAAGGTGTCAAAAATAGAGACGCTTTACGAGTTTTGCGACAATAAAGATTGGCTATGCCAGAGTTTCGACAACTGCCCAAAACTTAGACCTTCAAATGGATGCTTTGAAGACAGCAGGCTGCGAGAAGATTTTTAGCATCGCGGCGTGAGCGGTGCCAAGACCGAGCGCCCTGGATTGGATAAAGCACTAGACCAGATCCGCAAAGGCGACATCCTCGTAATTTGGAAGCTTGACCGCTTAGGGCGATCGCTGAGTCATCTGCTGAGCCTTGTCGAGGACTTGAAGCAACGGGGCGCGGGTCTTGCCAGCGTTCAGGACGGCTTCGATACCTCTACTGCTTCGGGAAAGATGGTGTTCTCCGTAATTGGTGCGATGGCGGAGTATGAGCGTAACCTGATGCGGGAGCGCACGATGGCAGGCTTGG
>JBBSOB010000314.1:0-5513 GCA_038260205.1 Phormidesmidales cyanobacterium
CCGTTCGTCCCGCCGCCCGATTTGGCCACCTGGATTTGCAAGGCGACCAAATTGTAGACTTCTCCGAAAAGCCCCAGACCCGAGAAGGTTGGATCAACGGAGCCTTCTTCGTTCTCGAACCCGCCATTTTCGACTACATCGAAGACGACGACACCCAGTGGGAAAAAGCCCCTCTAGAGCGCCTAGCCAAAGACGGACAGTTGATGGCCTACAAGTATTCCGGCTTCTGGCAATGTATGGATACGCTACGAGACAAGCGCCGACTAGAAAGTCTCTGGGAATCGGGGAATGCCCCCTGGAAAACCTGGAAGGACGATTAAGATTTCCAAGTATGGAGATCAAATATTGAGATCAAATATTGAGATCAAACATTGGGATCAGGCATTGAAATCAAGTATTGGGATCAACATTCTCTAGGAATCATTGCCAAAGCGTCATCAGGCAAAACCAGCATCTACATAAAAAAGTTAAGTCACTCAATCAAATTAGGCAGGGAGTAATCACCACCATGCGCGTACTAGTAACCGGACACAAAGGCTACATCGGCACTATTCTTGTCCCCATGCTGCTAGAAGCAGGCCACGAACTCGTCGGAATGGACAGCGACCTCTACAAAGGCAGCACCTTCGGCGACAACATGCCGTCTATTCCCGAAATTGAAAAAGACGTTCGAGACGTAAAAGCGAAGGATTTCGAAGGCTTTGAGGCGGTTTTACACCTAGCTGGCCTCTCTAACGATCCGCTCGGCAACCTCAACCCCGATCTGACTCGTCTAATTAACCACGAAGCCACCGTTCATCTAGGCGATCTAGCCAAGCAAGCGGGCGTTAGCCGATACATTTTCTCCTCTTCTTGCAGTAACTACGGTGCCGGTGGAGACGATTGGCTTAACGAAGAATCGGCGTTTAATCCAGTTACCCCTTACGGCGTATCTAAAGTGAAATCGGAGCAGGGCTTAGCCGCACTAGCCGACGATAACTTCAGCCCCACTTTCTTGCGAAATGCCACCGCTTTTGGCGTCTCCCCTCGTCTCCGGTTTGACCTAGTGCTCAATAATCTCACCGCTTGGGCTTTCACGACCGGTCGCGTCTTCATTAAGAGCGACGGCACACCCTGGCGTCCAATCGTTCACATCGAAGATATCTCTCGTGCATTTTTAGCCACATTACATGCACCCAGAGAGATCGTACACAACGAAGCCTTTAACGTTGGTCGTAACGAAGATAACTACCAGATTCGCGAACTAGCAGATATGGTGAAAGACATTGTGCCTAACTGCAAAGTAGAGTACGCCGAAGACGCTGGCCCCGACCTGCGCTGTTACCGGGTAGATTGCAGCAAAATTCTTCGCGTATTGCCCGAGTTTAAGCCTCAGTGGAGCGCTCGTAAGGGCGTTCAAGAACTCTACGATGCTTATAAAGCCGTTGGTCTTACGCTAGAAGAGTTTGAGGGCGATCGCTATCAAAGAATTGCCCACATCAAGTCCCTATTAGCTTCTGGCGAACTAGGCGAAGACCTACGCTGGAAGGTTGCGGCTCCTGCGGCTTAGCCCTCACGGCTCGGCCCTCGCTGCTTAAGAAAGCCATTAGCGAGAGAGTCTTCAACAACTTCTCTCGCTAGTCGTGGCTTTAACCTGCTCGTATCTCAAAAATCTATCCAACAGTCCGCTAACAAAAGCCAAAAGCATAGTCATATGGAAGCATCCACCCCCACTTGCCGCTCCTGCGGCTACGATAAACTTTTACCTATTATTTCGTTTGGCGAAACCACACTAGCCGACGCTCTCCTCAACAAAGAACAGCTAGATCAAGAAGAATATACTGCGCCCCTAGATCTTGTTTTCTGCCCTAACTGCGCGCTAGTTCAAATCACCGTCAGCGTCCCACCCGAAATTCTTTTCTGCCGCAACTACCCCTACTTCTCGTCTGTATCACCTAGCTTAATGAAGCACTTTGGCGACAGCGCCAAAAGCATTATCAAAGAGCGAAATCTTGGCCCCGATAGCATGGTCATAGAAGCCGCTAGCAACGATGGCTATATGCTCAAAAACTTTTTAGAAGAAGGTATTCCTGTCTTGGGCATTGATCCAGCAGATGGCCCAGCCAAAGCTGCTCAAGATGCAGGCATCAACACCAAATGCACCTTCTTTAGCAAAGAACTTGCCGCCCAGCTAAAAGCAGACGGCTACGCTGCCGATGTCTTTCTAGCCAACAACGTTCTCGCTCACGTCCCCGATCTCAATGGTTTCGTAGAAGGCATTAAACTCCTGCTAAAAGAAACCGGTGTCGCGGTTATCGAAGCACCTTACCTGATCGATCTAGTCGAACATGGTGAATTCGACACTATCTATCACCAGCACCTCTGTTACTTTTCAGTTACGGCCGTAGATAGACTGTTCCGCAAGCACGGACTTTACCTTAACAACGTGCATCAAACCAAAATTCACGGTGGTTCGCTCAGGCTATTTGTTGAACCGATTGGGAACGTTCAGCCTGCGGTGAAAAACCTCCTAGAGCAGGAAAAAGAGAACAAGGTAGATAGCATTGAGTACTACAACTCTTTTGCTGAACAGGTGGAAACCATCAAGTCTGACCTGCTAAAGATTCTGACCGAATTAAAGCAAGATGGCAAGCGAATTGTGGGGTACGGGGCCGCCGCTAAAGCAGCCACAATGATGGCCTATGTTGGTATCGACAAGAGCCACCTAGACTACGTTCTAGACCTCAATCCGCACAAAAACGGCCGCTATATGGGCGGTAATCATTTGCCTATTCACCTACCTAACAAGCTGCTAGAAGATCAGCCAGACTATGTGCTTATTCTGGCCTGGAACTTTGCCGAAGAGATTATGAAGCAGCAAGAAGAATACCGACAGAAGGGCGGACAGTTTATCATCCCAATTCCTTTGCCTAGAATTGCCTAGCATTCTCTTTCTAATTTATTAAAACTAGTCTGCTAAAGCTAATCTGTTAAAACTAACCTGCTAAAGCTCTCTAACCACCCTCTCTTAACCATGACACAAGCAACTCTTTCTCAACGTCTCAAAAACACCCGGCATCTTCCTGATGAGAAATGCCCTAACTGTGACTCAACGGGCCTCTCTCTTTTCTACGAAGTCGATAATGTTCCGGTTCACAGTTGCCTGATGCTCTCCAACGCCGAAGATGCACTGGATTTTCCGTCTGGCGATGTCAAACTGGGCTTTTGCGACAACTGCGGCTTCATTACTAACACCGAGTTTGATGCTAAGTGGTCGGCGTATGCCCCTAACTACGAAGATCAGCAAAGTTTTTCTCCTACCTTCAACAAGTTTGCTAAAGAGCTAGCTCAGCAGTTGGTGGATAGATACGACCTGCACAACAAATCTATTGTTGAAATTGGCTGTAGCAAAGGAGACTTCTTGCACCTGCTGTGTGAACTGGGTGACAATACCGGCATCGGCATTGACCCTAGTGCCGTCCCTGGTAGAGTGCAAAGTACCGCCACCGATCGCGTGACGCTTATTCAAGACTACTACTCGGAAAAGCACGCAAACCATGTTGGCGATTTCATCTGCTGCCGTCATACCTTGGAGCACATTCAGCCCACTAAAGAATTTGTGAGTATTGTTCGGCGCTCTATTGGCGATCGCGCGGTTTCGGTCGTCTTTGAAATTCCTGATACCGTTCGCGTTTTAGAGGATGGAGCCTTCGAAGATATCTACTACGAACACTGCTCTTACTTCACGCCTGGCTCGCTCGCCCGTCTGTTCCGCGAATGCGGCTTCGAAGTCACCGACCTTTACAGAGCCTACGGCGATCAGTATCTCCTCATTGACGCTAAACCTGTCGCCACTCCATCAGATAAAATCCATCCATTAGAAGACAGCCCAGCAGAAATCGCCGCTTCGGTACAGAAGTATATTGATACGATTAACGGCAAGCTGCAAGGATGGCGCGATCGCCTAGAAACTGCCCAAAAAACAGGTCAAAAAACCGTCGTCTGGGGATCTGGCTCCAAGTGCGTGGCCTTTCTGACCACGCTAGACACTATCGACAAAATTCAATATGTCGTCGATATCAACCCGCACCGCCATGGCAAGTTTATTCCAGGGGTTGGCAAGCAAATCATGTCGCCAGAATTTCTTAAAGAATATCAGCCTGATCAAATCATCGTAATGAACGAAATCTACTGCGATGAGATTCAGGCCATGCTCGACGAAATGGGCGTCAAAACCGAGCTAGTTCCACTCAAATAAACGCCTAATTTACGGGGCTGTTTGTACCACAAGCAGCCCTTCGTATTATCGCTCGAATTCTCCTTTGTTTGAATTCTCCTTTGCACGCCGCATCTAAACCCCATGACCCACCTAACTGACTGCCCTATCTGCGGATCGTCTTCGCTTGCAGACTTCATTAAGCTGCCTAATTTACCTATTTACTGCAATTTACTGTGGGCCGATCGGCAAGAGGCGAAAGACTGCCCAAAAGGAGATATCGAGCTGGCCTTTTGTGACCAGTGTGGCGGCATCGTCAATGTTGTATTCGATCCTGCAAAGCTGGGCTATTCGCAGGACTACGAAAACTCGCTGCATTATTCCAGCCGGTTTCAAAGCTACGTAGAAGCCCTCGCAAACCGACTTATAGAACAACACCAGCTTCACGATAAAACTATCGTTGAGATTGGCTGCGGCAAAGGAGACTTTTTGGCGATGCTTTGCGAGCAGGGTAACAATTCGGGCATTGGGTTTGACAGTAGCTATGTAGATAGAGCAGAGCATGAGGTTTTGGGCGATCGCATCCAATTCATCAAAGACTTTTACTCAGAAAAATACGTCGAATATCAGGGCGATTTTGTCTGCTGTCGCCAGGTGCTAGAACATGTTCAAAAACCAGCCGACCTCTTAGATCCACTGCGCAAAACCCTAGATGCAGAGGCTAAAACCGTCGTCTTTTTTGAAGTTCCCAACGCCCTCTACACCATTCGCAACATGATGGTTTGGGACGTGATCTACGAACACTGCACCTATTTCACCCCGACCTCACTCAGCTACGCTTTCACTAATGCAGGCTACACCGTCGGCGAAACCTCAGAAGAATTCGGCGGTCAGTTCCTCAGTATCGAAGCCCAACCGGCAAAACAAAGCGAGCCTGCTGCAGATGCCGGTGCGATCGCGCAGTTAGCCAAAGACATCGCCGACTTCAAAACTCGCTTTGAAACTCAAACGCAGCAGTGGGAAAATCGTCTTAGTCAGCTATTTGAGCAGGGCAAAAAAGTTGCTATTTGGGGATCAGGATCCAAAGGCGTCACCTTCTTAAACCTGCTCAATCAGGGCAGTAAAGTTGAATATGCGGTCGATATTAACCCTCGCAAACAAGGTAAATTTATTCCGGGCACCGGGCAGAAAATTGTATCGCCTGAACATGTCGCTCAGCATCCAACAGACGTTGTGATTGTCATGAATCCGCTATATAAAGAAGAGATCAAAGATAGGCTCAAAGGAATTGGACTCAGTCCAGAAATCCTTACAACAG
>JBBSOB010000315.1:0-5480 GCA_038260205.1 Phormidesmidales cyanobacterium
AAGTGGCTAGCCCAGCAAAAATCAACTCAGCAAAAAATCAACTCAGCAAAAAATCATAGAGTTGGTGAGCCAGCCGCAGCTTACTTGAGCGAGCTACCGCCACTTGCCGACCGTCGGCAGCTAAAATAACGGCCTCATTATCTAAGCTGCCAAAACCGCTATTGGGTTTATCAATGGGGTTGGCTACAATCGCATCTAGCTGTTTACGCTTTAGCTTGTCTAAGGCGGGCGTGACGATATCTCCGGTTTGGGCGGCAAATCCGATGACTTTTTGGCTTGATGTGCGGCAAGCCGACAGCTTAGCCACAATGTCCGGCACGGCGCTTAAAGGCAAGCTGTTTGGCAAGTCTTGCTTAGGGAGCTTGAAGTGGGCGGTGGTGGTTGGACGCACATCCGCGACCGCAGCGGCCATTATTGCCCAATCTGCGATCGCCATTTCACCGAGCAATGCCTGCTCCATTTCAGCGGCTGTCGTCACGCCAATGGTTCGAAGGTTACTCGGCAAAGTCGCCGTTAGCTCAGCGCTCATTGGCCCATGCACGAGCGTTACGGTTGCTCCCCGGTGCAGCCCCGCTAACGCCAGCGCCATCCCCATTCGCCCGGTTGCCGGATTGCCGATGTATCGTACCGGGTCTATATATTCTTGAGTGCTACCTGCACTAATTAGCAGCCGCTTACCGGCTAGATCTCGCTGACCTTGCGTATGTAGCAGTGAGTTTAGCTGCGCCACGATTTCTACTGGCTCAGCCATCCGGCCCGTACCGACGCGATCGCAAGCCAAACGCCCGGCCCCTGGCCCCACGGCGTGATATCGCGCATCCTGTAGTAAAAGCGCCCAGTTTCGCTGAACGGCCTGCTGCTGCCACATGTCCGTATTCATCGCCGGAGCGAGCAGCACCGGACAGACCGAAGCCAGCACCGTATTCGTTAGCAAATTATCGGCTAGACCATAGGTCAGCTTTGCCAGCGTGTTGGCCGTGACTGGGGCGATCGCCAGCACATCGGCCCACTCTCCTAGCTCAATATGCAAAGGCCGACCCTGCTGTGCCGACCAAAATTCCACATCCGTATACACCGCGTTTCTAGAGAGCGCGGCAAAGGTAAGGGCCGAGACAAAATCTTGCGATCGCGTCGTCATCATCACGCGCACGCTCGCGCCCGACTTTGCCAGCGTCGACACCACCTCGCACACTTTGTAGGCCGCAACGCCGCCCGTCACGCCAATTAAAACATTCATATTGTGAGCGAATTTAGCCTGCTAGCCAAGGCCAAAGCTGCTGCTTACTACGACTCATCAAAAGCTTCCAAATCGAGTAAATGCATGTAGGGTTCAACCAGCTCGGAACGCTGAAATGCCACCGCTCTAAGTCGATGCCAATCTTGCAGACCTTCAAAGGCAGTTTCGTATTCATCCTGCTCCAGTCGCTGAGCTAGCGCCGCCACGTCATCAGGAGTCATCTGAGCAATTTCTTCGGTGGAGATATGCAGTTGTCCCGTCGTTGTTGACGGCGCGTCTTTCGAAGGCGCAGCAGAAGATTGAGTCGATTGCATAGCTCGTTACCTTGTCTTGACAACTTTGAACCGCCGAAACTAAAACCGGGAGGTTAAAGGTTCTACAAGTTCAAGTTTAGTACTAGTTACAGATGCTGTCACAGGCAAATAAACAAATATTTAGCCACTAAGCCGTAATATTGACGCAAAACTGGCTAGCCACCTTCAGAGCGTCAATCGAAACTTCGTGCTGCATATCAAACGTTCGATATGTCACCACCTGCCCCTGCTGCTCTAGCTGTTTTTTAGTATCTATAGATTTGGCTACTGGCACCACCGGATCTTGATTGCCATGTATTACCAGCACCGAACGCGGCGTAATGCACTGAGCAATGGGCATATGGCTGTAGCTGCTCAAAATCATCATGGCCGCGAGCGGTAAACTAGGCCCCACGTCTAGGGTCATGGCCCCGCCTTGAGAAAAGCCTCCCATGATGGTTTTTTCTAGCGGGATGCCGGTTTTTTCAGGCAGCGATCGCATCCACTCCGTCAACAGCCGACGACTCTCTTGCAAATCGGCCTGCGCCCCAAAATCATACTCCATCCGAAAATCATAATTAGGCGGAAAGCCATACCACTGACGCCCGCCCGGCACCATCGGATGCGGAAACGGCGCGTCGGGCAGCAGCCCCTTAAAAGGAATTGAGATCATACTAATCGCCTCAATGAGTCCCGCCACATCTTGAGCATTCGCGCCCCAGCCATGCAGCAGCACTATCAGCCGATCTGTATTTTTACCCGCATCCGTTTTGGGCGTAATTGCAACCGCGTTTAGAGCCATAAAACCTACAAGACAGACCAAACCTGCCTCATCCAAAAGATTCATTCATCAAAGCACATCTCAAGCATCCATCATTTCCCAATTCCTGTACTGTTTTAAACTTAAACTCGTAGCCCATTACCTAGATTCCCATGCCTCGCCTTGCCCTGTTGAGCGTTTCAGACAAAACTGGTTTAGTAGATTTAGCGCGATCGCTCACCCAAGATCTCGACTTCGAAATTGTTAGCAGCGGCGGCACCGCTAAAGCTCTCAGCGAAGCAGGCATCCCTGTCACCAAAGTCTCCGACTACACCGGCTCCCCCGAAATCCTCGGCGGACGCGTCAAAACCCTTCATCCCAAAGTTCACGGCGGCATTCTCGCTCGCCCCGACCAGGACAGCGACGTCCAAGACCTAAGCGATCACGACATTCGCCCCTTCGACTTAGTCGCCGTCAATCTCTATCCCTTCGAGCAAACCATTGCTCAGCCCGGCACTAGCCTAGCCGACGCCATCGAAAAAATTGATATTGGTGGCCCCACGATGATTCGCGCCGCTGCCAAAAATCACCAATACCTCACTGTCCTCTGCAATCCTGAGCAGTACGACGAATATATAGAGGCTGCTAAAGCAAATAACGGTCAGCCTTCACTGGAATTTCGAGCCAGATGTGCAAGAGCCGCTTTTTGGCATACGGCTAACTATGACTGCGCGATCGCTCAATATCTCACCGAAACTGCCGCCCCCAAAGAATCCGCAATGCCCACCCACTATGCAATCAGCGGCCAGCTTCACCAAACCCTACGCTACGGCGAAAACCCGCATCAAGCCGCAAGCTGGTATCAAAGCGGCGCAGTGCCAACCGGTTGGGCCGCTGCCAAACAGCTACAGGGCAAAGCCCTCAGCTACAACAACTTAGTAGACCTTGAAGCTGCTCGCCGCATCATCACCGAATTTCCGAGTGACGATCAGCCCGCCGCGGCTGTTCTCAAACACACCAATCCCTGCGGCGTTTCCATTAGCAGTTCTTTGGCAACCGCCTACCAGCAAGCGTTTAACGCCGACGACATCTCCGCTTTTGGCGGCATCGTGGCGCTCAATCAGCCCATTGACGAGGCCACCGCAAAGGCACTTACCGGAACTTTTCTAGAATGCGTCGTCGCCCCTGGATGTGAAGACTCGGCCAAAGCAATTTTGAGCAAAAAGAAAAATCTGCGGATTTTGATACTAGAAGATTTGATGTCAGGGCCAAAGCAGACGGTGCGGGTAGTTGCAGGCGGCTTCCTGACCCAAACCTCAGACGATTTGCGCGAAGATCCCACTCAATGGACAATCGCCACCGACAAACAGCCCAGCGAGGCCGAACTCGCCGAAATGCTCTTTGCCTGGCGAGTTGTAAAGCACGTAAAGTCTAATGCAATTTTAGTTACCGCAAACCGCACCACCCTGGGCGTGGGGGCAGGCCAGATGAATCGAGTCGGTGCCGTTAATATTGCGTTAGCGCAAGCAGGAGAAAAAACTCAGGGCGCAACCCTCGCCAGCGATGGGTTCTTCCCTTTCGACGACTCAGTGCGCACAGCAGCAGCGGCAGGCATTAAAGCGATTGTTCAGCCCGGCGGCAGCATCCGCGACGAGGATTCGATTAAGGCAGCCAATGAGCTAGGTGTGATCATGGCCTTCACCGGAGCGCGGCACTTCTTGCACTAATCCGCTGAAGGAACTAATACTGTTGGCGAATCTAATTGAACTGAGACGACGTTAGGAAGGTATACCGTGGCAGGCAGTAAAACAGTAATCAGGCTTTCTATTAAGCTCAAGCCCATAGCAGCTCACTATTTAGCAGATGTGCGATCGCTAGAAATTGAGTTTGAAAACGGCAGCAGTTATCGCTATCTAGTAGACCAGCTAGACTTTAACCAGTGGGACGGCAACGCCTACATACCACTGGAACCCAGACCAACCGATGTAGATCTAGAAGCGGTTGTGCTCTGGCCCAATGGCGAGATTGTCGAATTTGAGAATATAGACCAAGGCTTCGAGGTGGCGCAGCTCATTAGCTAGATGGATACCCGCAGCGCAGTACAGGTTAGCGAAGCGAGGAGCCGACCGCTAAATTAACAACGGGTTTCTTGATACTGCGCACTTCGCTTAGAAACTATCTTTCTGAGCGCAAGGAAACTTGTCTAACCAGTTTCAGTCCTGCTAGGCAAGTTTCTGAGCTATGTCGAGGCGTGGTAATCTTTCTCCGTAAACCTCAAACGGTGCAGCATCATATCAATGGCAAACTACGTTTACATAGCCACTAGCTTAGACGGCTATATTGCTACACTCGAAGGGGGGCTCGACTGGCTCTATGCAATTCCTAATCCAGATAACGACGACTACGGTTACGCAGACTTTATAGAAGGCGTAGATGCGATCGTGATGGGTCGTAATACTTTTGAAAAGGTTGTAACCTTCGATCCGTGGCCATATACCAAGCCCGTTTTTGTTCTGAGCAACACCCTCAAGCAACTACCTAAAGCGGTAGAGAACAAAGCCGAGAAAGTCAGTGGAAAGCTCAGGAAGCTGATTCAGCAGTTGAGTAGCAAGGGCTATAGCAACCTGTATATAGATGGCGGTAGTGTCATCCGTAGCTTTCTAGCAGAGGACTTGATAGACCAGATGACGATTACAACAGTACCTATACTGCTCGGTTCGGGCATTCCACTGTTCACGCAGCTATCAGACACGTTGATGTTCGAGCATCAAACAACAGAAGTGTTGAGTTCTGCGCTGGTCAAGACACACTACGTTAGAAGCAGACAGTAGGTTCCAACAAGAATAGTGTATTCATATGCACCCAAAACGAACATTTAAAACGCATGCTACACAGCGCGATCGCAACCTTACTTACACCGGAGCCGTGAAGCTAAGCATTTTCAAATGGACAATCACTCGTCGCGGCCCGTGGTCGCAGCCGTCGTGTTCTTCCAGCAGGGTGTTAGACAGAGTAGAAGCGAGTTTTAGGAAGATAGAAAGTGAACAATCCCAGCCGACAGACCTCTACAGTTAAAGGTAGATCTGTGAGGGCAACTCAATGCAAATTACCCTAAACCTACCAGACAGCCTCAACCAGACTAAAAATTTTGACCAAAGCGACTGGCTTCGGGAGATTGCCTGCGCCCTGT
>JBBSOB010000316.1:0-5476 GCA_038260205.1 Phormidesmidales cyanobacterium
CGCAGGGTCACTATCAGGGCATTGTGGTCGCTGACACCGGCCCTGGCATTCCAGCCACAGATTTAGACCGATTGTTCGAGCGCTATTACCGAGGGGTGCAGGCACAGGGCGAGCTGCCGGGAACTGGATTGGGATTGGCGATCGCGCAATCTCTGATCGAAGAAATGCAGGGCGCAATTGAAGTAATTAGCCCTGCGGTGGGCACGCCCTGGCTACCGAACGGAGGCGCAGCAGGCGGCGCAGCAGGCGGTAAGGGCGACGGGCCGGGAACCGTATTTATCGTCTGGCTGCGAGAAGCCGACTAGCTGTTGTTAGTCCTTGGGCTTATCGCCCGAGGCCCGTACAGACATCACCTTACGCAGCAAGTCGAACCAAAAACTAGCCCCCATTGACAGCGCCAAAGCCGTAATCGTCCAGCCCAGCAGCCGCTGCGGAATGAACTTAATTGGCCAGTCTTTTTCAGCGGCCCGCTGAGCGTTGATCACAGATTTGCTTCGGCCAATCGGCAGCGGATATTGAGCTAGCGCTTGCTCGACCGCCGCGCCCACCGACCGCAGATCGACCTCCATGTTTTCGGCTATCCCGGCTGTAATGTCGTCGGGTAGCTGGCTGATGCCGCTGTCTACGGCGAGCTGATCGGGGGTTTCCAGGCCGCGCACTTCGATTTGTTCGGCGGCTTGAATGATGCTGCTACGAATGGCCGGATCGGTGCTCAGCCGTTGAAACATGTAGAAGGTATCGGCGTTGATAGTGAAGGCGATCGCCAACCCAATCAGCAAGCCCACGCCCTTTACATTCCGCCGATAAACCCCGCTCGCCCGCGTCATCCCGTTGTTAAACCAGTTTTCTAGCTCGGCTTGTAGCTGCTGAAGTTCGTCGTCTGCCTCGCGCACGTTAGCGCTAACTCGGTCGGCCCGACTTGCTAGGGTCGCTAGGCTGCTTCTTAGCCGAGCCGGAATCATCTCGTTATTTTGAATTATCTCTAGTGCTTCGCTCAGCGCGTAATTCACCGCCGCGCCTTCTCTGCGGGTGAGCGACACCAGTTCTTCATAGGTTGCGCTAGAGGGGTCTACCAGCGCCGTTAGGTCGGAAAGGGACGGTCGCACTCGGGCAATTAATACGGCGGTGCCCTCGCCCTGCCCAGGCGGGCCAACGAGTCCGGCGCGAAGGTACTTAATCCGATTGGAGAAAGAATGAACGGCCACCGGGTCAGAGAGCGGCATCTCTGCGGCCATCTCTTCAAAGGACTGAACTTGTCCAATTATCTGGTCGATTGCCGTTTCGAGCTTGATCCGTTTGGCGGCTAGCGCTTCGCTGATATGGCCGAGCCGCTGGTCAAAGTAGTTAACTTCTGCGGCCAGCAGGGTTTCGTCGCCGGTGCGCGCACGCAGCTCCTGGACACTGTTATGCAGGGGCGATCGCACATCATCATGGACAAACGCCTCAAAGCGCGAGCGAGTCAAAATGCGCTGAAAATCTTCTAGTTTGAGCCGTTCAATCAGACTCGTTGCAAACGTTTCGGCAGGAATGTAAGAAGGCCCGCTAGTTTTCGTGCCAAAAATATTGCGGCTAAAAGTTAAGGTGCGATAGATTGCGCCAATGCCATGTAAAAAATAGCGCAGCCAGCTTGCTAGCCGCCCCTGCGCCTCGTAGTTAAGATCCTCAATCAGCGGACTATCGTAAAGCCTGTCGGCCAGTGCTTTTGCCGCCTGACGATTGCGGCGAACGGTGTTGGCATCTTGCCGTCTGTCCATCGCTAGGTTGCGCGCTCCGCCCTGATGCTGACGCGGATTGAGATGACCAACCGTCGTTCTACCCGTCAAACTATCGCCCGCTAATAGCTGCTCAATCGAGCGCTTGAGATGCTCCGCTCGCCATTGAAACAGAGCGCTCAAAATCTCTTGAATTTCGCTGGTAACCAGGCTCAGCGTCAGGTAAATAAAAATTAGCCCAATGGCAATTTCTAGAATAATTGGCAAATTCATAGCGGTCATCCTGCTCAATGCATTAGGATCAATGCACTAGGACGTTCGCATACCGTCTCCCTTTTGTACAGGGGCTGCTTTTTTTGGACTATTTTTCAGGCTATTTTCCTTGTCCTAAACGCTTTCTAAGCTTGCCTCGGCCTAGTCTTCTAATCGTTTAGCTCTGTTTCTTCACCGCCATTTAACTGAGTTAGCTTGATGTGTTTGCGACCCAAAGAAATCTCGAACTCATCACCCGGATTAAGACCCATTTGTTTGGTGTAAGCAGATCCAATTAACAAATTGCCGTTAGACTGCACGGTAATTCGATAGCTAGCGCTGCGTCCGCCTCTGCCATTACTCGCTTGAGTGCTTTCGATTTGAATGCCTGCCGCATCGCTCAGCGCCTTATAAAACTTCATCATGTTGACCCGAGTCACCCCGTTTTTAGTAACGGTGTAGTACCCGCAGGTTTTAGCCTTATCTTCTGGGGTAAGATGCTCTGTCTCTTTAATTTTCTTGAGCAGCGCTTTGCCCTTTAGAGGGTCTTTATTCAAGTCGTTAACCATTCACTCAATTCTCTGTGCTGTTAATAGAAACGGATAATAGACAAGATTAAGGCAACAGGCAATACGCTTTCGACTGATGCAGCTTAATCCTGAAGGTCTAGATTTTTTTAAGGCGACCGGGCGACGTAATTTTTCGAAGCGCTAGTATCGCTAAATGCTTTAATTGCTATTGCCACTAGTTGAACCCGTAAGACTGCATAAAATAGAATAATAGTGTTTGAGTTACTAGCGGCGTTTAACTTGTATCAGCCACTTACTTGTATGAGCCACTGATTAACCGGTGGTAATATTAGCTGGTGATAACAGTTATCAATAACGGTTATCTTTTTATGAGGGATTTAATCTCTACTTTTAACTAGCTTTTAACTAGGTAGACAACTAGACAGAGCGAAAAACGTTTTCATATTTTTATCATAAAAGCATAATTTATATCTGGAGTAAATATCTAGGGGCGCGGACTAGATAATAATTGGGAAGAGATTTCTTTTGTAGTGCAAGATTGAAAAAAGTCGTTTTGAAATGTTTCTATTTTTACTGCCTTTGCGCAGGATTTGATGCGGTGAGAAAGATCAAAAAGCAGTCTGTTAATGTAATATTTCTAAGATCTATTTTTCGATTTGACGTTTTCTTTGGGCGAGCTTCTTCGACCTTTTTGTAAGGTGTTGCATAAAGCTTAAGTACGACTCAACTCACAACTTATGAAGCTGACAACTCGCGGACATTACAGCGTTAAAGCACTGCTCGATTTGAGCTTGCAGCCAGCGGGAACGCTGTCCTCAGTGAATGCGATCGCCGCTCGTCAGTGCTTACCGGCCCCCTATTTAGAAAAATTGCTGATTGAGTTAAGGCGATCGCAGCTTGTCAACGCCGTTCGCGGTGCCCATGGCGGCTATCGGCTGGCAAAGCCCCCTGGCCAAATTTCGCTCGGGCAAATACTAGAGGCGGTGGGCGAATCGGTTAGTCCTTTTGCTGACTCCGCCGGGGCCAATCCGGATCAAGCCGAAGACTGGGTTACCTCTATGCTGTGGCAGCGCCTGCATCAAAAGCTTAAAGACGCGTTTTATAGTATTACGCTCGAAGACCTTTATTATGACGCTCGTAGCTGGCAGGCGGCTCAAGGAGAAGGGGCTAGCTTTGTGGTTTGAAACGTTGAGCAAATGGCAGCCGATGAATGCTGGCGGAATGCTGTTAGCTGCGGCTCTGCTGGATTTTGGGGTGGGCGATCCCTGGGGATGGCCTCATCCTGTGCAGTTTATGGGTAGAGCGATCGCGCTTTATAGTAAAGCGGCCCTTGCCAAAGATAGAGCGCCCTGGCAAATGAAGCTGCTGGGCATAGGACTGGCGGGACTACTGATCGGCGGCGTGGGACTGCTGAGCTGGCTAGGCTTGCAGACATTAAGGCAGATTTCTCCGCTGCTGGCCTGGATCGTTGAGGTCGTGCTACTTGCTAGCTGCTTTGCTGGGCGCAGTTTACGGCAGGCGGCAGACGACGTTTTGCAGCCGCTAGGTCAGCCGTTAGGCCAGTCGTTAGGTGACGACTCGACTGGCCCGGATTTGCCCGAAGCTAGGAAGCGATTGTCCCAGTATGTAGGACGCGATACCGACGATCTCTCTGCCCAAGACATTCGACGGGCCATTCTAGAAACGGTGAGCGAAAATGCCGTAGATGGTGTGTTTGCGCCGCTGTTTTATGCAGTTTTGGGCGCTACTTGGGGCTTAGCGGCACCGATGGCACTGGCTTATAAGGCGGCGAGTACGCTGGACTCGATGGTGGGCTACAAAGAAGCGCCCTATACCGATTTGGGTTGGTTTAGCGCCCGGTTTGAAGATGTTTTAACCTGGTTACCCTGTCGGATCAGTGTGTTGGCGATCGCGCTTTTATCTGGTCAGCCCGGCCATGTTTTGCACCTGTGTCGTCGAGATGCGCCTGCCGATCCCAGTCCGAATGCCGGTTGGAGTGAATGTGCCTACGCAGCGGCGCTCGGAGTGCGTTTGGGTGGAGCCAACACCTATCGCGGCCAGCTCAAAATGAAGCCTTTTTTAGGCAACGCCGAGCAGCCTATTACTGATGTAGCGATCGCGCAGGCATCTCAGCTCACCCGGCAAGGCTTTCTACTAGGACTAGGGATCGGGATCGGTTGGCTATGGTTATTGACTTAATTAGTGTTGTTTAGTTTTGTGAGTTGGCATTAACCAGCAAATATCAAACAAACGTCGAAACTTTTGCATATCAAGTCTTTATGTCTTTGTATTGATGTCTTTGCATTGAGGTCTTTTATGGATGTAAACTTCACACATCCATAAAAGACCTCATTAAATTGGCTAAACAGATTAGCTAATACCGGCATTGAGTATTGATATTAAGCACCGGCATTTAGAAACCCTAGACGAAGCTTTTTCCCTTCTCTAAGATGAAGGATGCTTCCGTTTTTCAGGCTAACTCCGCAACCCCAAACCCACGCCTAACTCGATGGTTCAAAAAGTTGTTAACATTCTCTCTGCCGAAGACATTCGCCGTACGCTCAACCGACTCGCCTCCGAAATTGTCGAACGCACAGAAACCCTCGATAACTTGGTGCTGCTGGGCATTCGCACCCGAGGCGTCCCGCTCGCTCACACCCTCACAGCCCAAATCTACCGACTTGAAGGCATCAAAGTGCCCACTGGCGCACTCGACATCACCTTCTACCGAGACGACCTCGATCAAATCGGCGTTCGCACTCCCGAAAAAACAGAAATTCCCTTCGACCTCACCGGCAAGACCGTCGTCCTCGTTGATGATGTGATCTACAGCGGCAGAACCATTCGAGCCGCCCTCAACGCCGTACATGATTACGGTCGCCCCAACGCGATTCGGCTAGCCGTGCTGATTGACCGGGGTCATCGCCAGGTGCCGGTACACCCGGACTTTGTAGGAAAGCATCTGCCCACGGCTAATGATGA
>JBBSOB010000317.1:0-5433 GCA_038260205.1 Phormidesmidales cyanobacterium
CAATGCCGCCAATGCGCACGGGGCGATCGCCGATCTGCGTTTCCAAAGCAATCGACTTCAGCACCAAATCAGTGGTTACAATCGCCTGCGCCGCCGCATCCGAACCATCTGCAGCCAGTGCCGAAACCAGCTCTGGAATAGCCGCCTGCAAAGCGTCCATTTTGATCCGCTGACCAATGACGCCGGTAGAGGCCATCAAAATGGCTTCAGGGGAGCAATTCATGGCTTTCGCCAGGGCGCTGACGCTATCTAACGTATCCTGCTCGCCTTGCTGTCCCGTACAGGCATTGGCCTGCCCCGCATTGCACAAAATAGCGCGAGCCGACGGTTTTTCTTCTAATAAATCCTGGCAATAGTCTACGCAGGCAGCTCGAACTTGACTGGTGGTAAAAACGCCCGCTGCGATCGCATCACTATCCGACCATATCAGCGCCAAATCCGGCGCACCAGAAGGCTTAAGCCCGGCCGTAATGCCCGCCGCTCGAAAACCCTTGGGCGCAGTTACGCCTCCTTCAACCACCTGCCAGTCTGCCATGATAAATTCCTCACCTGCTGTCGAACCCGTAATAATGGCAGCGTGTTGCCTGGATAAAGATGCGCTAACCGCCGTCAGCAGGGATTATATCAATATGCGTTACCGCCGCAAGGTCGGAGCAAACAAGGTCAGAGCAAATAAGGTCAAAGCAAACCATGCCAAAGCTGAGAACATCTAAGCCAAAACTTAAGTCAAAACTGAGTACGCGCTTAAGTTGGCAAAGCCTATACAGCACGCTGCTGAAAAACAAACAGGCCATCGGTCTAATTGGCGGCGGATTGCTGATGGGAATAGCTCCCATCAACGCCTGGTGGCTAGCCTGGATAGCCATGATTCCTTTGTGGTGGGCGGCGCGGCGCAGCTTAGAGGGTCAGTCGCTGCGCAGTGCCATAGTCGGCGCTAGTTTATGGGGATTGGCCTATCACGGCTTGGCGCTTTCGTGGGTAACGGGCACCCATCCGATTACCTGGCTCGGCGTCACCTGGCTGCAAAGCTTTTTAGCCATCGTGGTCTTCGCTTGGCTGTTCGTTTCTGTGTGGGCTACGGCCATTGTCATCACCTGGATGGCGCTGATCACCGGACTCAATCGGCTAGCGAAAAGGACTGCTGCTGGCCAAAGCCTGTCTATTTTTGGCCAAATTCTAGTCGGAACCGCATTGTGGTGTGCGATTGAATGGGTGTGGAGTTTGGGGCCGCTGTACTGGTCGTCTTTGAGCTATACGCAAAGTCCTGGCAATTTATGGATGCTACAGCTCAATCAGCTTTCAGGGCCAACGGTTACCACAGCTGCGATTGTGGCCGTCAACGGCTTGCTGGCGGAAGCTTGGCTGCACCGGGCGAATGTTCGAGTGGATAGTCGAATGGATGTTCGGCCAGAGCGATCGCTTTTTAACTCGCGCTTTCACTCGCTTTCTAACTCACTTTTGTATAGCGCGATCGCTCTTTTCATCGGCCTTCATCTCGCTGGCCTAGCGCTCTACCGCCAGCCCCTTGCCGACAACCCTGAGGGTGCCATCAAAGTAGGTCTTATTCAAGGCAACATCCCCACCAATCGCAAGCTGACAAGCGCAGGCATTCAAGAAGCTCGAAACGTTTATTTAGCAGGCTATGAATCTCTAGTTAAAGCCGGGGCAGAAATAGTCGTCACGCCAGAAGGAGCCATTCCCCAGCGATGGAACGCTTTTCTACAGTCGCAAGATCTCTTGCAAAGAGCGGTCATTCGCGACGGCATTCCGCTCGTATTAGGCACCTTTGTCTATGAAGATATTGACGATAAAACAACGCCTTTAACTCAAAGCCTGCTGACGCTGACAGCAGATGGCAAAGTCTCTGGGCGATATAAAAAGGCCAAGCTAGCCCCTTTAGGAGAATATCTGCCCCTCGAATCATTGCTGGTACCCATTATTGGCCAATCGCCCTTTGGTAGCAGTATGGCGCCCGGCCCATTCAACCAGCGACTAGAGACACCCGTCGGCCCCTTTGCGGCGGCTATCTGCTACGAGTCGGCATTCCCCGAGCTGTTTCGTCAACATGTGCGCGACGGCGGCCAGATTATTCTCACGGCTTCCAACAACAATCCTTATCCGTATAAGCAGATGGCGCAACACAACGCTCAAGATGTGATGCGAGCCGTTGAGACTAACCGTTGGGCGGTGCGCGTTACGAATACAGGGATTTCTGGCATTGTGGATCCAAAAGGGCGATCGCAGTGGCTTTCTACGCCCGACACCCGAGTGACCCATCTAGCGACGCTCTACCAAAGACAGACTCAAACGCTGTATGTTCGTTGGGGAGATTGGCTAATGCCACTGCTGCTAGGATTTAGCGCGATCGCATTTGGGCAATTATATGGGGTCAAAGCCGCGAAGAAGTAATGGCGCGGTCAATATCATCTGCGCACAGCGCGGCCGACAGCCAAAATCCCTGGCAAAACGTGCAGCCCAAATTCATCATAGATTGTAGTTGCTCAGCCGTTTCAATCCCTTCTGCAATCACCGCAATATTAGCGCTATGGCCCAAGTCAACAATCGTTTTGATGATATCTCGCCCGCCCGGTGTATCTAGCTCTCTAATAAAAGCTCTGTCTATCTTCAGCGTACTGATCCCCAGCTGATGCAGTCGGCTCAAAGAAGAATGACCTCGGCCAAAGTCGTCTACGCAAAGGCCAAACCCCTCAGATTTCAGCCGCTGCAAAACAGCCGTGAGGCTAGGGTCGCTGCTCAACAAAGTCTGTTCATCAATTTCTAACTGAAAAGCAGATGACGGCATTTGATAGGCTTGCAGATTCCTTTGCCAGAGCGAAACGAGCTGCGGACACCGTAGCTGTAGCAAAGATATATTCATATAAAAAGACAGCGTTTCATAACCCTGGTGCGATCGCCACGCCTGCAACTGTCTGCAAGCCGTTTGAATCACTCGATCGCATAGCTGACAAACAACCCCAATCTCTTTAGCTACTTCAATAAAAGCATCAGCACTCAGCCAGCCGCGGGTTGGATGACGCCAGCGTAAAAGCACCTCAAACCCAGAAATGGTCTGCGTACGAAGGTTAAAAATAGGTTGATAGTGAAGGTGAAACTGATCTCGAATCAGCGCTTGCCGTAGCTCACTTTCTAGCGTGGCTCTAGCCTGAGCTTGCCCTTTCATATCCGCATCAAAAACGGCAAATCTCTGGTTTGTCAGCGGCTCTTCATCTTGAAAAAGAATCGGCGGTATTCCAGACGCTTGCTGCCACTGAGTTTTTAACTGCGTCTGAAACAGCAATTTCGTTTGAGTCTTAGCAGAGTACATCGCAGCATCGGCATCTCTCAGGGCAGCTTCCGGCTCACGATAGCCTGCGGTACTAAACGTAATGCCGATACTAGCTCTTATGAACAACTTGCGGTCGCCCAATACAAAAGGGACTTCCAGCCGCTTCTGCAGCCTTTTAACCGCCACAATCGCGTGATCCTCATCGGGAATATCATCTAGCAGCACCGCAAATTCGTCTCCCCCTAGCCGCGCTACCAAATCGCTACTACGAAATATGCACTTAATCTGACTCGCCACATGCTGAAGCAGCAAATCGCCCATCTCGTGGCCCAATGCGTCATTAACCGGCTTGAAATCGTCTAAATCAATAAACAAGACCGCGTACAAATGGCTAGGCTGACGGCTATTAAGCTGAATCGACTGATTCAGTCGCTGTAAGAAATAGCTGCGATTAGGCAACCCCGTCAGCGGATCGTGCAGGGAGCTATGGCGCAAAGCAGCCTCACGCTTTACCAACATCGACTGCGCCTTCAGCAATCTTTGCAGCGCCAACGATAATTGTGCGGTGCGCCCTTTCACCCGATTTTCTAAATGCTCGCTATATGATTGAAGCTGTCTTGCCAGGCGACCTAGTTCCATCTGCGCCACCACCTGTCGGCTCAAACACGCGACGGCCTCTAGCTGCTCTGCCGAAAGCTTACGGGGGCGATGATCGATCACGCACAAAGAACCCAGCGCATAGCCATCAGGCGTAATCAGAGGAGCGCCTGCATAAAAGCGAATATTAGGTGGCCCCAAAACCAGAGGATTATTTCGAAAGAGTGGACTTTTGAACGTGTCTTCTACCACCATCAGATCTTTTCTTTGGATCGTATGCGCGCAAAAAGCAATGCTGCGAGGCGTATCAGCAACAGCTAGACCCACAGAAGACTTAAACCACTGTCGTTTGGAATCAACCAAGCTAACTAGCGCCACTGGCGTCTGACAGATTTGGGCCGCAAGCGTCGTAATATCGTCGTAGGCCGGTTCAGGCGGAGTATCTAAAAGGTCATAGTCCTGAAGCTTTGCCAAGCGAAGCGTTTCTTGGGCTAATGAAGCTGGTGTCATAAGCTTTACTCATAAGTATTTGCCCAAGGCATTTCGGTTTTAAAAAGATTGAAATAGCAACACTGCCTACGCAAAAAGATAGCTTTTTTCAGAACAGAGCAACATACCTCTAAGTAGCCAAATTGATCTATGCGACCCTATGATTCGACCATATAAAATTTATAAAGGAAGGATTGCTTATGCAGAAACATCCAGCAAAAGTAGTCCCTGATGAAATGCAGATAATAATTTAATAAATAGTTAGATTAAACAGTTAGCTCAAGCATACGCTAGTGAAGATGAGTATATGCCAGGAGCAGTCACTTTTTCTGCAGCCATACCTATAGCAAGAATAGATAACAAGAGCAGATTAGGAATCAGCTAGCCGCGTACCACTAACTACGTATCATCAGATACAGGCTTCAATAACGTAGCCAAGATTGTAGTCTAACGATCACATATCCCTCTACTCAGGAGCACAGTCGTCCCGGTAGTTATCTCAGCAGCTATCTAGATTTTTGTGAGCGCATCTTTATAGAAGTGTCAGCCGTGTAATAACGCTATGCATGATCGAGCCAATCAAACATCCGGTTCCAAGCCCACCACTGGTCAGAGTCTTTAAACTGCTGTTGGCAAGCTGAGCTACTAACATAGCCCACATGCCCGCCTTGGGCCGTCATGATCAAGTCAATTGCCAAATTCTGTTCGCAGGCCGATTGAATGTCTCCTATCAGATCGGGGGCAAAAAGAGGGTCATCTACGGCATATATAATGAGCGTTGGCTTCGTCAGTTCCGGCAGCAGATAAAGCCCGCTCGTTGCTTCGTAATAGGCTTCTACAGACTCAAATCCCAAACGAGGGATCACCATCTCACGATCAAAGCTCCAGATGCTGTGAACGCGAGACACTGCGCCTGGGTCAAATTGACCAGGGTGATACTGCTGAAGCTGATGTAGTAAAGATTTTAACTTTCGCGCGATCGCCTTTTCTAAATACTTGCCTAAAGGCGCTTGAGTGAGATAGGTGAGCGATCGCATCGACTCCAGCGCCGGACAAATCAC
>JBBSOB010000318.1:0-5402 GCA_038260205.1 Phormidesmidales cyanobacterium
ACTGCCGCTTATATGGCTTCACCGCCTAGCGACTCGAAGACAACCACTGCCTTCGATCCCCTTTGGATCGGTTCCAACTCGCTGGGTTTGCAGCTGTTTCACCTACCTTTCACCGCTGATTTGCTATCGCGACTAGTCAAAGGAGCTAGACGGCAGCCACCTATTCTGCCTAGATCTAGCACCGCTCACCAGGCTAATAGCGTCAGCGTTGTGGTGCCGACCCTAAACGAAGCCCATCGGGTGACGCCTTGTTTGCAAGGACTCGCTCAACAAGGCCGCGAAGTCCGCGAGATTATTGTGGTAGACAGCCGCTCTACAGATGGCACCCCCAACGTTGTTAAAAATCTCAGTCAGCAAGATAGCCGTATTCGTCTGATTACCGACGACGCACTGCCCTCTGGGTGGGTGGGTCGCCCATGGGCGCTGCATTCTGGTTATTTGGCTAGTCATCTAGACAGTGAATGGATTTTGGGTGTAGATGCCGACACGGAGCCGCAGCCCGGACTAGTGGGAGCCATTCTCCACGCCGCCGAGACGCACCGCTACGATGTTGTTTCCCTCTCTCCCAAATTTCGGCTCAGCTTCCTCGGCGAATGGTGGCTACAGCCCGCACTTTTAATGACGCTGATTTATCGTTTTGACTCGGCTGGTGTGACAAATTCGGCCGCCGAGCGGGTGATGGCCAACGGTCAGTGTTTTTTGGCGCGCCGTTCGGTACTAGCGCAGCTCGACGGCTATAGCAGCGCTGCGAGTTCCTTTTGTGACGATGTGACCCTAGCTAGAGTTGCCGCGGACAAAGGCTTCAAGGTCGGATTTTTAGATGGTGCCAAGGTGATCAGCGTGCGTATGTACGAAGGCGCGGTTGAAACTTGGCAGGGATGGGGGCGATCGCTCGATCTTAAAGACGCCGCTACGCCCGCTCAACTGTGGGGAGATTTGGCGCTGCTAGTGGCGACGCAAGCGCTGCCAATCGTTGTTTTATTAGGGCTGCTTTGCGTTCGACCCGGTCAACTCGATAACCCGATTGTGGGCTTAGCGCTGGCGCTCAACGGCTTTTTGCTGTTAGTGAGATTGGGAATGACATGGGCGATCGCAGGCTCTTATCACCGCCCCTCCAAACTATTCTCACCCGCCCAATTCTTTTGGCTCTCGCCCCTAGCCGATCCGCTAGCGGTGCTGCGCATTGCCCTCTCATCTTTTCAAACTCGGATTCTGTGGCGCGGTAAAGTCTACGAAAAATAGATCCTCCCAAAGAGCCGCGACTAAAAAGTATCGCCGCGCTGCCGTAGCCGTAATAGCGAAATGCAGGCCGTAATCCAAAGAAAGCCAATTCCATAGCCGCCTAAAATATCCGTCGGCCAATGGACACCCAAGTACAGTCGGCTAAAGCCAATACTCACTATCATCAGCACCGCAAAAGTATAGATAGCAGCCGAATAGCGAGGATACATTCTGGCAAATACGTAAGCCAAAAAGCCATAAATCACCATCGAACCTAACGCATGGCCGCTGGGATAGCTATAGGTCACTTCTTTGATCGCAGAGTCCCAGAGCTGAGGCCGGGGTTTGCTAAACGCCAGCTTCAAAAAATAGCTCAGGGCAACGCCGCCTGCGGCATCAATGGCAAAAAACGTAGCCGCCAAACGCTGTCGCTTTATCCATAAAAAGCCGAACGCAATTCCAGTCAGCGGCACCACCGTATGCGGATTACCAATGCTCGTGATGAAGGCCATTACTTGATCTAACAGCGGATTGGCAAGCTGGTGAATATGCAGCAGAATCGTCTTGTCGAAAGCAAATGCTTCTTGCTCTAAAACATCATCAGATAGCTTAGCGAGAATGTAGACGGTCGCAATGCAAACGCCCAGCCACGCCACGCCAAAAAAAGCAATGAATGAACTTAGCTTAGGATTGATTTTTTGCTTCCAAACATGAGCTAAAAATGACAGCAAACTCTGCATAGTTGAAAGCTTTCAAATAAAAAAGTAAAAAATAAGTAAACCGGTTCAAGCCTGCATCTTTACAGCTAGCTTCCCTCCAAAAAAACCTTCTAATTGTAGAGATCGACTCTCACTTATTTATCTACCACATTCAATGACCCTTCCTCGTAGATCCCGTCCCCAACGCAGCACCGACCGCCAGCGAGAGCATCAGGCCAACGAGCGCACTTTTTTAGCCTGGCTGCGAACTTCCATTGCGCTGATTGGATTTGGGTTTGCGATCGCCCGATTCGGCCTGTTCCTGCGCCAGTTTGAAACCGTTGTCCAACCCTCCACCCGCAGCGTTCCGCCCCCCGCCATCCTCAACTCCCAAACGCTGGGCATTGGCCTAGTCACCTTTGGCATCACCGTGATCATCTTGGCGGCCTGGCGCTACAACCAGGTTTTCTGGCAAATTGAGCGGGGAGTTTATAAGCCTAGCCGCCTAGCCATCTGGATTCTCACCAGCATCATTACTCTGCTCGGCCTGCTCAGCTTGCCACTACTCACTGGTCAAACGCCCGCCAAAAGGCCCCCCGCCTCATCTTCACAGCGATAAACTAGACCATATACTACCCGGCGGTTTTAGCGCAGTGGCTGAAGACAAAAGTGAGCGATTCTCTCTTAAGGAAACCCTCGAACAGTTCAACGATCTCAATCATCAGATTAATCCGGCGGCCCGGTTTGGGGCAGTTCCGGCTTCAACTATCGACAGATCCCACAGCAATCCCACCAGCCTCAATGCCAAATCGATCAAAGTGCTGAGCTGGAACATCAATAAAAATAACCGTAGCGCTAGCTGGATTTCAGACTTCTCAGAAATTGTTACGCAGTACCAGCCCGACAAAATTTTTCTGCAAGAAGTTCAGCTTAGCGCCACCGCCGAAGAGATTCCAGAACTAATGGAAATGGGCTGGAGCTTTGCGCCCAACTTTATCGACAAACTCACAAACGTCTATTCCGGCGTTCTAATTGCCACTAGAGGCAACCATCTTAACGCTCAGGCCGTCATTACGCAGCACTCAGAACCAATTACCAACACGCCCAAAGTTTCTCTGTTTACCGAATACTCGCTCGAAGCTAGTCAGGAGAATCTGCTAGCTGTCAATACTCACTTGATCAATTTTGTAGATCTCAGCAAATTCCGATCTCAGCTTGCAGAAGTCGAGGCCGTTATTTCTCAATATTCAGGCAAAGTTATCTTCTCGGGCGACTTTAATACCTGGAATCGGGCGCGATGGAGAATGCTCTTAGGTATGGCTACTCGGCTAGGACTTAGAGCCGTCTCATTTAACCTAGAGGACACCAAAAAGATTAAAAGCTTTCTGCTTTCTCCCCCACTAGACTATATTTTTTATCGGGGCTTCTACCAAAAACCACTTAGCGCCAAGGTCTTAGACCAGTTCTCCTCTTCCGATCACAATCCTCTACTCGTAGAACTTTACGGCTAAGCCTCTGTAGCTCATTTTCTGTAGCTCATTTATAGCTCGTTTGTAGCTGATTTATTTTTGAACCTCTTTTCGGTTATGCCTTATGTGGACAACTGTTAGCCTGCTTTCTATCTATAGTGCGGCCTCCCTAGTTGTTCATGCTGTTGGCGTTGTTAGCGCGGCCCATGCCGTGATGAAGGTTCACTCTTCGCGAGGGGCGATCGCCTGGAGCATCGGTTTGCTCTCTCTGCCCTGGGTTGCCGTCCCTCTCTACTGGACATTTGGAAAAAACAAGTTTCAGGGCTACTCAGAAGTCCTTAGAGAAGCCTACAAAGATCATCAGGAAACGGTGCATAAAGCCTACGGCGAAATTTTAGACTTTAAAGCCACTTTGCCGCCAGAATTTGGCTCACTAGAGACGTTGGCCAACAAGTTTACGCCGTTGCCGTTTACCCACAACAACGACCTAGCGCTGTTGATTGATGGCAAGCAAACTTTCGACGCTATGTTGAGCGCGATCGCCCAAGCGCAAACCTATATTCTGCTACAAACCTACATCATTCACGATGACGAAATCAGCAACACCTTCAAAGCGGCCTTAATCGACAGAGCCAAACAAGGCGTCAGAATCTACTTAATTTATGATGGCGTCGGATCTCACGGACTCGCTCGCAGCTACGTTGAAGACTTACGAGCGCACGGTATCACGGTAGAAGTCTTTCGTAGCAGCAAGGGCATCAGTCGCCGCTTTCAAATCAACTTTCGCAATCACCGCAAAATTTTGGTAGTTGATGGCCACACTGCCTTTGTCGGCGGCTTCAATATCGGCGACGAATACCTGGGCAAAGACCCCAAGCTAGGCGACTGGCGAGACACTCATCTCAAGGTTCGAGGCACCGCCGTCCAATGTTTACAAAGAATCCTTTTGGGCGACTGGTACTGGGCCACCAAAGAAATTCCAGACGTTTCCTGGACAATTCCCCTAGAAGAGAACTGCGATCAAACGGCCTTTATTTTGGCCACTGGCCCGGCCGATTCGCTAGAAGCCTGTTCCCTTTTCTTTCTCAACTTAATCAACCAGGCCAAACAACGGCTCTGGATTGCCAGTCCTTATTTTGTGCCTAGCACCTCTATTCTCAATGCTTTAAAGCTCGCCGTCCTCAGAGGAGTCGATGTTCGCATTATTTTGCCGAACAAGCCCGATCATCTGATGGTGTATTTTTGCTCGTTCTCCTACTATGACGAGCTGCGACAGGTGGGGATTCAGCTCTATCGCTATCAGCCGGGATTTATGCACCAAAAGGTGATTTTGTGCGATCGCAATATCGCTGGCGTTGGCACCGTCAATTTAGACAACCGCTCCTTCTTCCTCAACTTTGAGGTCATGGCCTTTGTAGTCGATCTAGATACAGAACGAGCAGATCGCACCACCGACTTTGTAGACAATGTTGAAGCGATGCTGCAAAAAGACTTCGAGGCTTCCCAGCTAGTGGACTTTGCAAACTATTCTAAGAGACCTTTTTGGTTCAAACTAGCTGCTAGAGTGTCACGATTGATGTCGCCTATTCTATAGCCTAGCGTCTAAAGAAACCCGTCGCTAGCCGCCTACTAATAGACAGCTAACGCTAAAATCCAATCACAATTCAGTTAGAGACGTTTCCCCGTTCTATGCCCATCTTTCTAGCAGAACCGATGGCCGAAACCTTTGCCACAACACTGGGATCGCCCACCGCTACCTTTGGTCTTTTACTGGCGATCGCCCTCGTCGTCCCTCCCTGCTTTGAGCGGCTGCGGCTGCCCGGACTCGTCGGCCTAATTGCGGCAGGCGTACTTTTTGGCACCAGTGCGCTCGGCTGGTTAGATCCCAAAGACGAAACCGTCGTTCTATTTGCAGAGGTCGGCAAGCTCTACTTGATGTTTGTCGCCGGGTTAGAAATCGACCTGGTGCTTTTCAACAAAACCAAAAACCGCTCTCTTAGCTTCGGCGTCCTCA
>JBBSOB010000319.1:0-5368 GCA_038260205.1 Phormidesmidales cyanobacterium
GATGCAGATCTGCAAGACCCGCCGGAGGTGATTCCCGATCTGGTCGCCGCCTGGCGCCAGGGCTTCGATGTCGCCTATGCCCGAAGGCGGGCGCGGGAGGGTGAGACCTGGCTGAAAAAAGCCACCGCCGCCGGCTTCTACCGGGTGATGCAGCGCATCGGCGGCAAGGTGCAATTGCCACCCGATACCGGCGATTTCCGGCTGATCAGCCGGCGCGCGCTGGATGCGCTGCTGGCGCTGCGCGAACAGCACCGCTTCATGAAGGGGTTGTTCGCCTGGGTCGGCTTTCCGTCCACGCCGGTGCTGTATGACCGGGCACCGCGCGCCGCCGGCGAGACCAAGTGGAATTACTGGCGGCTGTGGAATTTTGCCATTGATGGGATTACGTCGTTTAGCTTAGCGCCGCTGCGGGTTTGGAGCTATGTGGGCGTTGCTTTTGCGCTGCTGTCTTTTTTATACGGCACCTTTTTGCTGGTGCGCACCTTGATTGACGGGGTAGACGTGCCTGGCTATGCCTCTTTGATGGTGGCTGTTTTGTTTTTAGGCGGCGTACAAATGGTCAGTTTGGGCGTTTTGGGTGAATATTTGGGTCGCGTGTACGAAGAGGTGAAGGGGCGGCCGCTGTATTTAGTGAGAGAGACGGTTGGGATAAATAAGCGCACGATAGCAGGTTCGGTGGAGCGCCAGACTGAGATGCCGTCAGATGCGAGGCCGCTAGAACCTGATAAGGACATTAAAGACAGCGGCGTTTGATAAATAGGGAAAGAGAATATGACTTGGGCTATAGAGAAAAGATCTGAGTCTGATACGCGCAGGGAGCGGCTAGATGGGCTAGACGTTTTTTCGATAGCTTGCGTGGCAATTGGGGTGGGTTTGCGATCGCTCTGGATTGGCAAACGCGAGCTGTGGTACGACGAGGTGCTGTCTGTGCTGATGGCTTCTGGGCAAAAGAGCGCCTACAAGCTGCCGCAAGACGTACCTTTTTCGCTGCAAACGTTTGCTGGACTGTTAGATATTTCTCCGACACAGAGCTTTACGAATGCTATTGAGAGCGTGATTAAAGGCACCACTGGGGATGCTCATCCGCCTTTGTTTTATCTGAGCGAGCATGTTTGGATGCGGCTTTTTGGCAGTAGCGAAATTGCCTTGCGCAGTGGGGTATTGCTGATTAGTTTGGCAACGCTGTGGATTGGCTATGGCTTGGGACGGCGAGTTTTGGGGCGACGAGGAGGACTGATTTTTACGGCGCTGTTTTCGCTAAACCCGTTTTTCTTTGAGCATTCGCTGAACTTACGCATGTATGCGCCTATGGTGTTTTGGGTAGTGGTCAGCGGCGCTGGCTTTTTGGCTTTAATTGGAGTTGGTGAAGGTGATGCTTTGGTGCAGGGGCCGGGTGCGACCGGGTGGCGGCGCTGGCTGTTGCGCGGTGGTGTGGCGATCGCTATTACAGCAGGCTTACTTACTCAGTATTTATTTGCTTACTGGCTGTTCGCGCTGGCGGCGCTGGCGCTGTATTTAGATCGCAAGCACTGGTTTGCCCATGGGCTAACGCTGGGTGCGGGCGTGCTGATGTTTGTACCCTGGGTGCTGTGGGGCGTGCGGCAGCAAATAAACAATAGAAGCGACGTATTCAATCAGATTTCATCTGCGGGTGGGCCTGGGCAATCGGCTTGGCAGCATGGCAAAGATTTGGCTCAGACGCTGGCTAATCATTTGCTATTGGGCCATTTGACGACGGGGATGTTGCCGGTAGAAGCAGCGATTAAACCGACTGCGGTGGTGGTTGGCTTAGGTGTTATTGGCTTTTTGGCGGTCTGTATCGGCGGGCTATATCGTCGCCGTCAGTATCGAGTGCTGATGATTGCTTTGCTGATGGGATTTGTGCCGTTGGCGGTGGCGCTAGGCGCAGATGTGCTGGCAAATAAGTATACGTTGGGGTTTGGTTGGGGGCGTTCGACGATAGTGGCGCTGCCTGGGTGTTTGCTGTTGATTTCGGCCTGGTTGACCCTAGGGACAGGGCGTTGGCGGGGCGCGTTTACGGCGGGGTTGCTGTCGGTTTATTTGTTGTTTGTGGTGGCGGATTTTGGATTGCGCGATCGCCAATTGTTCCATCAGGTAAACCATGAGCTGCTAAAAACGGATGAGCCAACGTTAGTGGTGATGAACTCTAAGGCTTGGGGAAATGTGCTTCGAGCTATTTATTATTTGGAGGCTTCAGATAATACTGATATGTTGGCAAGCGATCCGGCTGATGTGAGCGCTGCGCTGACTCTGGCCCTAGGCCGTAAAGACTACGAGCGGGTGCTGTGGCTAAGCGCCGACTATCCGGTGTGGGGCGAACCTAAAACTAAACTAGAAGCGGTGCAGCTGATGGGCGAAACCGAATTGCTCTTGGCCTCTCGCTATTCGCTAAAAAATGAGCAGGTGCTGCGCGGAACGATGGATATTGATCGCTTTGAGCTGAAAACCTACGAATAGCTAAGGGGTTAGGACATAGCCAAGCGATGAGTTAGCCAAACTAGTTGCGCCAGCTCAGCTTGAGGTTGATCCAGAAGTTCCAGAGGGTGACGAGGGCGATCGCCACTAATTTGGCAAAGTACTCGTTGGCATTATCCACCCAGCTCGCGGCGGTAAATTGGCTGGCGAATGCTGGAATTTGACCGACCGCAGGAATCAACAAAATCAGGTACATAATGCCGATTTGGAGCAGTGCGCCGATCAAGCAAACTGAGTTGAACTTAGTAAATCTAAAAAATCTAGCCCGCCAGCCTTTTTGCTTTTGAGCTAAGTCGGCAAACGTCCAAGCGTCGTTCCACAAAAAGTTATTGATGATGGCAGCTTCGATAGATAAAACGGTGCTCAAATACAGCGGAGCAGACAGTAGCTCGCGCAGCAGATAAAAAACGACGATATCGACGAACAAGCCGCTAAAGCCGACGATTCCAAAGCGGAGGAACCGACCGATGGGAAATTTTTTAACTGTATGAATGAGCGAGTCCTGATTTGACCGACTTTTCATGGACTCACCCTACCGTTTTGTTTAGTTTAAAGGAGCCGCCAATTTAAAGGAGCCGCCAAGATAACCGCTGTTGAACGCCCTGTTGAACGCTTTGTTGAACGCTTTGTTGAACGCTTTGTTGAACGCCCTGTTGAACGTTGTCGTTGAACGCTGCCGTAGACCGCCGTTAATTTCTAACCTAGCCGATAGCCAAAACCGCGAACGGTCTTTAAATACTTAGGCCGACTGGGATCTGCTTCTATTTTCTCGCGTATCCAGCGAACATGAACGTCTACGGTTTTGTTGTCGCCCATAAAGTCGTAGCCCCATACCTGGTCGATAATCTGATCGCGCGACCAAACTCGCTTGGGCTGGGAGATCAATAGCTCTAGAATTTTAAACTCTTTGGGCGAAAGATTGACCTCTATTTCTGATAGAAAGACCTGACACTGCTCTGTATGAAGGGCAATATCTTCAAACTTGAGGATGGACTTGTCTTCTAACTGGGCTTGGGACTGGTATCGACGTAGCAAAGCGCGGCAGCGAGCAATCAGTTCTCTCATGCCAAAGGGCTTTGTCAGATAGTCGTCTGCGCCAACTTCTAAGCCGACAACTCGGTCGGTTTCGGTGCCCTTGGCACTCAAGATGAGGATAGGAACGTTTATGCCTTGATGGCGGACAAGGCGGCAAAGATCTAGGCCGTTCATTCCAGGGAGCATGAGGTCTAGAATAACCAGGCTGATATCGGCGATCGCATCCTTTTCTCGATCGGGCGAGCCTACTAGCATCTCTAGTGCCTTCTGCCCGTTGTCTGCAACAAAAACTTCAAAGCCTTCATCAGCCAAAGATAGCGCAACGGTTTCCCGGATCAGGGCTTCATCTTCGACTAGAAGCACTTTGCCCAGTCCGATGCGAATATCTGACTGGGCGGGCGCTGTGGTTAAAGAACCCATTCGGGGTGTCCTATATGTATCTTCACGAAAATTTTATCAGGGATACCAGCTAGTTCAGCCCGTGGAGACACCCTTTTTCTATAAAGTTTTCGTATCAATCAAAACATTTTGACTTGCCGCCGAACGGACGTTAGCTAAACGGCCACGAAGTTAACGAGCTTTCCGGGGACAACAATGACCTTTTTAATTTCTTTACCTTCTAAATACTTTTGGGCAATTTCTGACTCGCGAGCGTAGGTTTCTAACGCAGCTTTATCGGCTCCGGTGGGCACTTGCAAGGTGCCCCGAGTTTTCCCCATAATCTGAATGACTAGCGTAATCTCGTCGGCAACGAGGGCTGCTGAGTCAACGGTTGGCCAAGGCTGCTGATGTACTGACTCTTGGTTGGTTTGAGAGCCGAGTTGAGACCACAGCTCATCGGCAATGTGAGGAGCAAATGGGGCAATCAGCAAAACCAGGCTGCGAATGCCCTCGGCAAAAGCGACGGTGGTCTTATCTTGGGTGTCGTTTAGCGCATTGCTCAGCTTCATCAATTCGGAAATGGCCGTATTGAACTGATAGTCTCCTTCAATGTCTTCTGAAATTTCTTGAATAGCCGTATGGGTGGCTCGGCGCAAGGCTTTATCTTCCTTGCTGAGCTTGGCCTGCTTGAGAGTGCTAATTTTCTCAAAGCGGGTCGCGTTTTTTGCCTGAGAGAATTCTGTTACGGCTCGCCATACCCGATTGAGAAAGCGATACTGTCCTTCTACGTCGGCATCATCCCACTCCAGATCTTTTTCGGGTGGAGACTTAAAGAGAATAAACATGCGGGCCGTATCTGCGCCGTATTTAGCCAGTACCTCAGCAGGTGCTACACCATTAAACTTAGACTTAGACATTTTTTCGTATGAAACCTGTAGAGCCTCGCCCGTGACCGGATCAGCGGGACTCGCTAAATCTTTGATGTCTTTTGGCATAATAAACTGCCCGTCTGAGTTCTTGTAAGTGATGGCCTGAACCATTCCCTGTGTTAGCAGACGTTTGAAGGGTTCATCGAAGCTGAGTAGCCCTCTATCTTTGAGGACTTTGGTGAAAAAGCGTGAATAGAGCAGGTGCAAAATTGCATGCTCAATGCCGCCAACGTACTGATCGACGGGTAGCCAGTCGTCTACTTTGGTCTTGCTGAAGGCGGCTGTTTCGTTGTTGGCGTCGGCATAGCGTAAGAAATACCAGGACGAGTCGAGAAAGGTGTCCATCGTGTCGGTTTCGCGCTTGGCGGCGGCCTGACATTGAGGACAGGTAACGTTTACCCAGTCGTCAAATTTGGCCAGAGAGGGGACGCTTTTGCCAGAGAACTCCACTTTGGTAGGCAATTCTACCGGTAGGTTGGCGTCAGGGACAGGAACGGTGCCGCAGTTAGGACAGTGAATGATCGGAA
>JBBSOB010000320.1:0-5355 GCA_038260205.1 Phormidesmidales cyanobacterium
CGGGCGATCGCCACCCACGTCAGCCTGCTCAAAGACTACCAGCGCCACCTGCTAAACTGCGTCCGCCAGATCAGTGGAAACGCACCGCTACCACCCATTCCTAAATAAATTACAGCCCACTAATGGAATATCTTTAAGATTTAGGCGGAATCCAGGGCTTAACCTATGACATAAGGGCCATACGAATAAGCCTACATATGAGGAAAAGCTTTGATGGATATTTCGCTGTTGGTGAGTTTGCTTGCGCCTTGTTTGCCAGGGCTGATGGGTTTGGGAAAAGCAGTGGGTAAAAAGGCGGTGGAAACGGCTGGAGAAAAAATTGGTGAGCAGTCGGCGGCGCAGGCGGGGAAGATTTGGCAGCGGCTGTGGCCGAGAGTGAAGGCGAAAGCAGCGGCGAAGGAGGCGGCAGAAGATGTGGCAAAAGATCCGAATGATGCGGATTCGGTGGCGGCATTGCGTAAGCAGCTCAAGAAAATATTAGAAGGCGATGAGGCGTTGGCGACTGAAGTGGCGGCGCTATTGAAGGCGGCTGAGGCAAATGTTCAGGGGACCTGGATTCAGCAGTCGGTGACGGGCGATGGGAATCAGGTGATTGGGACGATGAGCGGTAATGCCAAGGCGATTGGCTCGGTGACAGGCGATGTGACAATGTAGTTGCACTCAGATGAACGAGAATTGATGCAGGGCGGCTGGGAGTGAGTGCGGAGCGGTCAGCGGAATTCGGCTACGCCAGCACAGCAGCTTCCTGATCAAAAGAAAGGGCTACAGTAACTGATAAAACGATGTCTGGCGAATAGATGGGCGTTCCTGAAAAGTCCGATTGGCAGCAGGTTAACGGTGATAAAAATCAGGTCTTTGGCGCTGTAGAAGGGAGCAATGTCTTCGGTGACGTTGGCGGCAATGTGACGATTGAGGCGGCGAAGCGGGTGACTTCGCCGTTTCAGTTGCCGCGCAATGTGGCTGATTTTACTGGGCGAGTGGATGAGCTGGCGCTGATTGAGGCGGCGCTGACGGCGGCTGATGGCATGGGGGCGATCGCAATTTCGGCAGTGGCGGGGATGGCTGGAGTGGGCAAGTCGGCGCTGGCGAACTGTGCGGCGCATCGGCTGGTGGGGCACTTTCCCGATGCGCAACTGTATGTGAATTTGCAGGGGGCAGATGCGCGGCCTAGAGATCCGGGTGATGTGCTGGGGGAGTGGCTGCGGGCGCTGGGCATGGATGGGGCAGAAATTCCGGTGGATCTGCATGAGCGGCAGAAGTGCTATTGTTCGCTGCTAGCGAATCAGCGGGCTTTGGTGCTGCTGGATAATGCCCATGATGAGGCGCAGGTGCGGCCTTTGCTGCCTGGGGGTGCAGGCTGCGGCGTGATTGTGACGAGCCGAAAAGTGCTGGCGGCACTACCTGGGATAAAGAACCTGACGCTGAAAACGCTGCCGCCGCTGGATGCTTTGGTACTGCTGGCGAAGATTGCGGGGGAATCGCGAGTGGCGGCTGAGCGGGCAGCGGCTGAGGAGATTGTGCGGTTGTGTGGATATTTGCCATTGGCGGTGGAGATTGCGGGCGGGTTGCTGAAAGGGCGAGCGGACTGGTCGCTGGCGGCGGACTATTTGCCGAAGTTGCGGGATGAGCGGGGGCGGCTGGATGCGCTGCGGCAGGAGCAGGGGAATGATGTGCGGGCGATTTTTAATTTGAGCTATGGGCAGTTAGGTGAGGCCGAGCAGCGATTGTTTGCATTGCTAGGGGCGCTGCCGGGGGAGTTTGGGGATGGGGTGGCGGTGGCGGTGAGTGAGCTGTCGGACGAGGCGACGGCGGCGGGTTTGGATCGGTTGATAGTAGCGCAGCTTGTGGAGGCGCTGGGGGAGCGACGCTATCGGTATCACGATTTGATGCGGCTGTATGCTCGGGGGTGGCTGGAGCCGGATGATGGCTTTGCGGCAGCGGAGAGAGCTTTTGAATGGTATGTCAAAGTTGCTGAACTCTTTTCAAATGTCTTCGATTTAGAGACTTGCTACGAAGCAGATTCTGTAATTGATAATGAGGCTCCAGATGAAGCGACCAAAACGTTTTTTCTGCAGGAAGCATTGGAGTGGTTCGAAGTTGAGCGAGCTAATTTACTAACGGCCTTTGATTGGAGTTTTTCGCAGAACAAACACGAAGAGATTTTTGTCTTTGCTGCTAGCTTATCCGTATTTTTTAATGCTTATAGCTACTGGCAAGATTGGGAGTACGTTGAATGGCATTCCTTAGTAAATGCCCTGGAATGTGGAAATAAGAAGGAAGAAAGCCGAGCCCTTAATAGTTTGGGCATAGTTTATAGACTAATGGGTCATTGGGATAAGGCAATTATTAGTCATCAACAATGCTTGGAAATCTATCGTAGTCTGGATGATAAACATGGAGAAGGGTCAGCTTTAAACAATTTGGGTAATGTTTATGAATTACAGAATCGTTATGATGATGCAATAGCTGCATTTGAGAAAAGCTTAAAGATATTTCGCAGCCTGGGCGATTTCCACAATGAAGGCATGATATTGAACAATTTAGGCAGCATCTACAGATTACAAAACCGTTTAGATGATGCAATAACTCAACATATGCAAAGCTTGAAAATACTTCGTGGATTAGGAGATCTTTCTAGACAAGGCCAAGCCCTCAATAATTTAGGTAGTGACTATAGCTCGAAAAACTTATGGAATGAGGCGGTTTCTTGCTATAAGCAAAGTTTAGAGATAAAACATAGCCTAGGCGATCTCCACGGAGAGGGAAAAGTCCTCGGTAACTTGAGCATTGTTTACTACTCTCAAGGCCGTTGGGATGAAGCTATTGATTTATTGGAAAAAGGCTTAGAAATATTTTGCAGTTTGAGTGATTTTCACGGAGAAAGTAAAGCGCTTGGAGCATTAGGCCAGGTCTACCAATCTCAAGGACTTTGGGATGAGGCAATTGCACAATATGAACAAAGCCTAGATATCTATCGTAGCCTAAATGACCGTAGTGGAGAAGGCAGCGCTCTGAGAGGCTTAGGCGATGCCTACCTATCTCAAGGACTTTGGGATGAGGCAATTACACAATATGAACAAAGCCTACGTATCTTTCGGAATCTAGGTGATCTTGGCGGAGAGGGTACCACATTGAACAACTTAGGTTTAGTTTATAAATCTCAAGGTCGTTGGAAGGAATCAATAGTCTTATATGAACAGAGCTTGGATATCTGCTGTAGCTTGAATGACTACCATGGTGCAAGCCAAACTTTGCAAAACTTAGGCAATATTTATCAGTCTCAGGGACGGTGGAATGAAGCTATCATGCAATACATGAAAAGTTTAGAAATAAAAACAAGCCTTGGTAATATTGACGGGACGATCAGAACCGTTATGAGCTTAGGCGATGTTTTTATGAACCTAGGTGATATTTGCAGATCTCAAGGAAATTTAGACGAAGTAGTGCAAGATCATTTAGATGAGGCAATAACATTATATGAAGGATGTCTAGAGCTGTTTCCTAGTCTAAGCGATCGCCACGGCGAAGGCGTAATCCTGATGAATTTAGGCTATCTCTACTCAGTGCGAGCCCAATACGAAAAAGCCATCGAATACTGGCAAGCCGCCCAAACCAAACTCCACCCCGACTCCCCCGAAGCCAAACAAATCGCCCAACAGCTCAAAAAAACCTATCCCATCCGGCAAATGCTAACAGGTGGCCTCATCTGGCTCGTCGTTCTCATCTTCATCGGCTTCAACCTCTTACGCGGCCACTGGGCGATCGCCGCCCTCACCCTCCTCGCCTTCGCTAGCCTCACCACCTATCGCCTCTGGAAACTCCGCCGAGGCAATCGCTAAGCGGCTTACCGCTTAGCGGTTTGGAAAGCTGACGCTATTATCATAAGAAAAGAGACGCTTAGGAAGATCGCAATGACGTTAAATGAGATTGGCATGCAACTTCATGATCGGGCCACACGGGGGGAGATACTGACGCCAGCAGAGCGATCGCAGTAAACGACTGGTATGCCGCACAAGACGCCTGAGAAAGCAACTTACTTCAGTCTACAAATGAAACCTCTGAAAACTCACAGCTCCGCACTCAGACCTCAAAGTAGCCAAGTTTGGTCAGCGAAGTACATTTTTGCCAAAAGATATGTTGTCAAAGCAACATAAAAATAAAATATTTTGTAACAATTTGGGCGCTTTTTGTAACGGCATCTATTGTTTTTGTTAAGGCTGCTCCCTACACGTATCTTCCTTGGGTGACAATAGAGGCTCTTCATACGGAGAGAGCTCGCGCTACAAAGCAGAGCTTTTTCAAACCTTTGTCCACAGCGTCATGTTATGCGGTGGATTTTCTGTCTCGGTAGGAATTTGACCGCTGGTGCCCAGAAAGGGTAGCCAGAAGATAGGTTGCCTTCAATCGTTTCTGTTACCGTTTTTTTACTGCCCTTTTCTCAGGTTTTATTCGATGGGTCCTTTGAACCAAAATGTAAACGAATTTTTTAATCAGTCTACATTTTCGCCGCCTAAGCAGGGCCTCTATGATCCTCAGTATGAACATGATGCCTGCGGCGTGGGCTGTGTCGTACAAATGAAGGGCAAGACTTCCCACGATATCGTTCAGCAGGGCTTGACTATCCTGCTGAATCTCGATCACCGGGGCGCAGTCGGGGCTGAACCGAATACGGGCGACGGCGCGGGCATTTTGCTGCAAATTCCGCATCGGTTTATGGTCAAAGCGGCGGCGGCAGAGGGGATCAAGCTGCCCGCATCAGGGCAGTACGGCGTGGCGATGATTTTCGCAAGCCCGGACGCGGAGGCGCGGTCGCAGGGACGCAAAGCCTTTGAGCAGGTGACCGCTGAAGCAGGCTTAAAAGTGATGGGTTGGCGAGATGTGCCGACTGACAATGCTTCTCTGGGGCCGACCGCACAAGCGAGTGAACCCTTTATGCAGCAAGCCTTTATCGGGCGCGGCTCAGCGGTCGATGACGCTGCTGACGAACTGGCTTTCGAGCGCAAGCTGTACGTGGTGCGCAAGCGATCGCACAGTGCCATCCGAGGCGTCATCGGCAAGTACTGGTACGTCGCCAGCGTTTCCTGCCGGACGATTGTGTACAAAGGCATGCTGATGCCTGAGCAGGTAGAGAAGTACTACCTGGACTTGCAGAATCCCGATCTGGAGAGCGCTTTGGCCCTGGTGCATTCGCGCTTTAGTACGAATACCTTTCCGAGCTGGGAGCGATCGCACCCCTACCGCTACATCGCTCACAATGGCGAAATCAACACCCTGCGCGGCAATATCAACTGGATGACGGCGCGGCAGTCGATGTTTTCTTCCGAGCTGTTTGGCGCAGATCTTGACCGGGCGCAG
>JBBSOB010000321.1:0-5230 GCA_038260205.1 Phormidesmidales cyanobacterium
ATGATCAGCGCGGTGAGCCCCTGACCATTGGGTGGGCACTCGACCACCTCATACCCCCTATACTGAGTAGAAATCGGCGTCACATATTCCGACTGCGGAGCCGCAAAGTCTTCTAACGTGTGAAGACCGCCTAGCGACTGTAAATAGCCCACCATATCTTCGGCGACGGAGCCAGTGTAGAAGCCTGATCGACCTTCGTCGGCAATGCTTTGGAGAGTGCGGCCCAGTTCGGGCTGTTGGTGGCGATCGCCCGCCCGAGGAGCCCGCCCGTCAATCAATAGCATCCGGGTCGCGTTGTCTGTCACCTTCAGCTTTTTGGCCAGCTGCGCCCAGTCGTAAGCCACCCGCGAATGCACGGTGTAGCCGTCGTTTGCTAGTCGAATCGCAGGGGCAAGCAGCTCAGCAAAGGCCATTTTGCCATAGTCACCATGCAGCTGACACCAGGCATCGACCGCGCCGGGTACCGTTACCGAGTGCGGACTCTGCAATGAAATTTGTTTCATCCCCTGGTCAAGATACCAGCTAAGATGCGCGGCGGCTGGAGCTTTACCCGACCCGTTTAGCGCGACTACTTCGCCCTTGCCAGCAGGCGCATACAGCGCAAAGCAGTCACCGCCAATGCCAGTGGCCTGAGGCTCTACCACGCAGAGGACAGCAGCAGCAGCGATCGCTGCATCCACCGCGTTCCCGCCCGCTCGCAACACATCTATAGCCGTCAGTGTCGCCAGCGAATGAGATGTTGCCGCCATCCCACCAGCGCCATAGGCAGGGGAGCGACCAGGCAAATGAAAGTCTCGCATAGATTAAGCGGCTCAGCGTTGGGTTAACCGTAGGCTATCAATTCCTGTGAGTCTAGTACAGCGCCTTTGTCATTTTAGAGGTGGCACAGCTATTCGAGATTCAATCCAAGGAAAGTCAAGGAGCAAAATCTTCTCTGCAACAACATGCTCTCTTTTACTAGAAACTACACCACCAAAGCGGCTGGGAAAGAGACTGGGTTGGGGCTGGCGATCACCCATCAAATTATCGTAAAAAAGCACGGCGAATTAACCAGCGTAGCCTCAACGCCCAACCAGGGCACAGAATTCACCATAACCCTAACAATCGTCCCCGCTGAAACTTGCGCATCGGTAGAAAATTAGAACATGTCACAGCCGCTCCAACTAGAGGCTCAGAAGATTTCTCAGTGGCCTTGCTATTTATAGAGAGCGTTCTTTTATGAGGTAGCTTCTCAGAGTACTTTCCAAGCTTTAAAGGCAGAGGCTTTCTCTTCAGCACGTTGCAAAAGGCATACGACACTGTTGGCGAACTGCGATCGCAGTGGCTCAAGCCTAGTAAATTCATTCTCCGCTCCTTGGCTGAACCAACGAGTTTACGTTGGTTCAGCGTTTGAGACTTAGTTCGCCAACAGTGTCGCATACCTTTTGAGACGTAGGGAAATCGCGTCTCAAATGATGTCTCAGAATATCTTTCTCAAAACGTCTAAGATATAGTGAGACATTTGAGGGGCGATTATGTCGGTCGTTGGCTATGCACGGGTGAGTTCGGTAGGGCAGAGTCTAGATGTACAGCTCGATAAGCTGAAGGGCTGCGATAAAGTGTTTCAAGAGAAGATGACGGGAACTTCTGATAAACGCCCCAGGCTGAAGGCTTGTCTTGAATATGTGAGGGGAGGCGATACGTTGATGGTGAGTCGTCTAGACCGGCTGGCTCGTTCTACGCTGCATCTTTGTCAGGTGGCTGACCAGTTGCAGGCGAAGGGGGTGGATCTGAAGGTGATTGACCAGAGTATTGATACTGGCGATGCTACCGGGCGGCTGCTGTTTAATATGCTGGGTGTGATCGCGCAGTTTGAAACAGAGATTCGCGCTGAGCGGCAAATGGATGGCATTCGCAATGCCAAAGCCCGTGGTGTTAGTTTAGGCCGTAAAAGGGATCTGACTACGCAGGAATGCTTAGAGCTGCGTCAGAGGCGTAGAGAAGGTGTTTTAATTAGAACGCTGATGAAGGATTACGATCTATCGAAAGCTAGCGTATACCGATATTTAAATGGTGTGAAGGTTACAAGTCGGTTATCTCATTAGCCTCTACAAAGGCTAACAGAGCATTTACTATTGCTGCTTAAAGGTATATGACATGTTCTTTTTGTTCAAATTTAGTATCTATGGAAAAGGCGATAGGTCTGGCCGCATCTATAATCGGAATATTTGTTTTCATCACAGGAGTACAAAGTATTCCTCAGCTAAGATCCTCTATCCCAAATGCTAATTCTGAAAATCAGAAAAAAACCGAGGAAGATAGTTCAGGTAATCCGCTGCCTAACAATTCTTTTGAGAATGCGAATTTACCAGCAAGTACGATACTTGATCCTGCCAAGATATTAGCTGATTATAAAAGAAATCCTAATGCGACAGAAGATAACTATTTAGGAAAGCAAGTCAGATACAAATATGATTTTAAGCATAGTGACATTACCGACTGCCCCGATATTTATTTAGATAGTCAGTTCCTTGGTCTGATAAGCGAAGAGAAAAAATTGTGCTTAAGATCCGAGTTTTTTATTGGGGATTTGAGTGCGGAGGACTATTCTCCTAGTTTCCTTCAAATGAAAAATGAAGCAGGAGTTTTCTGCATATTTAATACTCAAAATAAAGGAGAAGAGAGGAAGCTCAATACGGCTATTTTCAATAACATTGAGGGTAACTTCGATGTTCACGGCAATGTCATATATATAGCTGATTCTTCAATCGGAGGTGGATGGCGTTATTCTTCTTCTAGTCAATTTTGGCAGCAAACAAGAGACATTGGCAATATGACCGATGGATTCAAAGGCTATTTTAGAGTTATTCTATTGAGCGATTGCATGCTTAATTCAAGTTCTTGATCAGCATCTATGGGGTTTGAGTAGTAATGAATACGAGGTGTGAGTCTCATTGGAGCAGCTTTGTGTCATGGGCCTTGCCTCTCTGCTTTTGCAAAACTGGCCCGTGTATAGGATACTGTTGGCGAACTAAATCTTAAACGCTGAACCAACGCAACTTCGTTAATTCAGCCAAGGATCTGAGAACGAATTTACCGGGGTTGAGCCGCATCGTGGAGTTCGCCAACAGCATCCAATGATACTCGTACCCCAGTACTGATAGAAAACGCTGATATTGCTAGGATTTGTCATCTCTAGAGCACATCGACAAGAAATTCGGCTTAGTGAACATTTTTTGATTTAGCCGGACGAAAAAGCTCTGGAGAGTTGTAACCAGTCATTAATTAATTTGCTGTGTGCATTGACAACAACTTCGTCAATACCTATCAAATCGTCGTGGTGATCGGTTCTTGGTGCGATAGGTATTGTGGCTCTTACCATCAATACGATTTGTCGTCTGAATTCGACTGCTGTATTATGCATCTCTACGGTGGTTTGGATACTTCTAAGAACGTCTAACAGTTTGTCTCTGTCAACGAGATTAGGCGCTTGGATTAGAGCAAGCTCTATTGCCTTTGTTTTTAGTAGGTACATGGGAGATCTATTTATCTGGCCCTCTTTTACGTATGACAACTCCTGTAGCGCAGAATCTAAGTTTGTCTTTATGAGTGTGGTGTTTTGAATCATCTCCTCAATGATGTAAGACTTTATCTTCTCGTATGACTCAGCCTTTAGCTTCTCCTGCTGCCTACGAACGGTCATTTGACCTAAGAGAAAGGTCAAAACAGGTAGCACAGTCTTGTACAAGTCCAAAGGCGTCGTACCTACAAACACCGAATCAAAAATAGGTCGAGCAACGAAGGGAGATAGTATCGAGAGAGCGCCCGGAATAAATAGCCAGTTGAGATGGCTCAGATATTTAGCGTATTGCTTCGCCAAGGCTCCTGCTTCTGGAAGCTTGTAGAAGCTCCAGAGTATCCATACTCCCCAGATGCAAAATAGAAACGTCCGTATGTAGCTCGCATCTTCTTTTATCCATCCGACAATAGAAAGAAAGGTCACACCCATGTAAATTGTTCTAGCCTTGGCAGAAGATCCTAATTATAGAACCCGTTTGAGTCAGCTCTGTCGATAGCTAGTCTTTTGTGCGCGGATTGATTATTTCTCCGTGGATCAGCTCAACCCCCTATGCAACGCCGTCCGCTGTTGCCACTTGTATCCAGCCGTGAGCAATGCATGACTCTATACACTTTCGCTAGTTCTTTCTGAGCGGTTGAAGAAAGGTAGATGTGATCACGTCCTGTACTATTGTTTCGTAAATGACCGTTTAAAGTACATCCGATAGAAGCAAGCTTGTTTAAGCTGAGACGGTTAAAGCATTGAAGTGAGCGGTGGGTAAGCGCACATAGATATTAGAGCGTACCCGGAGTTAAAAGAGCGATAATGTACCCAGCATTGAGGAAGTCTTAAGGATGCGGGAGCGATTCAAGCAGTGGCTACCAAAGATAAAAGCCAACAGGCGGTGGGGGATTGGATTGGCGGCTACTCCAGTCTTTCTTGGGATGGTGTGGTGGTTTTGGTCGCTCCCCGAGCGTAGGCTTCAGCCAGATTACAGCCACCTATCCCACCACGAAAGAGCAACCCTTGCGCATCAGCATCGTGAAAGCCTCATCAGCGGTATTGAGGCGATCGCGATGTTTACCGGTGGAGCCTTCTTACTTATTAATTTCTGCACTGCTGACAGAGATGCAAAGACAGCCAACCTCAGCGGGGCTGACCTTAGCGGTGCCAACCTCAGCGGCGCTGATCTTAGCGGTGCCGACCTCAGCGGGGCTGACCTCAGCGGGGCTAACCTCAGCGGGGCCAACCTCAGCGGGGCCGACCTCATCAGCACCAATCTCAGCGGGGCCGACCTCAACACGGCTAACCTCAGATATGCCAACCTCAGCGGGGCTAACCTCAGATACACCAACCTCAGCGGGGCCAACCTCAGATACACCAATCTCAGCGATGCCGACCTCAACTGCACCCTACTCAGCGATGCCAATCTCAGCGATGCCAACCTCAGCGGTGCCTTGCTATTTTTCACAAATTTACGAGGCGTTCTAAATCTTGAACCGCTTCAGCTAGAGGCAAAACCTTCGCCTTTTTTGTGCAACGTTGCCCTGCCTGCTTACTCCAGCCGACCAAACGTAAATCCCAACCGCGCCTGCGATCGCATTCCCCAACTTTTGAGCGATCGCTACGATATTCCACTCAAAGAAGCGCAAGAGATAGTCTATGAAGCCAGGCAGCACCGATGGGACTAGC
>JBBSOB010000322.1:0-5218 GCA_038260205.1 Phormidesmidales cyanobacterium
CCACAAGCCTGACGCTTGCAATGCTTGGATGGGCTCTGTCACCGATGAGATCAATCCCTGACGCTTGGCTAGCACAATCATACCGCCTGTGCCTAAGGTCGGAATATTGAGGCTGATGGCGCACCGACGGGCGGCGGCGTCATCGATCATGACGGTTGTATTGGGATGGGTTAGGGCGTAGCTGAGCACTTCTGATTCGCCAGCGCCTAAGTCCCAAGCGGATACAAGGGTGTTGAGGGCGATCGCTTCAATCCGAATCACCCATTTCGATTGGGGTAGGCTGCGAGCTGCGATGTCGTTTTTGGCAGCGGTGACTTCTTGCCAAACGGCGGGAGGCACCTGCACTTCGGTAAAGAGCTGAGGAAGAAGCTCGGCTAGCTGACTTTTGTAAAGGGTGATCAAGGGGGATGCGTTGACGACGACATGCTTAATCGGCATTGCTGAGTTCTCTGATTAAGTCGGCTTCAGTGTACTGAAAAGGAGAGACCTGGTAGCGGGAGAGGGCTGCGATAAATTCGGCGCGGGTGAGGCCGGCAATTTCGGCAGCTTTGGCTTGAGAGACCTGCTCTAGCTCGTACCATTTGACGGCAGCAGCGATGCGCATCTCCTGGACAAATTCGTCAGGAGTTTTGCGAAGCGCTGAAAATGCGGTCTCTGGGAGGGTGAGTGTGATGCTGGTCATAGTTTTAGGGGGTTGGGCTGCTGAGCTTAATGATAGCTGGCGTGCGGAGTTGCTAGCGGCCTCCTTCGTCAGCGAATTCCTTCTGGGCGGCGATGAATCTATCGGAGAGGGCAGCGTAAAACATTGGTAACATTTCAATGGCCCATGTTTGTATCGTGTCGAGCGCTTCTGTGTTATCGGTGATGGAGGAGTTGAGTCGATAGTAGGCAATGCGAGAGCCGTGTCTATGGTTGAGTCGTTCCCAGCTTAGCGCCGCGCCAAATTCCGCTTCGATCTCTGTTTTTTGGTCCTGTAGCTGATCAAAGATTTGTTTGTTTTGTTTTTGTTCTCTTTCGTTGATGTAGATATCTATGCGGAATCGAGAGCGACGAGTAAACGCGAAATTGATGTAGGAAGGTTCGTCTGAGCTGTCGCCTTTGGAGCTGACTGCTAGCTCCAACCAGTTACGGCCTTGTGGGTTGTTTTGGGGCTGTACGGATAAGTTTTGGATGGACTGGAGTTTGGCTTGAAGCTGGTTGAAAAATTCGATGTAGGCGCTTTGGCGATCGCCCATCCTAGAAAACACCACTCGCTCGGTGGACATATTGACGCTGGAGACGCGCCAGCCCACCTCTAACCATTGTGCCGATTGCACATGGCTGACTGTGTCATTGGCCCACCAGTTACGATGCTGCCGGGCAGAGGGGGGCAGCTCGTCTTGAATGATCGCTTCAACTTCTTTGAAGGTACAGGTTACTCTATCGGGCTCTTTCGCCTGTAGCCAGATAGCAAGTGGTGCATAGCGGCTATCATTCGCTTCGGGCTCTTCTTCAAGTTGATTATTAAGTTGATCGATGCTGTTGATAGCAGTGACCGCCGTGTCGTGCATTATTGACGGGGATTCGATAGCTGTATCTGAGCGGTGTCGATCTAGAAAGTCGGCGCAGAACTTTAGTTTTTCTCTTTGCTGCGGGGTGACTTCGCGGAAGTGAGCGATCGCGTTCCTGGTTTGGCGAACATCATTTAGCAGGTATTGTATAGAGTCCCATTCGAGGTCTTTGAAGTCGGCGCTGTGTCGCTGCCATAGATTCCTGAACATCTGAATGAAGTCGCTGAGGGTTAGTTCTTCAAAGGCTCTTGGCGTAGATGGCTGCTCTAAGTACTTTTTGAAGACCTCGTCAAGGACAGAGTTGTCAGGCTCGGCCTTTCCGCCGGTCTTAGCGACGTAGCTGAGCAAAGCACTCTTAAATTTGTTCTTGTATTCTCTGCCTGAGGGCGTGATGGATTGAATGGCCTGAGCTAAGGAATCGGTGTCTAGTTCGCCGGTTTCGTTTCTGTGGGCGCTTTCTATCAGATCTTTGAGGGTGACTTCGATGTCTTCGGCGAGCATGATGTCTTCGGCTCGCCTGCGGAAGTATTCGGCGGTGTCGTAGCTGGTGATGATGGCTGTGACCCGGCCTTCTTTGTCTACGATGGGTGCTGCGCTAGCGTCTCTTAGTCCCCTGAGCACTTCAAACAGCTCATCTTCTTCGCGGTAGGCTTTTGCTCTGGTGGTGGCGTGAGAGACTTTGAGCTTTTCGGGGATGACCTTGAGATTGCTGACGCCGCGTAAAATTGAGTCGCTGGTGACCATGCCTTTGAGCTTTTGGTTGCCGTCGGTGACGGGGAGCTGGCTGAAGTCGTGCTCAATCATCAGTGACAAAGCCTGTTGGGCTGAGTTGTTTTCGGTGACGGTGACCAGATTTTGCGTTTCTGGGATGAGGTGCTGGATGATGAAAGGCATAAAAGTGCTTTTGGCCCGTTCGTTTTATATTTCTTCTGAATTATCTAGCAGCTCGCGCATTAGAATCTTCAGATCTTTATCGGCTGGTCGCTTTTCAAAATTTTCGTGGGTGTAGAGCCATACTAGCTGGATGATGCAGCGTTCAACGTTGAGTAGGTACATCAGCCGACCTTCACCAGAAGCGCCTTTTCGGTGAGGGACAGAAAAAACGAGTTTGCGAAATTCCCAATCAGGATAGCTAAGTTTTGCGGGCCAGGGTTCTAAACGAGAGCCTTCGAGGTTAGGTTGCTGTGCTAGACCTTCGACGATATTGCTGATGCACTCTGTAAAGGCGATCGCCTCTCGCTTGCTTTTATAGCTCTTTTTGAAAACCTTGATAGCTCTGACGAATTTAGCTGAAAGGGCGAACCTATACTTGGGCAAGCCATTCTCTAAATTCATCGGCATCCATTGAGGGTGTGTCGGTAGGCATTGACATGGCTTCGGTTAAGGCCTCAGCGACGGCAGGCACGTAGTTAGGGTCAGCGCGTTCAATCGCTTCTAGGAGTGCATTTTTCAGCTTTTCTGGGGTCAGGCTTTTTGCCAATGGGTGTGTTTGGGCTGGCTGGTGGGGCGAGTTGCCAGGATGGGTGGCTTGAGTCAATAGCTGAATGATGGTGTCGTTAAGGCTGACGCTTTTGGCAGCGGCAATGGTTTGAATGGACTGATAAAGGTCGTCGGGTAAGTTTTCGATTTGTAGGGTAGCCATGATGTTTCCGTCTCGATAGGTTGGAGGGAGTGGGCGTAGTTGCTGCAGTGATTTGATGTTTCTATGCTAGCTGCTCGGCATCGGCTCGAATTCGGCGTTAATCGCAGCTAGCTCTCTTTGAATGTCGGGATCGGCGGCCATTTCAGCTAGGTCGGGGAATTGGGGCTGAGCTGCTGACGCTTGAGTAGGCAGTACGATAAACACGTTTACTTCTTTGCCTCCGGATCCAGGGGGAAGCTGGACTTCTAGCCGGTTGCCAGGGAGTACCTTGGTGGTGATGTGTAGGGCAGATTGCATGGGGTTGACTTTGTTGGTGACTGGGTATCGCTGAATACGTCAGGGTTCTGTTCCATCGTTAGTGCTGCCGTATGCTTTGACCTTGATGACGGTGTGAAAGACTCTGACTATAATGACGGCTCGTAGGGTAGAGCTGAAGACTAGCTGTCTCTAAAACTGTTAGAGCCCATTCGATACTTGATGTCGTAATTTGTGATGAAATCAGCTTCTACATCTGAGAAGCCATAGTACCTTGCGAAAACACGATCAATACGATCTATCCAATTCTTTGAGTTAGCCGGTGAAAGCGACTCTAGCTCTACTACTCCAGTCTTCTTATTATTCATTCTTATAATCTTTCCTTTAGACGTATAGTCTTTTTCAATATTTACACTTAGGTCTTCAATATTCTCCAAAGCCTCTGAAAATACGTTGCCACTAGGCGACGGAAATAGCTTGATATCAGAAGGATTAAGATCCCTACAGTTTGATGTTGCTTCGTAGTAAACAAAGAACGTCGTGCTGAGCAGGAGAGCATGAATTAAATTGCGAAATTCTTTGGAAGTTGTTAAGATAGTCTCGCGTGAACTCGCTTGTGACTCCCCGTTGATCCAACATTTTGGTGGTCTCAAGGTAACAGTATTGAAGTTTCGTATCCCTGTATTTTTGTAATAAAGGGGTGTAGTCGAACCAAGCATTTCGGATTCTTCTAGGGTTGGAAACTGTAAAATCCTATCAATTACAATCTTCCCAAGCTGGCCTTTAGGCTTCAACCAGATCGATTTTCTATTGGTATACGGTTCTGCTTGTACGTAAGCAACATTCTCGAATAAAGTTTCCCGCTCTTCCTTGTACCATTTGAGATAGCCACCACTAAAAAGTTTAGAATCAGAGCTTGGAACTTGTATGTATATCGTTAATCTTTGTTCCGCTCCTTCAAATAGTTTAGAGGGTCTAGTACTAAAGCTTGTATGATAAACGGAGCTTTTGTTCATTAGTTCCGCTCTCAATTGGCTCATGCGATCTGTACTAGGGAGAGAAACTGGAACAATGAAGGAAGAATATCCGCTGCGTCTCTTGAGCCGTGTCGCCCGGTAGCAAGTCGTAGAATACAGGTTAGTTAAGTAAGCAGACGGTGCTTGAGTTATAGAGTAGGCTTTTCTAATCTTGCTGTATTCAACGTAAGGAGGATTTCCAATAGTTACATCGAAGCCGCCGTCTTTGATGATTCTATAAAACTCAACAAACCAATGAAATGGTTGATGATTCCTTAGCCATGCTTTAAAGGCTTTTGATTTATCAGCATTGACTCCATACTCATTTGCTAGATAGCGATTCAGCTCATCATTCAGCTCTTTTAGCTGCCGCCTCACCTTTAGTTTGGCATCTTTAAACCTGGCAGCATCCATATCATGCTCAGTCTGCTGCTTCCTGAACATTTGAAACGCCCGATCCGCAATCTCAGCACTCTCATCAATACGCGGCATATCGCTAAAGAGATCAAGCTTCTGCTGCCCGTCTCCCTCAACCGTTTTTTTCACCTCGTCATAGGTCGCAAACCCCACCAGCGTATTACCCGCTCGAATATTAAAATCAATATCTGGCAAAGGCTCTAACCCATAATTTGGCCTGTCAACCTCTGCATCTACCTTAGACACCAGCTTGAGGAAAAGGCGCAGCTTACAAATCTCCACCGCCTCCTCCATAATGTCCACCCCATACAGATTCCCCAGGATAATCGACTTGAGAA
>JBBSOB010000323.1:0-5177 GCA_038260205.1 Phormidesmidales cyanobacterium
AACACAATTTTATAGCCCGTCCCGGCGCTGCGATTCCACGAGCCTCTAAAGGCGGCGAAGGCTCCATTTTGATAGCGTTCTGGGAAGGTGTTGCCGTCGTAAAATTGGAGGCCGAGCGCGGCAGAATGGGCTTGAAAAAGCACGTCGGGTGTCTTGGTTTTGCTCGCTAGTTCAGGCTCTTTGGAAACGCCTTGGTTGTTTGTTTGGCGCGGATCTATATTGCTGGGCGTGAGGTAGGCGTATGGCCAGCCGAAAAAATCGTTTTGCTGAATGCGGCTGAAATAGTCGGGAACTAGATCGTCGCCGAGGCCGTCCCGTTCGTTGACGGTTGCGTAGAGATCTCCGGTGCGAGGGTGAAAGTCTAGGCCGACTGGATTTCTGAGGCCGCTGGCGAAAGTGCGCAAGTTGCTGCCGTCTAAGCTCATCGTTTGGATCGATGCGCGAGGAGAATCCTCTTCGTTGACGTTGGATTGGGAGCCAACTGAAACATAGAGCTGGTTGCCGTCTGGCGAGGCGACGACGTTGCGCGTCCAGTGTTGGTTGTAGCCGCCGCCGGGGAGAGTGACAATGCGATCGCCTTTTCCTGCTAAAGCGGTTTGTCCGGCTGCAAATGGAAAACGCAAGACTTCATCGGTATTGCCCAAAAAGAACGATCCTTGGGTAAAAACCATGCCAAAGGGAATATTTAGGCCGTTGCTTGCGGTGGCAAAAACTTCCTTTTTCTCGGCGATGCCATTGCCATCAGCGTCTATTAATCGTTGAATTCGATTTTCTTTAGTCTCAGTGACCAGAACGTCGCCGTCGGGAGTGAGCGTTAGCCAACGAGGTTTTTGTAAGCCGTCGGCAAATACATTGACGGTGAAGCCTGCCGGTACGTTCAAGGTAGCGTCCGCAGGGCGAGCGATAACGTTGGGCGATTTGCTGGCGCTGTCTGAGGCGAAGGGTTTGGGTAGATTTTCTAGAGAAATTGCAATTGTTTTGGGCGTTAGCAAACGAGTGGCAATTTGAGCGGATTCAGGGGTTGCTGTCGGCGCTATCTGGGTCGGGGTACTGGGCGGCGAATCCAGCGGATCTACTGCAAACACGTCTGCTTTCGCGCAGCTAGTGAACAGTACGCTGAGTCCAACCAAGCCTAACCAATAACGCATTTTTTCTCACCCGATTCTATAGCTTTATTCTAAGAAATTAGAAATGTGTTCTGCGGTTATCTCAGGCTTTTCTAGGTGAGGGACATGGCCGCAGTCTTCAACCCAGACTAGCTTGCAATGGGCAATTTCTCGCTCAAATCGGGAGGCATCTTTGTACCCTAGAATGTTGTCGTGCCGTCCCCAAATAACCAGTGTGGGCATAGATATTTGGCCAATTTTGCTAGAGAGAAAGTTGTAGCCGCCGCTTTTGGTGAAGGCGATGAGCGCTGCTTGCCAGTTGGGCATGAGCAAATGTAGAGAAGCGCAAAGGGAGGCATCTGGGGTGACAAAGCGTTTGTCGTAATAGGCTTTTTCGCTGATTTTGCGGCGGACGCCTTCGTTGCGTAAAAAGTTGGTGGCCCATTTATCCAAAGGCGAGAACATAAATTTGCCGACGGCGGGGCCAGCCGCAAAGCCTACCGCGTCGATGAGGATGAGCTGATTGACCATTTCTGGATGGCTAGTGGCAAAGTCGATGGCTGCGCCGCCGCCCATAGAGGCTCCGATGAGGACAACGGGTCGGCCGATGATCTGCTGACAGAAGGCGAGGATATGTTGTTTGATCAGATCTGGATTGACCTGGGGGGTGGTAGTGCGATCGCAAAACCCAAATCCTAGCAAATCCATCGCCCACACCTGAGCACTTTGCGCTAGCTCGGGGATTAACCGCCGAAACTCAAACAGAGAGCTGTCGAACCCGTGCAGCATCAGAATAGGCACGCCCTCGCCCTGACAAACATAGCTAGTGGCAACTGGGCCAGTAGGCAGTTCTACGTTGGCCCACTGGATGTTTTGGGCGATCGCCTGAGAAGTCGCTTCTATGAGTCCAACGGCCGCATCTGGCAGCTTTATTGGCTGCGCTGGCACTCGTCCTGCTGCCTGAACTCCTGACGTTGAGTTCTCTATCACCGATTGACCACCTGTGTTGCTGTTGTATCTGTAATATAGCCAACGGGCGGCAAAGCTTTCCGACGCGCCTCTGCTGCATTGCTGACACAGAAGCTAGCGATAATGGCCAGTAGTGCCCACCATAGCGTACTAATTTGAGGCCGATACCAGACCGTATCGAATGCGCCCTGTACGAGTAGCCCGCTCATACCGGTCATCACGCCAATTAGCCAGAATCCTTCGGGCGATCGCGACTGTCGCAGTTGCCCTAGCTGTTTGCAACCCTGCTGAAAAGCCACAATCAGTATCCAGAAAAACGACAAAATGCCGATAATGCCCGCTTCTACCGCCGTCTCAAAATAGATCGAGTAAGCGCTGAGCGCGGTGAACTTGGGCCTTTGAAAGAGTGGATAGACCTGATTAAACGCCTCATTCCCAGGGCCAATGCCGGTGAATGGACGCGCCTTAATCATGTCAAACACAGCGGCGTACACGTTGAGCCGAAAATCGTTGCTGCTATCTCCGCGCATCGCAAAAATACTCATCACCCGAAGCTGAATAGAAGGCACAAAGGCAACGGCTGCAACCACCGCCGCCGCCGAGCCACCGAGCAGTAAAGGCAGTGCCCAGCGCCGCCAAAAAGTCGAGAATCGTGGATTTAGCCAGTAAACCATCAGCACAATCATCACAAAGACCATGACAACGGTGCCTAGCCAGCCGCCTCGACTAAAGGTGAACCTTAAGCAAGCTAAGTTTGTAACTAGCATGATGGCGGCCAGCAGTTTAGGAATCCATTTTGGCCAAACCAAAATCGCCATACCGCTGAGCGCGATCGCCGGCATCAAGTAAGCCGCTAACAAATTAGGGTTCTTCAAATAGCTATATACTCGCGTGACGCCCGCCATATCCGATTCTGGATCAACCCAGGTGGCCAGAGCCTCTGCGCCAAAAAAATGCTGTCGCATACCGTATACGGACACAATCAGGGCCGTCAGCAAGTAGACCATGATCAGCCCCGAGCGCAGCTCCTTTACCCGCAGAATTCGCGCCAGCAGCAAAAAGAAAAATATGTTCAGCGTCAGCTTAACAAGTCCAGAGGCCGCAGCCGCCTGAACAGGAGAAAGGGCCGTGGCGATGAGCATGGCCGCCCAGTACACCATGATGACGATATGTACGGGAGTCAGCCAACCTTCGGCTCTATCGCTAATCGTCAGCAACAGCCAAAAGCCCGCGCAGGCAACTAGCAAAAAGCCGATCATGCCAGTAGAGACATAGGGTGCTAGCGCCATCAGTACCGCTGTAAACACCCAAGCAATACCGTCGCCCCAGGCCAGTAGCCAGCTTCCCTGCCGCCAATTGCGAAAGGGAGAAAGCAGTCGATGTAGAATGCTGACCTCTCGCCACTGGGAAAAATTAAACCGACTCAAAGTAACCCTGGAGGTAACTGGCCGAGTCGCGTTTTGAAAAGCTTCGCCAAACATACGGATGCCGCTATATTGATCGTGAGACAGCTTGCCCAGGCTGAAGAGGCACTATGCGATACCACGCGATACCACGCGATAGCGTTACTTCAGACATGAAGGCTCGTGTATCGTATCAAATGGTCTGTCCGGTTTGATCTCTCTGGCCGATTTTTCTGGCCGATTTTTCTGGCCAAATCTTGATCAACCCAAACTGAATCTGTATTTAGACGGTACGGCTTAAATATATGCCCGGCTACGCCAGATCTGCCGAAAATTTCTCTTGATCAAACGAGTAGCCTTCACCCAAAAACTCAATGAGCTGTCTGGTGTCGTCTTCTGCATTTTTGAGACAGGTAGATGCGCCTGGAGAGGGGGTGATGTTGAAAATAATGTTTTTGCCAGTGAGTTTTGCCTGACCCATTTCTAGTTGGCGAGTTTTCAAATTTACAATTTGCGGTCTAATCCCACCGTAACCTTTGGCATACGTTAGCTCGCTGAGTTTGACAGAAGGGATGATTTTACGAACTTTGCGGATGAAGAACAGTTTGCCGATGATGGGCAAATCATAGATAAAGTTCATAATGAGGTACCACAGAATTGTCAGGTCGGAGACAATTGAGAAGAAGCTTCTAAAGGCATCAAAGCTGAGTCCGGCAGTTTTGAAGTATTCGATCACGGTGCCGTAGCGATGTCGCTCTAGCATGGGCAAAACCTTGGCGGTGGGGCCGAAGCGAGTTTGGCTGGCATCGTGAACTTCGGGGTCGCCGTGGATGGCGGCGAAGGGAAGCTTTTTCATCTGCACCATATAGACTTTGCCGTTGAGCTGGGCGGGGGCAAAGTAAAAGCTGCCAGCGGCGCTGAGGAGGGCGTAGTCTTGGCCGTAGCCGAGGCGCTTGGCAAAGAGTAGGCTGTGTGCGCCGCTGGTAACGGCAACGGCTTTGGCCAAGATGGTTTTATCGGCGGTTTCTACGCGGTAAAGGTCGCCCTCTAGTTGAATGGACTTGACTCGGGTTTGGGTCATTAAGTCGATAGACTTGTCGGTTTCTTTGCTGGCATTTTTGACAAAAGACTGCGAGAGTTTTTGAAAGTCGATGGTGTAGCCGTCTGGCGTGAACAGGGCGATCATTTCCTGGCTGTCGTCTCGTCCTTCTACAACTTTGGGTTCGATGTCTGCAAGTTCTGTTTTGTCGATGATGCGCAGAGCTGGAAAGAGATCTTTAAACGTGTCGTAGCGATCTCTTAAAAAGTTGCCTTCTCTCTCGCCGATGGCTAAAACCATCTTGTGATATAGGGTGTGAGTTTCTTGCGAAACATCGTTTTTGAGCACGTAGTTTTTCACCATCATGGCGGCTTGGTTCACGCGCGTGGCTTTCTCTAAGCTGTAGTTGGTTTCAATGTCACCAAAGTGCAGCGTCTGGCTATTGCTGCTTTGTTTGGAATTGACTAAGGCAACCTCTGCATTCTTCTCTATTAGCGCAATTTTATCGACGTTAGTATATCGGCTCAGACTGTAGAGTAGGGCCGTTCCACAAACGCCGCCGCCGACAATCGCAACGTCGTAGATGTTGTCAGTTTGCGTCGCCGTATTTTGAGTCTTTGAGTTTTGAGTCTTTGAGTTTTGAGTCTTTGAGTTTTGAGT
>JBBSOB010000324.1:0-5148 GCA_038260205.1 Phormidesmidales cyanobacterium
ATGTTTGCTAGTTAGTCTCTTTACGGTGGTCTTTTTGCGAGTCGGTAGAAAAGTTGAATATTAGCTAGAAGGCCCTAATGTTCGACTCTAAAGCCGACGCCATCTACGATTGGTTCGGTTTAGCAGTAGCTCTGCCTCAACTGGCCCCCAGGTTCCCGCTTCATAAGTGGGAATACTTCCGGCTGGCGCAGGGGCATCCCACACTTCTAGCAGCGGCGTGAGTACTCGCCACGACTGCTCCACTTCATCGCCTCGGGTAAACAGCGTCTGATCGCCTAGCATGGCGTCGATTAGCAAGCGGCTATAGGCATCTGTGCTGGGCTTACCAAAAGCGGCATCGTAGCGGAAATCCATCTCAACTGATCGCGTCCGCAGTGAAGGGCCAGGCGTCTTCACTTCAAATCGCATGGCCACCCCTTCGTTTGGCTGAATTCGCAGCGCCAGGATGTTGTCGTTCATTTGCTTGGCCGCTGACTGAAACATCAGGTGGGGTACCGACTTAAAGTGGATGGAAATCTCAGAGACTTTCTTGGGGAGTCGTTTGCCAGTGCGCAGGTAGAACGGCACGCCCTGCCAGCGCCAGTTATCGACTCGCAGCGATAGGGCGGCAAAGGTGTTGTTGGTGGAGTCTTCGGGCACGTCTCCATCGTCTAAATAGCCGGGCACTTCTTTGCCTTTCATCCAGCCAGCGGAATATTGGCCGCGAATTGCGCTTTCGGATAGATCAATTTCATTGGCTAGCCGCGTGGCCTGCAACACCTTTACTTTTTCGTTGCGGATGCTGGCGGCGTCCAGTGAGTTGGGCGTTTCCATCGCCGTTAGACAGAAGAGCTGCATCAGGTGGTTTTGCACCATATCGCGAATGGCACCCGCTGTTTCGTAGTAGCCCGCTCGGCCTTCTAACCCGACCGTTTCGGCCACGGTAATTTGCACATGGTCTACGAACTGGCGGTTCCACAGCGGCTCAAAAATGGCGTTTGCAAACCGGAATACCAGCAGGTTCTGAACGGTTTCTTTCCCTAAGTAATGATCGATTCGGTAGATCTGCTCTTCGGCGCAGACGTTTCGCACCTTGTAGTTTAGCGACTGCGCCGAGGCTAAATCTCGGCCGAAAGGCTTCTCGATTACGAGCCTTTGCTTGCTGGGTTCGGCCAGCATACCGGCCTTGCCAAGCTGCTGAGCGGCCTCTGCAAAAAAGCGCGGCGCAACCGATAGATAAAACACTCGGTTGCCTTGAGTGCCTCTTTTTTGATCTATCTCTGCGAGAAAATCTTTGAGCGTTTGGTAGTCTTCGGGCGTGTCGATGTTGCCGGGAGAGTAGAACAGTCCTTCGGCAAATTTATCCCAGTCTTTTTGACTGCCAATGCCGCCGCCATATTCTTCGACGCCCTCGCGCATGTGCTCGCGAAAGAAGTCGTGGCTCCAGTCTCGCCGGGCCACCCCGACAATTGTAATTTCTGGCGGCAGTCTTCTTTCCTGACGCATTTGATAGAGCGCGGGCACTAGCTTTCGCTGGGTTAGATCGCCCGATGCGCCGAAGATGACGAGAATCTGCGGCGCGGGAATACGGTCTTTTTGTAGCCCAACGCGGAGCGGATTTTCTAGAAGAGAAACCATAGGAATATTGACGAATAAGACTGGTATGGGAACTGGTCGTGGGAAGCGGGTAGGCGTTTAGGGGAAACAGGCAGCGTTATCTACCATTACGCTACCTAAATGCATAAACTTATTTTGTGGCCTACCTATCGTTTTAGCAGACAATTTTCTTAAATCAATCTGCATATCCTATTTATCATAGGCGCACTAACTGGCGGCGATTCCTGTGGAGACAGGCGATCGCTCCATTTTTCGATCTTGAATGAAGGACTCGACTAGGGCCACGTCTTCTTTGCTGCCGATGATGAGGGGCGATCGCATATGAATCCCATCCGGCTGCACGTCCAGCACATCTTGATCCCCCGTGGTTGCCCGACCATCTGCCTGTGCCGCCAAAAACGCCAAAGGCGCAGACTCATACATCAGTCGCAGCTTCCCTTGGGGATTCTTCTGCGTCCCAGGATATAAAAACACGCCGCCCTGCATCAAAATGCGGTGAAAGTCTCCCACCAACGCGCCGCTGTAGCGCCCCGAGTAGCCCTCGTGCCGGTGAACGTAGCGAATGTAGTCGCGAAAATGCTCGTCCCACTGCCACACGTTGCCTTCGTTGGCACTGTAGTTAGCCCCGTGAGCCGGAATTTGAATATTCTCGGCAGCTAAAATGAACTCGCCCAAGCTGGGATCGAGCGTAAAGGCATGAACGCCCTTACCAATGGAGTAGACAAAAACCGTACTTGGCCCATACAGAATGTAGCCCGCCGCCATTTGATTGTGACCTGGCGTCAGCAAGTCAGAACCCGTGCTATCTACCTGACTACCCTGACGGCGACGCACCGAGAAAATAGAGCCGACGTTGAGGTTAATGTCTACATTAGAAGAGCCGTCAATCGGATCGTATAAGAGGGTGTAGCCGCCAATCGGACAGTTTTCGGGAATGTGGTAAATCTCATCCATTTCCTCAGAAACTAGCTGACAGACCAATCCGCTGCGCTTAAACACAGAAATGAATACGTCATTGGCGTACTCGTCCATCCTTTTGACAGACTCGCCCTGAATATTCTTTTTGCCGGTAAAGCCCATCGCATCTTCGACTAGGCCCGCGCGAGTGAGTCGGCGCGACACCAGCTTGCCTGCAAAAGCCACCCGATTCATCAAAGCGCTAATGTCTTGAGCATCATCGCCTAAGCTATCGACCTCCTGAAGCACATGCTGTGCCAGCGTCATGCTGTCTCGATCGAGCGAATCACCCTTTGATTGAAACTCATCTGCCATTGGGCGTTACTTCCTAGAACGTTGTTTTACTAGACCTTAGGTTAGATCAGATATCTAACTATGAGGAGCTAATTCTGATAAACGCTCTCTAATGTCTTCTCTATCTTATATAAGGCAACTGAAATCGACAGAACCCGCACGTCTGACGTATTCTTTACAGCCTCTGCAAAGGCTTAATACCTATCAAGATTTGTTTGTGCCAGTATGAGGGCAGCTTCGTAGACTTCGTAGGTCTAGGGGCTTTGTTCCTCCTGTTTTCGCCACTATGCAAACAATTACTATTCGTGAAACTAGTTCACCAGATGCGTCGAGTCATGGCTTTACGGCTGATCTAGTCTCTAGCGGTGGCGGTCGCTATCCAATTACGGTGGTAGACCCGTTTAGTGAGCAGCAGGAGCAGGAACTGGAGTGGTATTTTGAGCGGTGGCTGGAGCGGCCTCATCTGGATGAGGTGATGGCGAGTCGGGCGCAGGCAAGCATTCTTGACTATGGGGAATCGCTGTTTGAGCAGGTGTTTGGCGGTGGGGATGGGAAGGCTCGCGGGCAGTACGAGCAGGCTAAGCAGAACTTGAGCGAACTGCAAATAGAAATAGAGGGATCGCCTGCGTTTCAGGCTTTGCATTGGGAGGCGCTGCGGGAGCCGACGGGGGCGGACGGGCTGGCGAATCGGCCGCTGGCGGTGGATGGTGTGATGGTGCGGCGACAAAATCAGGTGGAAAGTACGCGGGTGAATGCGTCGGCGGTGGTGAATTTGCTGGTGGTGGTGGCGCGGCCCGATGAGGAAAATGACGTGGGCTACCGGACAATTTTGCGGCCTTTGGTGGAAGCGGTGGGTCAGAGCAATCTGCGGGTGAAGGTGGATATTTTGCGACCTGGGACTTATGAGGCGCTGGTGAAACAGCTTGCGGAGAAGGGGGAGGGCTTCTATCACATTGTGCATTTTGATATGCATGGCTGCCTGGCGAGCTATGAACAGCTATCGCAGATAAATGAGCAGGCGCAGGCGCAGGGATTGACTTATCGGCTGGTGGATACGCGGCGCTATGACCGCGATGACCTGAAGCCGTTTGAGGGGATGCGGGCGTTTTTGAGTTTTGAGGGTGAGGCGCAGGGGGAGATGGATTTGGTGGAGGCGAGCGAGCTGGCGGGACTGCTGAATGGGAAGCGGATTCCGGTTTGTTTGCTAAATGCTTGCCAGTCGGGGAAGCAGCTTCGGCTACGCTCAGCTGCCGACGGTGAGAAAGCAAAGGGGGACGAGGGAGAGAGCACGGAAGTATTGCTAGGTGAGCAGATTGCGGTGGCGGAGACTAGCTTGGGGAGTCGGTTAATGGCGGCGGGGATGCAGGTGGTGGTGGCGATGGGCTATAGCGTGACGGTGAGCGCGGCGCGGATTTTGATGGAGACGCTGTATCAGCAGTTGTTTGAAAAAGGGGATGTGGCGCGGGCGATTCAGCGGGGGCGTTATGAGCTACATGCGCGGAAGGAGCGGCGGGCGTATTTTAATCGGGAGATTCGGCTGGAGGATTGGCTGCTGCCGGTGGTGTATGCGAATGGCGAAGTGGATTTGAATCTGCGGGCGTTTACGGCGGAGGAGGAAGAGGCGCACTTTGAGGCGGCGGATGGGCGGTATGCGTTTGCGGAGCCGATGTTTGGGTTTGTGGGGCGCGACCTGGAGATATTGAAGATTGAGAAGGCGTTGCTGCGGCGCAATGTGCTGTTGCTGCGGGGGATGGGCGGGACGGGGAAGACGACGCTGCTGAACTATTTGCGCGATTGGTGGCAGAAGACGGATTTTGTGGCGGAGGTGTTTTATTTTGGCTACGACGAGAAGGCGCATACGCTGCAACAGATTTTGCAGGCGATTGGGAAGCGGGTGTATGGCAAGTTTGAGTTTGCGCAGTTTCAGGCGATGGGGATAAAGGCGCAGCGGCAGAAGCTGGCAACGGTGTTGAAGGCGAAGCCCTATGCGCTGGTGCTGGATAATTTGGAGTCTGTGACGGGGCAAAGTTTGGCGATTATGAATACGCTGCCCGAGGCGGAGCGGGATGAGATTGAGGCGTTTTTGCAGGCGCTGGTGGGTGGGCAGACGAAGGTGGTGCTGGGGTCGCGGGGGGATGAGGCGTGGCTGAAGGAGGTGATTCGGGGTAGTTGCTATCAGCTTCGCGGGCTGGATAGGGAATCGCGGACGGTGCTGGCGGAGCGGATTTTGGAGCGGGCGGTGGGGGCAGGAAAGAACGGTGCGAAGAAGATAGCGGCGCTGCGAGAGGATAAGGACTTTGA
>JBBSOB010000325.1:0-5127 GCA_038260205.1 Phormidesmidales cyanobacterium
AATATCGGCTTGCAAAGTTTCGCCAGAGCGAGCCGTTACCACTTGAGGCGTATCTCCAGACGTTTTGAGCGTTAGAGACAGCCCTGCCCGCGTTTTTCTTAGGTTCACACCTTCCACGACGGTTTTGGCACTAGCAGATGAAGCCATAGCGAGAGGGCCAGTGACAGCGGCTAAGGCACCGCCAATCATCAGGTTTCTAAAATTAAGATGACGGTTCACAGATCACTCCTTGAGGACAAACTAGGGAAAAAAGCAAAAAGACTGGAACAAAGATTGAGAGTTAAGGTCATAGAAAAGCTAGTTATTCACCTTCTACAGCCTCTCCCTCAGCCGGTGCCGCCGCCTCCCCTTCCGCTGGCGCAGCGGATTCAGCCGGCGCAGATATATTAGGCGGCACATCGGCATCAGCCGTTGGCATCAGCGCATCTATCGAAAACGAAGTCGTGATCGGCGTTTTGGGCTGAATCACCACCTGACCGCCTGCACCAATTACGGTTTCTGGAACCACCTCACCGCTCTGAATTTTGAAATCGCGCACCATCAGCAGCGGCTCTAGTCGTTCTAGATTGCGCAAAATGGACTGGGTTTGAGCAAAGTCTCCAGAAAACTCCACCGAATAGGTTTCTCTACGCAATTTGCCATTTACCCCTTGGCCCAAAGAGCCATCTTCCACGACCGCTTTTTCGCCTGGGGTAAACGATCGCAGCTGAGCATCTACCAAAATGGCCGGAATGCCTCGGCTGATGACCTGGCTACGAACGCCGCCTAAAGAAGCATTGCTGCTTTCAATTCGCTGGTTAACGTCTAGCAGCAGCGTGTCCATCGTCTTTTCGTTGGCAAAGAGTGAGTAAACTTGTCGCCGTCTCTGCATGGCGGCGTCTAGCTCAGCTTCCAGCTTGGCAATATTTTGCAGTTGCTGAGCCTGAGAAAGTAGCTGACCTTCTTTGGTCGCAATGTCTGTGCGCAACGTCGCATTGGTTGCCGCTACAGGCTGAACCAACTTAACGAACAGGTAACCTACGCCTGCTAGACCCAAAATTGCAATGATGGCTCCCAGAATCTGAGGCGATAGCTCAATGCCAAACACCACCGGGTTAAGGGGTTCGTCGATAAAGTCAGCGTCGTTTGACGGAATAAAATCTCCAGTGGCAACCATTATTTAAGTGCTCCTGTTTCTTGAAGGGCGCGGATTCTAGCAGCAAGTCCGGTAGATTCTTGCTGACGGTTCAACTCATCGAGCAATTCCGTTGCCGGAATACTTTTAATGTTGCTAGCAATGGTGTAGCTCACTAGCGCTAAGGGTTTGCCGGTATCTGGATCGCCCGGACAGCGACCCGGCACAATCTCACCTAAATCGGCTTTAGTAATTTCAACTGACTTGCTTTCTAAGAAAGGAGAATTCTTCAGCGTTAGCATGAAGTCGTTAACGTCATCGAATGAGCAGGCGTTGCCCGATAGCTCTAACCCACCTGCCGCAGAAAAGGCCGGAGCCTCTGTCGTTGCGGGCGTAGCAGGCGTGGCGGGCGGGGTGGTAGCGGCGGCGGCTGGGGTCGTCACGCCTTCAGCCGGTGAGGTTTGCGTTAGCTGAGAAATTTGCGTCCGGCTAGGGGTTCTACCCTGCACGTCTCGAACGATCGCCGACCAGGGACGAATGCGTTCAAACACGCCCGCTAAGGCGGTAATTTCTGAGTCAATCGCCTCTGCTTGCTGGCGAACGGTATCGGCTTGGGCTAGTTTTTGCTGAAGTTCAGTGAGTCGTGAGTCTAGGTCGGCTTGTTGGGCCATGAGTCCTTTTTGCTGGCTTTGCAAAATTGCCCAGTAGCCACCGACGCCCGCTAAAGCTGCGATCGCCACTCCCAATCCAATGAGCAAAGGCAGCTTAGTCGCACTGGGCGCTGAACGACCTTTCGCAGAGGGCACAATTGCCTCCACCGGACGGTCTTTGCGATCATTAAGAAAGTTAATATCAATGCCGTACATGTCTCAAATCTCCCTTAATCCCAAACCGATTACCGTTGCTAGCCCTGAGCGCTGCGCCGGAGAAAGCTCTTCATCCGTCTCAATTGCTAGCGCTTCCACCGGATCAATCGAGCTAGCAGGCAACCCTAATCGCTGAGAGAAAAACTCATCTAGGTTGCCGATGGCGCTCCCCGGCCCGGCTAACAAAAGCTGAGCTACTTCCATGTTTTCTCCCTGATTCAAGTAAAAATCAATCGAACGCCGCAGCTCGTCAGACAAATCGCTGAGCACGCGCAGGATGGCCGCTGTTCCTGGGTTCATTCCGCCCTTAGGCCCACTCGCCATCGACCCTGCTGACCCCGCTGGCACCGACATTCCCTGAAGCAAGTCGGCATTGCGCGAAGACGGCAGGTTCATGGCCCGGCTCAGCGCATTTTGAATCTGTGAGGTTCCTAGCGGCACCGTTCTCGAAAAGTGAGGAATGCCATCGACTACAATCGAAATTTCAGTGCTTTCATATTGAATATCCACGATCGCCGCTGCTTCTTGGGAGGTAAACTGCCGCAGTTGCTCGCGAATGGTGCGAATTAAAGCAAAGCTGCTGGTTTCTAACACGCTCAGGTTCAGACCCGCTTGGGCAAAGGTTTCGGCGTAGCTATCGGTAATATCTTTTTTGACGGCGACCAATAGGACCTGAACTTTCTCAATGCCATCGTCATCGACAAAAAAACCGAGCTTTTGGTAGTCCACATCGGCCTCGTCGCGAGGGAAGGGCAAATACAGACTGGCCTCCTGGTTGAGTACCATTTCGCGTAGCTCGGCATCGTCTAGTTCGGCGGGCACCGGAATGACGCGGGTCACCGCTCGTCCTGGCACTGCCGCTGTCGCCTGAGTTGCCTTAATGTTGCTCTCGGCTAACGTTGATTGAATGATCTCAGCCATGGTCGGGCTATCCACAATTTGCCCTTCCTCAAACACCCCTTCAGGAATTTCAGCCGTGGCTAGGGTCTGCAACTTGAGCTTTTGTCCCTGCTTTTGGAGACGGACAATGTTGATTCGCTCAGGGGTTAGCTCAATACCAACGCCTGGCGACTTTTTAGAAAATAAAGACTTGAGCCTATTCACAATTGCGATCGCCCGCTTATATAACGACTAAGTAATAACGACTGAGTATTAACGACTGAGTATTAACGTCCGGATTTGAACTCTAGACTGCCCAAATCTCAACACAGAAAATACATTTAATCCGCATGAACTTAAGTACTTTTCCCCTGGTAAATCGGGCTTCTATTTGCTAACTAACGCGCGCTTTAAAGCACCTGCTAGATGACAGTTTTCGCCGTTTTGTGTGAGCTAAAATATTTCTAAAAGGTCACGGCCAATGAGCACAATCCATTGAGCGCCTAGCGAGCCAAATTAATTCAAATCATCCAAATTAATATGGAAATTAATATAGTGGGTGCCCTTAGATGGGGCGATCGCAGCTCGTAACCAATGCTTCAAACTACGAGAATATACATATCCACAAACATCAAGCTCAGATAAAAGCATCTTCAAGTTGCGACAGTACTTACGAAAATGCGCTGGACAATGCAGTTTGCCCAGCCCAACGATGTAACAAACAGTATTGATAAGCGCGTCCTTCCACGGACAGCCCTTCTTCGGACAGCCCTTTTTCGGACAGCCCTTCTTCGGATAACGGTGATCAGGCGATCCTAGTGAGGCGATCGCTCTTTAACGATCTGTCTCCCCGATCCCAAAACTATCGGTTAGTGCTGTAAAGTCATAAGCCATCACGACTGCTGTTAATACAAGCCCCTAACTATGTTCTTTATCCGCCATTGGAAACGGTTTTTGACCTTTGCCCTCATCGGTCTGTTCTCTAGCTGGCTAATTAGCTGTGGCACCGCCAAAGACACGGCCACCTCGTCTGATAACGCTGGCAAAACCGAAGTCGAGTTCTGGACGATGCAGCTCTCCCCCGACTACGACGACTATTTCAATACCCTGATTGCCAGCTTCGAAACCGAAAACCCAAACATCACGGTCAACTGGCTCGATGTGCCCTGGGCAGACATGGAGAAAAAAATTCTCGCGGCGGTTTCGGCCAACAATGCGCCCGATGTCGTTAACCTCAACCCCGACTTCGCCTCGCAGCTAGCGACTAAAGGCGCTTGGCTACCGCTAGACGACAAGCTTACCGAAGCAGAAAAAGCCACCTATTTGTCCGGCATTTGGCAGGCCACCCAGCTCAACGGCAAAAGCTTTGGATTTCCCTGGTATCTCACCACCAGAGTGACCCTGTACAATACTGAGCTGCTGAAAGAGGCAGGCATTAGCGAGCCGCCCACTACCTTTGAAGCGCTCGCTAAAGCTGCGAAACAAGTCAAAGAGAAGACGGGCAAGTACGCATTCTTCATCAGCTTTGTACCTGAGGATGCCGCCGACGTACTTCAGTCTTTTGTGCAGATGGGCGTCCCGCTAGTAGATAAGTCGGGCAAGGCCGCTTTTAATACCCCAGAAGGGAAAAAAGTGTTCCAGTACTGGACTGATTTGTACCAGCAAGAACTGCTGCCTCAAGAAGTGCTGACCCAGGGACATGCGCAGGCTATTCAGCTATACGAATCTGGGCAAACGGCCATTCTAGCTTCGGGCGCAGAAAAGCTAGACAGCATCGCCCAAAACGCACCTACGATTGCAGAAGTCACTAAAAGTGCGCCTCAAATTACGGGAAGCACCGGCAAAAAAAACGTAGCCGCGATGGATTTGGTCATTCCACAGTCCACCGATGCCCCGGAGGCTGCGATCGCCTTTGCCACCTATGTCACCAACGACAAAAACCAGCTTGAGTTTGCCAAAGCCGCCAACGTTTTGCCTTCTACCGTTAAGGCCGCTAGCGATAGTTACTTTAGCGAAGTGTCTGCTTCGGCCTCACCCGTAGACGTCGCTCGCTCGGTGAGTGCTGCTCAGCTAGGCGACGCAGAAGTGCTTATTCCAGCGATGGAAGATGTCAAAGAGTTGCAAAAGATTATCTACAACAATTTGCAGGCTTCTATGCTAGGAACGAAAACAGTGGATCAAGCCGTTACCGATGCGGCTAATGAGTGGAACAACCGGTAGGAATCACGGGTAGGTTAAATCGCTTAACTTATCATCAGTATCCGCCCA
>JBBSOB010000326.1:0-5117 GCA_038260205.1 Phormidesmidales cyanobacterium
CGCCCTACCCAGCTCACACAATCCATCGGGCAGGTCTGTCGCCAGCAATCGCAAGTGCTGATAGAAAAGCTAATTCTCTTTGCTCATGACTGTCTTGAACAAGGCGAATCCTCGTCTCAGGTGTTTGCCAAACTGTTTGATAAGCAGAATAAGGGGGTGCCTGCATGATTCGCTAGATAACGCCTCACTTATTTTTCTACCGTCAGAGCACAACACTCAAGTTATGATCAAAACGTATTGTCAACCACGCCGCAAACTTATTCAAAAGCTAAGCAGGCGAAACTGTCAGCCCTGAGTAGCCAAACTAGAATGTCGGCATCTTGGCTGGTATGCTAGCTGGCGATCGGTTATGCCCTCCCTCTGCCTCATGGACTGTCCTCACTGCCATTCATCCCACGTCTCGCCGCTGTCACGTCACTGCTATGCCCTTGACATTTAACACCCGACCCTGGGCTTCGGCGAATTTGAAGCGGCACAGAGGTTTTGCCGAGCGGTGGATGAAGTGGGCAACTTTCTCAGTCCGCGATCCAGAATGGCAGAATTTGTGTCTCTTAGTGAGCGCAGAGAGCGGTTCACAAAAGGACTAGAGGAACTAGAAGTCTTATTCCAGGCGACTTGAGCACGAGCAGGATGAGGGCAGGTCGCCGTGAGGCCGATGCGCTCCACCTTGGCGACTCAATCCTGACAATTTCGGTCAAAGCGTTAGTTTTCAAGAACCAGAGAATATCTATCGACTTCCGGATGGACGACTCGTGATGAGTCAAGACTGCAAGTGAATCTGCCCTATAGCCTACGTGTGCGCCGTTTGTTCAGCTTTGTACCGATCAGTCAGCTGATTGCGATTACTCTTACCCGTTTGGCATATTCGTTTGTTGTTGTAACCAAGCTTCAAATAGCTCACCTATCAGTTGATTTCGCATAGATTCATCGAGCTGAGCAGGAATCATCTTCTCCACGCGCAGAATCAAGAAACAGGTTGCGAAGGGGATGGGGCCTCTTAGTTGTCTTGCTTGGCTCGCACGCAAGATTTGAGCTAAGGGTTGTGGCAGGCATCCTAATTCTGTTGGGCCAATAACACCTCCGGTAAGCGCTTCCGGCCCCTCAGAATAATCTCGCGCTAGCTCAGAAAAAACTTGCTCGCCTTCGCGAAGGCGATAGTACAGTTCGTTGGCAAGACTTCCGTCTTTAACACGCACACAAGAATAGATGATGCGATCAAGCCGATCTTTGCGTTGTAGAAAGTAGCTATTTATATGATGTTGCCACATTTGAGTTTTGAACTTCTCGATTCGCAAAGGTCGAGTTGCTGCAAATTCAAGCTGTGTCGGTGCCATGCTGTAGCGCTTCAGCCAGATGGCATAAGCGGAGTCTTGATAAATTCCTTGCTGCTCAAAAAATCTTTGAACGGCTTCTGTTGTTTCGTCAGCGGAGCAAGTTATTGGCTCAATAGCCCGGTCTATTATTTGCTCTCTTAACAACTGAGGAAGCATATCGTATGCTAACAAGCGCGGTAGCATAGGCTCCTCTTGAGTAGTGGTAGAGGGTTGACATAGCGTTTCTAACATTTCAGGTAGATCTCTATAGCGGACAAGAATGGAAAACGGGCGCACGTTGATACGCCCGCAAGGTAAAGCAATCACGTTATATTTTCTGAGTGCGGCGATCACTAATTAGTCAGCCGTACCCGAGCCATTTTAGAAAACAAGCCATGCTTTCTAGGCTTACCACGGCGGCCTTTAACCACCACCGGGAAGATGAGGTATACCAGCATGATTGACCGATACTGTAAAGCTGCCACCGTTTCCGCCTGTAGCGTCAGCAACCCCTAACCAGTAAGTGCCGCTTGTAGAGACTCTAAACTGCATTAAAGGGTCGAGTCCGCCTAAAGCCCAGGAATCATCTTGAAAAGCAAGCATATTGCCTTGATTGTCATAAAGAGCGATCATCGGATCTCCTAAGCTTCCTCCGCTATTAGTTGCGCCCAATGCCGCCGCTGCGTAGTCGATGCCACCCAGTAGATTCAATTCAAAAAACTCTATATCGCCTTGTCCTGCAACTGATCCTGATACTGCCATAATTGGCTCCTATGTGAACGGTGGTTTGTCGAAAAGATAGACTTGTTTGTCCATCTGAAACACACAATAGAAGAAGCTTATTGCCTAGTGATTACGGACTTAGACAAAGCCAACCGTCCATTTGAACCAAGCATCTTACAGAAAACTGCAACTCGCTATCTCAAATAACGCTTCAATAAAAGTAAATCTATATTCCTAGCTGCTTCAGCTCATTGAGTAGAAGGGCCTCAGCTTCAAATTCAGACAACTCTTCCAGTGAACCTGTCAAGTTGTTACCAGCAGGCTGATTTTAAGGGCGTGGTTAAAGACCGGGTGACACTTTAGAACGAGGAAGTCGTCTCAAGTCATATCGTCATTCCACCGCTTTGTGCGATCACCTCCGTATGAGTCTAGCCTTCTCCGTCGCTGCTATCCTATCCCCGGACATTCACCAAGACATCGGCCTCCAAATGCTTTCACGCTCGCAACCCGTCCGCCACCTGGCAGACAGGCATCAGGTGAGCCGAAAGCTCATCTATCAGCAGAGCGATAGATCATATTGACGCATCGCAGCCTTATTCACCAAGTACTATAGCCCCGCTTTGCCCGCCGCTTCTCAACCGCCTCAAAAACCTCCACACCTTCTTCGTAGCTACCGCAGGGATACTCCGAGCTCTGACCTTTCAAAGCACTCACCCGTCCCCACCTGCGTAGCACCACCCACTGCCCAAAAAGGTTTTGCCTGACCTCGCAGGAATAATGTCTGGTTTCTTTGTGCCAGTCCTGACGCTTCCACTTGTTTAGCTGATACTCCATAGCCAGTCCTTACCTACACTTGCTAACCCAGACTTCTTGTGTCTGGTAAAAGCTGCCCCGCTGCTCCATCGGAAACCCGCCTAGCAACGCCGCGATCCACACCTCAATCAGCGGCATCTTGAGCTGAGCCTGCATATCCACTAACCGCTGCGGCGCTCCCGTTTGCTTAGTCGATAGAGCCCTCACCCAGTCTGATACATTCTCAGCGTGAGAGACGGCCAATGCCTGGCTTTTTAGTTCGGCGTCCTCTAGCGCGTCAACCATATCCAAGACCGACAGCTTTGCGACATCGCCTGCGACGGAATCCTCGTCGGCCTTGTTCTCATTCGGACGATCACCCGAATGGTAAGAGCGCTGCACCAGTTCTGAAAAGTCTAGCTCCTGCGTTTGGCGGGTGAATCCCTGAAGCCAGCCTTCCTCCATCACTGGCCCCTCAGCATTGTGCGCATCCTGCCAATCTTCCCAAAGCACATCGGCCTTAGCCTCGCACAGCCCCGCCAGCTTCACCAGAATATCGCCTGCTACCCTCAAACGCTCCTGCTGCGGCAGTCCCGCTAACTCATCCTTAAACTGTGCCCAAAGGCTCAGCACGTCAGCCTCCTCAGGTACATCAGAAGCTTCATCAAAAGCCGCTTCCAGATTCAGCTCTAGCTGGCGTACGTTAACCATTGCCCACCTCCAAGCGGTCGCCCCACGGACAGCCTACAATCGGACACTCAATCGGCTCCAGTCGAATCTCATCAGCGAAGAAGGTAATGCCATACCGCGCGTTCAGATAGGGTATGACCTTCTTCTGGACATACTGCTCTAGCTGCCGCTTGCGATAGCCCGCACAGTGGATCGGTACAACTTCCAGTACCTTGGAACCCTTGTCAAACACAGATACCCCAATGGCATGAATCGGCGCGTCCTTGCGCTTCTCCCGCCAGATGTAGAGGTTGGCGTAAGGTGCTGACTCTTCAGCGACCGAGAGCGATACCGTCTCGACTTGGTCACCGGCAGGTTCACCAGCAGCAGCTTGCTGCCGGTAGAGCGATCGCCTTTTTTCATTCAGCTCATGGCGGTTGCGGTAGTGGGATCGCCGACGACGGCAGCGCTTTTCGTTCCAGCAGCCATCGCCTTCCTTGCCATGCAGCTGCTGAGCTTTAGCTGCACTGAGCTGAGCGCATTCCACGCACTTTTTGTTAATCCGACGAGGCATCTTTTCACCAGCACTTAATTGCTACCACAAACCACTTTTGCAGGCTCAGACCTAGACCGCTGCATACTCTGTGTATGGCCTCATCTCGGGAGCCTGAAAGCCCAGCACAATCTCTGTTTTGCCTACACCTTTCTCTGTCAAGGCTTGAGCGACTCTCATCTCCGTCATGTTTTGCTCAATCCAAATCTTTCCACCTTTGATAGCTAAATGCAGAACGCAACCATGCACCCGCCGGTGACCATCCCAGCCAACGTTCATCACTTGGTAGTGGTCCTGCTTTTGATCGAAAACGGTGTAGCAATCAATCTCTCCGTTAGAGATAGGTGTCGCCGCGTACTCAGTCAGCAAGGACTGAATGATGTCTCGGTAGGTTTCTATGGAAGCCACTGCACAATCACCTCTTTAATCGGGTCATAGACAATCTGCTTGATCTGATAGCGCTCTACCGACATCTGAGCAAACTCACGTCTGAAGAAAGCTTCGTAGGCCACTACTGGCACGGCCAGGTATAGGGTGCGAGCAGGGTCACCCACTTCTAAAGCCAGCCGATAGTTCAGGAACTGCCCCAACGCAGCATGGTAGTCAGTTAACGGTGAATCGCTTAAGAAAGACTTGACTTCGACCGCTATCTTTTCAGTTCCACGCTCAGCGGCTAGCAGTTGCTCCGCGCCCAGGTCAATCTCAAACTTCGTACCGCCCACATCTAACCGTAACGGGTCATCGGTCACGAGCCATTGATCCTTTTGTAGCGCCGCCTTGACCGCGCTATGGAATCGGTCTTTTGCTGCCATCGCACATGCCGCTGCCGTTTACCGCCCTGCGGTGCTGCCACCTTGAATAGCAGACCGCTGACTGCTCCAGTAAAACCCACCAGAACGCCTACTAGCTAAGGACTATAGTAGCGTACCTCCGTTCCCTTTATATTTGTAGTGTAACTTTTAGTCTAATACAGATAAGGGTATTTATCTGTATTAGGATGCCAGGGTGAGCAACCGCGAACGGGCTGCCGCTGGGTTCACAGCCTGCGGTTTCTCAAATAAGGGGAG
>JBBSOB010000327.1:0-5117 GCA_038260205.1 Phormidesmidales cyanobacterium
AAATTAAGATAGATAAGACCAATAACCGCGTCGAAATTATCGCTGGCGACAGCCGCCAGGGCTGGGTGAAGTCTTACCAAACTCTGCTAGAGCTTTCGACCGATGAGCGCTTTAATGGCGAAGTGGAGGCGATTGTTGACCTGAGCGATATCCGTCCGACAGGGGAGCGGCTTAAGGGATTTGGCGGCATGGCCAATCCGGTAAAGCTACCTGAGTTGTACGAGCGCTGCGTCAAAATTTTGAATGCGGCTATCGGTCGTCAGCTCAACTCGATTGAATGCTGCCTGCTCATTGATGAGGCGGCTGTCGTTGTCGTAGCCGGTAACGTCCGGCGCAGTGCTGGGATGCGACAGTTCTCCTCCGATGACCCCCACGCACTCGGCGCAAAAGATGACTTGTGGCAACAAGACGAAAACGGAGATTGGCGCATCGACCCCAAACGGGACGCGCTCCGAATGGCTAACCATACGAGAGTGTTTCACCAGAAGCCCGGTCGTGAGGATGTGCGGGCGGCGGTGGCTAAACAGTTCTACTCAGGCGAAGGGGCTATTCAGTGGGCGGGTGAGGCAATTGCTCGCAGCAATGCCGACATACTCAAAACCGAGAAGCATCGGCGAACGTTCCTCAACCTGTTAGACCTTGGCCAAAAAGAACGGGCGATCGCATTGCTTAAAAATCTAGCCTCTGATGCTGGGGAAGACTATAGCCTTTTCGCTGTGGCTCGTCGGATGCAGCGCTACGGTCTAAATCCTTGCTTAGCTGGTGACACTCTGATTCCAGTCAAGAACATGGGCTTGCTGAGGATCAAGGATCTAGCCGAGTCTGGCCGAGTCGTTCCTATCAAAGATGGGGACGGCCAGTGGGTTAATGCCAAGGCTAGAAAGACAGGCTCTGCACAGTCTTTGCTACAGGTAACGCTATCGGATGGTTCCCAATATCAGGTCACTCCATATCACGACTTTGTGTTAGCTAGCGGCGATAAGGTCAATGCAAAAGATTTAGCACCAGGACAAGAGTTGAAAGCCTCCGATCCTGTAGGCGTGAGTGGCGGTGTTCACTCTCCGGAGAATGCTTATCTTGATGCTTGGTTGATTGCTGACGGCACTTGGCATGGCGCAAACCGTCAGCAATCAAAGCTCTACCTGTATCATCCAAAATACGATCATGAGAAAGCGCTAGTAGCAGTTGGAGCTAAATTCAAGCCAGCAAGCACCAAAACACAGGAGCGGCGTGTAGCCTATTTTAGTGAGCGACCTTTGCTGCCAAAGACTGAAATTCCGGCTTACGTCTTGCAGGGCGATAAAGAAACAAAACTTGCCTTCCTTAATGGCTATCTCGAATCAGATGGAACTGAGTCAATCACCCCGAAAGGGTGGTGTGTCCAAATCACTAGCATCCACAGGAGCTTCTTGCAGGATATGCAGGCGATGTTGAGAACATTTGGTGTCTACTCCTCAATAGCCATCAGTCACCAAGAGCAAACCAAGCTGATGCCAAACCATGACGGGCACGGCGGTTCATCTCTGTACAATTGCCAAACAGCCTACCGCTTAACCGTAAGCAACCCGCTGGCGCTGTTCGAGTGGTTACGACCTGAGCGAGTTAAGCGCGGCGCTTACAAAAAGAACCGCTCAGTTCTTGTCTCATCAGTGGAGCCGAGCGATCGCGTTGAAGATGTTTATTGCTTCAGCGTCCCAACGACTCACAGCTTCGACCTACCTACCGTCCACAGCGGAAATTGCGGCGAGATAGTGGGCTCTGATTTTCACTGTAACCTCGCTGAAATCCACCTAAACAGACTAAACCCAGACGACCACCAAGCCCAAACGGATGCGTTCAAAGCTGGTGCTCTCGCTGTCGCCGCGCTCCTCAATCATCAGTTCGATGAGCCCCGCTATCAGAAGTCGAGAGAAGAAGATCCTATCGTGGGCGTCAGCTTCACCGGGCTCTTTGACTTTTTTGTGCAAGCTTTTGGAGTGGACTGGCTTAAGTGGTGGGAAGCTGGCAGGCCCGACACCGAGCAAGGCGCAAACTTCAAGCTGATGGAAAAAAGCTACCTCAGCAGCTGGAAACAAGTTGTCCACGAGACCGTCTGGGAGTATTGCGATCGCCATCAAATCCGTCGCCCCAACCGCTGCACAACCGTGCAACCTGCTGGATGCCTCGACAAGGATGCTCTAAGAGTGTTCGACCAAGGCTTGATTTACGCTGATGAAATCATGACACCAGGCCAAGGTGAAGCAGAAGGAATTCCGCTCACCGTGCGCGGAGGGATTGATACATCAGAGGGCGTGGCAAACGCACCTATCAAGCTGGTAAAGGTGACTTTCAGCAATGGGCGGCAGTTGCGCATGACTCCTGATCACAGACTCTCTATTGGCACCCAGTGGGTACGAGCTGATGAGATGGAGTCAGGAATGCTAGTTGATTATTCATTAGGCCAATACCAGCGGCAGCAACAAGCCCTGCTCACATCCGTAAACGCAGATGAATACTCAAGAGCTTCTAGGTTTATTGAGCGTGGGCATGGTCGGGGCGTAGTAGCCAAAACTATTACAATGCCAGCGGCAATGTCTGAGGATCTAGCTTATTTTGTTGGTGCTTTATTCGGGAACGGGTGCTTGTCCCCAGACAGGCACAGAATCCGGTTTAGTCATGGTCGGTTGGATGTGCTTGAGCGATTGCAAAACATTGGCTCAGAGCTGTTTGGATTGAAGGCTGAAATCCAATACCCGCGAACTAGATCGGCTATGGAGCTATGTTTTGCCTCTAAGCAACTTTACGACTGGTTCAAGCTTAACCGGCTCGATAAAGATTCTAAAAGCGCCAATATCAAGCGAATCCCTGAAGCCATTCGTAGATCGTCTAAAGATTCAATCCTGTCATTTTTCGCGGGCATGATTGACTGTGACGGGTGCGCAAGGCGTGATACTTTCTCCATTGATTTAGCTTCTGAAGATATGATCCGCAGTTTGCAGCAAGTCGCTGAAGCCGTAGGCCTATGTTTTAGCATTAGTCACAACACCAAAGGTGAAAACTTTCAAGGCGTTAAGTCAATGTGGACGCTATGTTTTTCTCGCATGTTGTCGCTGAAAAATTCCCGCGAATATCTGAATACCCACAGCATCAAGCTAGCTGAGCACCCAGCGCTAAAGGCAAAGCGACAATTTAAGTTTGATCCTTACAAGATCGCTTCCGTAGAGTTTGAATCAGTGCCTGATTATTCGTATGACGTAAAAGTAGAAGGCACAGATGACGATGACTCTTGGTACTGGCAAGGCGCGATCAAATCTCACAACACGAAATCTCTGCTCACTGGCGCTTCTCCTGGCTGGCACCCGCCCAAGTCTCAGCGCTTTATTCGTCGCATCACTTTCCGCAAAGATGATCCGGTCGCGCTGGCTTGCCTCGACTATGGCTACTCGGTTATTCCCTCTCAATCTGATAAAGATGAGAACGGCAACTTGCTGAACGATCCGTTTGACCCGCGCTGTACTGAGTGGCTGGTGGAGCTGCCGGTGGAGGTGAGCTGGGCAAATTTACCAGGGGCAGACGAAATCGCGATTGAGAATTTCTCAGCGCTGGCTCAGTTCGATTTCTACATGCAGGTGCAGCAGTTCTATACTGCTCACAACTGCTTTTCTGGCGATACTCGCTTTCTGACCTCAGAGGGCTATAAGCAGTTCTCTGACTTTAAGCCAGGCGAATACGCCACGGTGCTGAACAAGAATGGCCGATGGGTTCCTGCCGAAGTAGTCAGAACGCAGGATGAGCGTGATCTTTACGACATCGTAGTTAGACAGGGCAGTACAGGCAAGGAGCATGTTATTACCGCTACCGGTTGCCACAGGTTTCCCACTCGCAGAGCGTCAGGCGGTGATTCAGCGGCACGGATCAGGACAACCCTTGAGCTAAAGCCAGGGCAGAGGCTTGTCACGAACGGCCAACGATCGCCCATATTGCTTGATAGAGAAGGCCTCCAAAATGGCATGGTGTACGGGGACGGAAGCGTTCATATTCACAAAAAGAATCTTGCCGGGCAAATCTACCTCTGCCACGAGAAAAGAGAGCTAGCCTGCTATTTCGACGATGTACCCAGCGTCAAAGTTATTGAGCGTGAAGAGTTAAACCAAACTCGGATCTATAACTTAAAGTCAAGCCTCAAGGCGATACCTGACAGCAGTTCCAGTCAAGAGTACCTAGCTGGATTCTTCGCAGGGTTGCTCGCTACTGATGGCAATATTTCAAACTCAACCATTTCAATCTCGACCACTGACACGGCTATGATTGAATTCCTTGAGGAGATATGCCCAAGGATTGGAGTATTGGTAACTAGCGTTACGTCAGCGGTGGCCAATACGTCTTCGTATAATCCTGGTAGAAGGTGTTGGGAAATCAGGTTTTCAAAGGAAACTATTCAGCCTCACTTCATTCTTAGAGCGCTGCACAAAGATAATTACTACAGCCAGGGTTCTCAACCTCGTCAGTGGAAAGTGGTGTCAGTGACTAAACGCAAGAATCAAGAACATAGCTGGTGCGTGATGGAGCCTGAAACTAATCACTTCACCCTTGAACACAATTTGCTAGTCATGAACACCTCTGCCACACTTGAGATGAGAAAGCATGAGGTCGAGCCCCTGGCCGATGCCATCTACCAGGCGATTAAGGACGACCGTGGTTACATCTCAGCCGCGCTGCTGGCTCGCTTTGACGATACCCAGACCTTCCCGCGCTTTCCCTTTGAGCCGATTAGTAAGGAGCGGTATGAGAAAATGTTGGGTGAAGTGCGATCGCGCCGAACCACCGAAGATTTCCATACTGCGCTAGAAGAACACGATGCGGGCGAGCTTCAGGAAGCTGGCCCAGCAGGCTGTGACTCTGATAAGTGCATGATGCCAGAAGCAAAGCCTAGCTAGCAGGGGGCCGGGGCCAGCGCATCCAGAGGGTGCGCTGGCTCGCGCATCCAGAGGGTGCGCGACTAATCCAGCCGGTCAACCTAACCCAGTACAAAAAAAAGCCCGACAGAAAATATTTTCTGTCGGGCTTTTGTTAAACCAAGTCAGGCTACCAGAGACCAAACATCCCTAGAAACACCCCCATACTAACACGGTAGAGGC
>JBBSOB010000328.1:0-5095 GCA_038260205.1 Phormidesmidales cyanobacterium
ACCAGATCGACATTGCCGGTGCGCTCGCCGTTGCCAAATAAGCAGCCTTCTACCCGCTCGGCTCCGGCCATTTGAGCGAGTTCGGCGGCGGCCACGCTACAGCCCCGGTCGTTGTGAGGATGAACGCACAGAACAACAGAATCCCTGTAATCAAGATTTTGATGCATCCATTCAACCTGATCGGCGAAGACATTGGGCGTGGCGACTTCGACGCTAGCGGGGAGATTGATAATGGCTTTGGCAGCGGCCGTTGGTTGCCATACGTTCAGCACGGCGTTGCAGATTTCTTTGGCAAAAGGGAGTTCGGTGGCGGTAAAGACTTCAGGAGAGTATTGGAATCGCCATTGGGTTTCGGGATGAGCGATCGCTAACTGCTTAATCACCTGAACGGCTTTGGTAGCGAGCTGAATGGTTCCAGATTTGTCTAGATTAAAAACAACCCGGCGAAAGGTAGGAGCCGTGGCGTTATAAACATGAACAATGGCTTGTTTAGCCCCCTGCAAAGCTTCAAAACTGCGGCGGATCAAAGTCTCGCGAGCAGGCGTAAGAATCTGAAGCGTGACATCATCTGGAACCAGATCATGTTCTATGAGATGGCGAATAAAGCTGAACTCTGTTTGAGAGGCCGCGGGAAAACCGACCTCGATTTCTTTAAATCCGATATCTACCAAAGTTCTAAACAAACGTAGCTTACGAGCAATGCTCATAGGTTCAATCAGCGCTTGATTGCCATCTCTCAAATCGGTGCTAAGCCAGATGGGAGGCTGCGTGATGACCTGGCTAGGCCAGATTCGCTGAGGCAAATGAATGGGTTTGAATGCGGTGTATTTGGTAGCAGGTTGTTGCAACATCATGAGTTTTTCGAGAGTTTGTTTCCCTAGGATTCGTTTCTGTAAGAAGGCACAGTCAGAAAAAGGCACAGTCAGAAAAAGGCACGGTCAGAAAGAAGGCACGGTCAGCAAGAAAACACAGCAAAGATGTACAGGGGCGACTGTCTAGGTCTAGAATCTGCGAGTTCTGAGCGTGAGTTTTGATCGCGATCTTTTGAGTGCGCGATCTTTTGAGTATGGGTAAGTGTAAAAAGTATTTATGCGCGCCCGCGCAGCAGCAGCAGCCCGTTAAGGCTGAGGCTGAAGATGTGTAGAGTGAGCGGTTGGGCGTTCATGGGGATGAAAATCTACTGATTAGAAGAGAGTCTATCTCAGCTTATAAGGTTCGTCAAGCCATAAATTGCAGAGATTACTTTATGAGGATGCTAGGTATGAGGATGCTGGGTGTAATAATTCTTGCCGCTTTAGCTACTTTGATTGAATGCCCAGTTTGTTTATGTCAGATTGTTGCTTTTAACGCGCTAGTAAGAATGGAAAAACATCAAATATTACTTCTGTTCTTTCACCTTTTTATTCTATCGCTTCTATATTATTTGCCGGAGTAATCGTTAGGTTCGATGAATCCTTTTTGAGCGAGGAGACTTTCTATTTTGGCTTGATGCGATCGCGCCCACTCATCCAAAGAGATAGCAGCGTCTTTTTCTGTTCTATCTTTAGCCATTTCCCAAACGGCTACTTTTTCAGCGGCCGGAATCACCGCAATACCTTCTTCATCGGCCACAATAATATCTTTTGGAAATACCTGAACATCGCCGCAGACAACCGGCACTTGCAGCGAACCAAGACTTTTTTTAACGCCAGGCTTGGGTATACAGCCTCTAGCAAAAACTGGGAATTTGGCCGCTCTCACTTCGGCAATATCTCGAATAACGCCGTCGATTATAAAACCGGCGATGCCTCTTTTTTGCGCGATCGCACAAACATTCCCACCGCTGACGGCATAGTCATGGCTACCCGCTTCTACCACAACGATACTGCCTACGGGCGCTCTGTAAATGGCCGCGTGGAGCATTAAATTATCACCGGGAACGCAGCGTACCGTATAAGCGGGGCCTGCTATCCGGGGGATTGGTGACCACAGCTCTCGGATGCCTGCATGCATAAATTGCGATCGCGCTAAAGCATCGGCATAGGCGGTTGGTGAGAACGCAGCGTAATCCAAATCGGGTGCCAAAGCGGACACTCCTTTCTAATTTCTAAGGTGCATAAAATAACTTAAAGGCGTCGTCTCCGATGTCTTATGAGTTTTATGAGGCAGATACGGCGCTATTTGTAGACGAACCTGCTGGTGCCGATTGCATAGAGTGGGAGACGTTCTGAGCGTCAGATTCTAACTCTGTTTGATCAGAAACTGTGCGATTAGCGGATGGATCTTCTGGCTGGTGGGCAGGCTCTAGGTTCTCTTGCAAAATGTTTAGCACTACCTGGGGATCGGTGGCCTGTTGCATAATTTTGGCCTCCCAGTCGAAGCGATTGGCAACGTCGGGCGTGTCGTTACGTAGCTCTTCAATTAGCTCAATGACTTTGGCAATTTTTTGCTCGTTAAGTAAATTGATTTGCAGCATCAGGTGCGATCGCCGTTCGGCAATTTTGTCTTGCTGCGTTTGCCGAACTAAAACGCCCGTGGTAATCAGCAGCGCAGCCATATCGAGGCCGTGGCTCTGCAAGTCCATGACGGGCAAGTCCCACCGAACAAGCGTGGGCTGTGCAAAGTGGCTAGCTAGTCCCCAAATGGCGAAAAAAGCTAGCTGACTATATAAAAAACGAGAGCGGCCAAAGGCAGCTGTGATTTTACTTAAAATCCGCTCTGATGCAGGCACCCTTCTTTCCTGATCAGTCTGTAGATTGATTACGGTTTCAATATTTTTGATCACCTGCGCTGGCAAAGGATACTTTTCGCCGTTGATGATGACTGAGCCAGTGTGATGGTCGCGAGCAGGATCTTGTGACATAGCAGTATTGAGGACTACCCCGAATCTATGGCAGTAACATAAACCAATCTTAATTGTTCACATCATAAGGTTAAAGTTGTTTCTCTCAATCTCTTAATAGGTAGATTCTTTTGGCGTTGGTAATATAGTACATAAGTGCTTTTATAAGCTGACTTTTAGCGTCTGTATTAAGTGGCTGTACAGGCGGCTGTATGAATAGTGCTTTCTGTTAAGCAACCCGGTTTAGCGCTGCGGCGCGAGGAAATCGCTTGAGCGAGTGTTTTTCTCAATGTTCTGGTTGACCATTCTGATTGCCTGCTCTGATTGATTATTTTGATTGTCTGCTCTGACTAACTATGCGGCAATGGATATTGCTCCTGCGCTGAGTACGTCTGCGTAAAATCTCTCTAGCTGACGGGTGGCAGCTTCCCAGCCCCAGCGTTCGGCCTCGACACGGGCATTTTGGCGCAGCAGTTCGCGCTCGGCTCTCATTCCTAGCAGCTTTTGAGTGGCTGCGATCGCCCCTTGCTCGTCCGTGGGGTCAAACATAAATCCGTTGACGCCATTGGTGACGATATCCGGAATGCCGCCAGCATCGGCAGCAACGACCGGGCAGCCTGCGGCCATCGCCTCTAACAGCACCAGGCCCAGCGTCTCTGTGCGTGAGGGGAAGATAAATGCGTCTGCACTGGCGTAAGCGGCCCCTAATTCTTCGCCTTCGAGGTAGCCTACAAAGTTGGTGGGCGTGCCTGCAAAGTGCTTTTCCAAATCTTCGCGGTGGGGGCCGTCGCCAACTAGAGCCAAGCGGGCGTCAGGAATAGAGGCTAGAACGGGTTTGATGCGGTCAATTTCTTTTTCGGCGGAGAGACGGCCAATGTAAATGAGCAGCGGTGCCTCAAGGTGGCCTTCGGTGAGGCGATCGCGCATTGCCTCACTGCGCAAATCGGGGCGAAACATCTCGGTGTCTACGCCCTTTTGCCACACTTCTACCCGCTCAATATCGTGCTCTATCAGCGCCGTTTGCATCGCTGTAGAGGTACACAAATTAAGGGCGGCTTTGTTGTGCATCGCCTTGAGCAACTCCCACAAAACGCCTTCGAGCATTCCTAGGTTGTAATGTTCTAAATATTTAGGTAGATGAGTATGATAAGAGGCCACCAGCGGGATATTGAGCGAGCGGCTGTAGTAGATGCCGCCAACGCCCAATACCGCCGGATTGACAACGTGGATTAGATCTGGGTTGAAAGCTTCAATCGCTTCTCGCATAGAAGGGCGAGGGAAGGCCAGCTTTAGCTCTGGGTAGAGCGGCAGCGGGAAACCAGAGACCCCTTTAATGGTGGCTCCCTTGTACTCTGTAAGCCCGCCTTCGGGGCAAAAAATACAAACTTCGTTGCCAAAGTTTTGAAGATGCTCGACCGTGTGCTTGAGGCGAGTGACAATTCCGTCAACTTTGGGAAGAAAGGTCTCGGTAAAAATAGCAATTCGCATGGGTGGGCTGCTTAGAGGAAAGAGGGCCAAAGGCCAAAAACTGCGCTCAGCCCACGAGTGGTGCGGGTGAGAATAAGAGATTTAACTAGCGTAGCGTTGCAAAAAAAACCGGCGTAAAAAAACAGCGTAAGAGGTGTACGGCGTTTGCACTCAGCAGAAGGGACAGTTCGTCAAACGGATGGTAACAGACAGTTACTAGGAAGGTCAGCTTGCGGTTCAGAAATTTCTGAGTACAAGCTGACCTTTGGTAGCCGTTAGCCTTTCATCTGTAATTAGCCTAGCGACGCCAGCTCACGGTCGGCAAAATCTGCTTTTTATCGACGCGATGCTTGTACTTAACGGCTGTGTTGAGCACAGAGTCTAGCAATGAGTCTGAGAGCAAGTGAGGCTCTAGTCCTAGGTCAATTAGCTTTGTGTTCTTAGCGTTGAAGTAATGTTCTTCAGATTCTACGCGGGGGTTATCTAAGCCTTTGACTTCTACGTCTAGGCCCAGCGTGGTTCCTGCTTTTTTCACCAGCGTGGCCAGCTCGTTAATGCTAAACATTTCCGTAAACTGGTTAAAGACGCGGAATTCACCTGCATCAGCCGGGTTTTCACAGGCAATTTCGACGCAGCGAACGGTATCGCGAATGTCTAGCAGGGCGCGGGTCTGTTTGCCAGAGCCGTATACCGTGAGCGGATGCCCAACGGCTGCCTGGATACAGAAGCGGTTTAGCGCGGTGCCAAAAACGCCGTCGTAGTCGAGGCGGTTGATCAGCATTTCATCCATGCCGGTTTCTTCGGTCA
>JBBSOB010000329.1:0-5077 GCA_038260205.1 Phormidesmidales cyanobacterium
AAGAGATTTTTCAGACAAGAGATTTTTCAGACAAGAGATTTTTCAGACAAGAGATCTTTTAGAGAACAGAGCAAATAACAGCATACCAATAGCTAATTAATCTGGCAATCTACGCGCTTTGCGCAAGGCATTTTCAATCCTTGATGAGCCTTGCGCTGCTTAGTCCAAAAAGTCAAAGCCCAGCGCATTTTTTCAGCAACGCTAGGCACTTAAATCGCGGCAACGGCAACGTTTACTTAGTGCTAGAACCGGATGTATCCATACTAGAGGAGTCACCCATCGAACCGTTGGGTTCGGACATCGAAGAGCCAGAAGGTTTCATGTAGCTATCTGTTCCAGTCATTTCGTTAGGTTTGCTTTTATCAGCAGCGGTTGAAGAGCTAGACGGCATACTTGAAGAACCAGTCGACATGCTTGAATCTGTCCCCATAGCGGTTCCAGAAGATTTGTTAGGCATAACCGAAGAAGACTCGGATGGAGTAGTTTTTTTGGCACTTGAGGGGCTATTTGAGCAAGCGCCTAGCGTCAAAACGGAGGCGATGACCAAAGGAATTGCAAACGATTTGAGTTTCATCCTGAACTGTTCCTTTTATATTAGCAGTGAGTATTAAACGTTCTTTGGCGGTGATTTGATTCATCAACCACCATGAATTCTCCTCGAACGATGAGAGGGTGCCGTCTATCCTAAGAGATATCCCGTCAAAAGTGTTAAACGGAGATATCAATGGCCAAAGATTTGCGAAAAACACAAAAGCTATGAACAGCAATACATTCAGCAATCCAACTCGTAGCAAGGCTTTGAGACGGCCTCTAAATTGTCGCAGCTCTGACACAAAGTAGTCATCAAGTTGTCACAGCCTATCTAAAACCTGTTGAATATCTGACAGGTATTTGCCGCATATTGGACATGTATTTGTCACAAAATTGACGCATACTTGTCACAAAGTTGTCGCACTTTTGTGGCAAAACTGTTGTAGGGCAGATCAGTCACTCGATCTCAATCCAATCCAATCCAATCCAATCCAATCCAATCCGAACCAATCCAACGCTATGTAAGCTTGTCATTGGCACTGAGCTTACGCGCTAACCAGAACCCTAACGTAAACGTGACAATATGCAGGACATCAGAAAAGAGATCGGTCACGATAATGAGATGCGCCACCAGATAAACAAAAACACCGATAAAGACCCATCGCCGTCGCGGTAGCACCAGCAAGGCCACCCAGCCGCCCACGCTGCCAAATCCACCGCCCGACATGCCCACATCGTCGGAGAATGCCAGCTTTAGTCCTAGCTCGGTTCCAGCTAAGTACAGCGGCAGCACAAAGCAAACCGTCACTATCAAGGTGCCGCCAATGTCAGTTAGCCAGTACAGCAGCAGCGATCGCGTCGTCCCCGCTCGCCACTCGTACACCCCAATCGAAACAACAACAAACCCCAAAATCCCCCAAAACATAAAGGGGCCGTGCGTAAACAAAACCTCCGTCACCAGCGAGTACCCAGCGCCCTGCCAAATGTCATGCAGCGCAAACCCCCAGCGTCTCAAAATACTCGGGGCCACTTCGCCCGTCGCCGATTTAGAAAGCACCCCCACGGTGCCGATACCCAACAGCATCACTAGCGTGAACGGGACGCGCCGCAGAACGTGCAGTAAAGAATTACCCACTGACGTATACCCCCGGCCTGCGCTCATAGTCTGGCTCCGCCTTGCGCAGCACCTCTCGCGTGGTCACCGGAATATCGCCTTCGCCAAATAGCACAAACCGCGTCATAAACTCGATGGGGTTGCCTTCCATCCAGCCAAAATAAACGTGGGGCAAACGATGGGTCGTATCTCTAAGATGTAGCAGGATAGCGGCGATCGCATTCGGCACCGCCACGCTCCTAGTCCGCAAAATTCGATGTGTTCCCACCCGCACCCCTCTCACTCGAATCGTATCTAAATAGCCTCATCGACAAACCGCTGAGCCGCGGCGTCTAAAATCACATCCTTGACTCGCAGCTCGGTCGAACGCCAAATTCATCAGTCACTTGCAGCGGAAACGAATTCATGACGAAGCAGACAAGTCCACCGCTTCCATCTCTTCTACCTGCACATCATCTATCCCAAAGCTGTCTACTATTTGCTTCAGCGTCGCCGCGAGCGGAACCGCAATCACCGCGCCCAAAACGCCGCCCGTCTGAATCCCCACCAAAATTGAAAGCAGCACCCATACCGGGTTCAACCCCACCGCGTCACCCAAAATGCGGGGCGTCAGCACATTATCTATAATCTGATCGGTCACGACGCAGGCTAAAAGCACATCTAGGCCCAGCCACGGATCGTTTACGCCCACCGCTAAACTGACTAGAGCCATCGCCAGCCAATCGCCAAAGGGAAACAGCACCGACAGCCCAATAAATAGGCCAAATACTAACCAAAAAGGAACGCCTAGCAACAGAAAAATCAGCGACAGGGTGCTCCCCATAATCGCCGCCACGACGGCCTGTCCAAAGAAGTAGCTTTGAAACTGCGAACTCACCGTCGTACTCAACTGCTGACCCAAATCGTTTGGCAACCATTTGAACAAGCCTTGCCAAAAAGTTTTTCCATACAGCAACAGATAAAGCGTGAGCACCGCCACTAGCAGCACATCTAAAAGCTTGTCGGCAAAGCCCATCAAAAAGTCTAGTAGCTGACTGGGTAGCAGCTTTAGCTCGACGGGGAGTAGATTGGCTAGCTGGGTAGAGACTCCACTCACGTCAATGTTTTTAGATGCCTGGAGCTTATCTATTTCGCTGTCTATTACCTCTAGCTTTTCGGTGCCAGAAGCTAGCCAGTTGGGGAGTTGGGTGGCTAGGTCGGTGACCTGATCGAGGAGGATAGGCGCGATCGCAAACACGCCCAAGCTCACCACGCCCAGCGCCAGCAGCACAATCACAGCCACACTCAGGCCGCGATTAGCCCCCGTTTTCTCCACACCATCTACTAAGTAGTCCAGCAAAAAGGCCAGCAGTGTGGCCACCACAAAAACGCTCAGCAAATGCTGAAAATAATGAGCGCCCTGAAGTAACAGCCAAGCGTTAAACAAAGTCAGCGGCACCGCTATCTCCCACACCAACCACTTTGGCAACCTATCTATCCATCCCGTCATCAGCGCGCCTTATTGTCATCGGCTACTATATTGGGTCAGACAGATTAAAAGGAACAACTGCCGAAAGGACAACATCTGCTTTGAAAGGTTAGGAAATTTATAAACAGCGCTATTATTTTTCCTGACGTTTCATAGCAGAACCAGTGCCAGAATAGACTCCTGCTTAGTTCCGTAAAGATATTTACAAAGAAGTCAGCTATTCTATTGAAGAATCGTTGATATGCCTCCTATTACCTATGGCCGAGCAGTTTTTTGAGCGCCCTATTCTTAACTCGCCTTACGAATACCCAGCGATTCACTGGGAGCTAGATGAGGAGGGTCAGCCGACCAATCAGCTAGTCGAATCTAGGCGTCCGTCTAAGTTTTTAACGCCAATTCCTAAGCCGAAAAAGCGGCGAAAGGCTCAGGACGATGTGCAGCAGGCGCTCCCGCTTTTTGACACGGAAGGAATTTCTGATGAGTCGCAGGCTTACGATCTCTCGCTATTTATTAACAGTGTGCGAGAGAAGGTGAATGCTTGGCGAAATCTGAGCGATCCGGCTGATTGGAAGGTAACCCCTGAGACGGCGCGGCTGCTTCAGCATTGGCGACACCACGAGTTTCAGTCGCTGCGGCCTTTCTTTTGTCAGGTGGAGGCGGCGGAGACAGCGATCTGGCTGGCGGAGGTTGCACCTAAAGGCAAGTCGTTTTTAGCGCATATTGCGAGCGTGAATGAGGAGGCTAATCCGGATCTGATGCGGACTGCGCTGAAGCTGGCGACGGGAGCAGGTAAGACAACGGTGATGGCGATGCTGATCGCTTGGCAGACGGTGAATGCGGTGCGCCATCCACAGAGCAATCGCTTTACGCGAGGCTTTTTGCTGGTGACGCCAGGGATTACGATCCGCGATCGCCTCCGAGTCCTTCAGCCCAATGACCCCGACAGCTACTATGCCAGCCGCGAACTGCTGCCCAGCGACATGCTGCCCGACTTGCAAAAAGCCAAAATTGTGATTACGAACTATCACGCCTTTAAGCGGCGCGAGCGGATGCAGATTGCTTCAGGCACACGGAAGCTGGTGCAGGGGCACGGGCCAGAGCTGAATACGCTAGAGACTGAGGGACAGATGCTTCAGCGGGTGATGCCGGAGCTGATGGGCCTGAAGAATGTGCTGGCGATTAATGACGAGGCGCATCACTGCTATCGCGAAAAACCAGATACAGATGATGTGTCTAACCTGAAAGGAGACGATAGAAGCGAAGCCAAGCAAAATAATGAAGCGGCGCGGCTTTGGATCTCGGGAATTGAAGTTGTGAAGCGTAAGCTGGGTGTGCAGAAGGTGTATGACCTTTCGGCGACGCCTTTTTTCTTGCGCGGATCGGGCTATGCGGAGGGGACGCTATTTCCCTGGACGGTAAGTGATTTTTCGCTGATGGATGCGATTGAGTGCGGCATTGTGAAGCTGCCTCGGGTGCCGGTGGCAGACAATGTGCCGGGGGGCGAAATGCCGAAGTTTCGCAACCTGTGGGAGCACATCGGTAAAAAGATGCCGAAGAAGGGGCGGGGGAAGGCGAAGGCGCTAGATCCGCTGAGTTTGCCTGCTGAGCTGCAAACGGCACTGAATGCGCTGTATGGCCACTATGAGAAAACTTACGAGCTGTGGCAGGCGCAGGAAATCGGTGTGCCGCCTGTATTTATTGTGGTGTGCAACAACACCTCTACTTCTAAGCTGGTGTATGACTATATCTCTGGCTTTGTGCAGACGGATGATGACGGCAAGGAAACGCCCCATGAAGGCAGGCTGGCGCTGTTTCGCAATACCGATACGTTTGGCAATGCCCTAGCGCTGCCGAATACGCTGCTGATCGATAGCGAGCAGTTGGAGTCGGGTGAGGCGTTAGATAGCAAGTTTCGGGAAATGGCATCCGATGAAATTGAAAAGTTCCGTAGAGACATCGTGCAG
>JBBSOB010000330.1:0-5050 GCA_038260205.1 Phormidesmidales cyanobacterium
AGAAGGGCTTCCAGCCTTTTAGTAAAACACCTGTACTTGTGCTCAAACTGAGCAAGAGGTAAATCTTAGAGCCTGAAACCTTTGCACATCAATCGATTTGGCCTTATCTGTCAAAATTTCTCCAATTCTATACATAGGCGGATTCTAGCTATCACTTTGCAGCCCTGTTGAAGTTTAGGACAAGAAAACTATGTGGTTTGTCTCCGTTCGGTCAAGAAAAGAAAAAATAGAATGGACTTCTCTGAAAACCCCGATAATGAAACGCATCAATCATTTTCACTCACATGGATAGTAAAACTACTGTCGGAATAGGTCTTGTAGCTAGTAATTCGATGATTCACACAGCCGCTAGCGCCATTGGCATCGCGAAGACAGGGACCGCTATTGGCACGTTGCATGGTGCGGCCCATACAAGTGCTACTGCCGCATGGATAGGCTTAGGCAGTATGAAGGTGGGGATGTTCATGATGAACGCTTTCCCTGTCATCGGTGGCTTACTTATCTTAGATAGTCTGTGCGGCACAGACCACGGCTCTCCGCTCATCGATTGGTATGAAGAAAGCTGGAAGCAATACGAAGCGCAATGTGAGATGGAAGAATTAAAAAAGAGAACCAAAGTAGATCCTGATCACCGAGTCATTGTGAAAGGAAAGCCTTCTTCCCTGGCACAGCAGGAGTCGCTGTTCCGAAGTCTAGAAGTGGAGCACGACCTCTACCTACTCAAAAAGGAGTTAGGACTTCTTTGAGAACTATTTCCTTTCGCAAAATGAAACCTCCTGCATTGGTTTGTTTTGCTGAGGAAAAAGAAATTCGTAAACTTATGGAAGAATTTTACAAAATTGTCAGCTCAGCCACTGAAGAACAACGTCAAAACTTGGCTGAGCTGACTAATTCCGGGTTCGGTAGTTCCCCTGAAGTGCTTTGCAACCACATCCGGTATCTGCGGGCCGGTAGTATCGGTCAGATTTTCTATAACAGCTCTTGGAAGCAGATTGTAACTGATGTTGCTGACCAAATCGGTATTGACTGGGTTGAGCTTTTAGACGGCCGTACATGGAACGATTTACCAACTCAGGAGATTGAAGGTGCTATCGTCATAAAGCAATTTCAAAACATGTTTAAGCAGCTAACAGCAGAACAACGGCAACAAATTCTGATGGAGCTGAGACGAGAAAGCGACGGTCAAAATTTTGAAGGTCTTCTTCTCAGCGGTGGTGCAATGCTTGCAGCGAAGATGAGTGGTTTCGGGGTATATCTGTTGGCAAGCACTGTATTGGGAGGGCTCACAGGTGCTTTAGGAATTACCCTACCCTTCGCCGTTTATATAGGTATAAGCCAAGCTATTGCATTCATTCTTGGTCCTGTAGGCTGGGCAGCCATGGCTGGAGGGGTTTTGTTTTCGTTCAACCAACCAAATTGGAATCGTCTTGGTTTATCTGTTCTATACATCTCAACACTTCGACATTCCACAACCTAACCAGGGTCTGCAGCAAACGGACTCAACGTCCTAGTACGGGGTGTGAGTAGCATCGGAACCAAAACGTACGCTAAGCACTGCTAGCTATCTGTACCAATCAAACCTGTCGGACAGAGGGGGGCTGAAACCCCTGATATACCGTTCTATTTCCTGTACCAATTAGGGTAAGGTCTAATTGGTACAGGGGATTAAATCAAAAATAGTTCAAAAATACTGTTTCTGAAACCTTTATGTAACAATGGTTTCAGCCTTAGCGTACGTTACTGTTCCAAAACTACTCAAAGACCGTGACAGGAGCCTTTAGAGCTTTAACCGCCAACTTTTGTCAGTCAATCAGGTCAATAGCTCTGATGGCAACGGCTCAGCCAACCAGGTATAACGAGAATTCCAAAGATGCGGACGGTACAACAATGAAGTCCTTGACTTCTACGGTATACAATAAAAGCACAATCTGGAATCAATACACATGAGACTCGTTGCAAGAAAAGACTCCCGTGGTAACGTCATAGGCTTCGATACAGTTGATGACAATGGAAACATTGTGAATACAACATTGGAACCCAGTGCCCGAGAAGCTGGCTCAGTTGAGCCGTTGCCTGGTGAGCCGTTGCCTGGTGAGCCGTTGCCATCCATCCGGGGTGACTATCGTTCCCCAGCAGAGCGCAGAGCAGACGAAGCTGCCGCTAAGAAGGAGGAAGAGAGTGATGAAGCAGCAGAGCGGCAATATGATTTAGATTCAACGCCTCTGGTTGAGCCTGAGGCAATGGAGCCACAGGTAGAAGTATCTGAAATTCAGGAGACAGTAATCAGCCCGCCAAGCAAGCAGCCTCAAACGCTTCCTACGCTGCTTATGTCCATGGCGGTGGTTACTTTGGGTCTAATGTCTTTAGTGCTTATTGGTGTGTTGAGAAAGCAATATTCATCAGGTAATGCCCACGAGATTACGCCGACAGAAAATAAAAAGAACTCATGGTTGTGGGGACTATGTGGTGTGATGCTTTACTTCATAGTGACAAAGGTAGTCATCCCTACGTTCGTTCTCAACTCTGTTGATGGCACTGACCAGACAGAGATTAAGTTCATACCCTGATATCGCCACAAGAGTGAAGCTTCAACAACCGGGGGCACACAGGCCCTAAAGTAGTGGTGCGATGTAGATAAGTCGAATGTGAAAGGAGGAATTAACTTCCAAATCAGAGTGGAGATAACTCTCCCAGCGAAATTGTCAGGATTGAGTAGCCAAATAGGGCTGAATCATCATTAATGCGATCGCTCCCCCATCTCCATCTCGCTTAAGCAGCCTTGAATAAGGCTTCTAGCTCGTTAACGCCGTGGATGAATCCGCTCCCTGTGCTCAGTTAGAGACACCACTTCTGCCATCTGCGAGCGCGGCCTCAAGAAGTTGCCTACCTCATCCACCGCTTGACAGAACCGTTGAGCTGATTCAAACTCACCGAAGCCCAGCGTTGGGTAATAACGGTGCTTGATGCGCCGATGGCTCTGCTCGACTGGATTGGCGGTGCAGGGTCGCACCTCGTGCTCGACTTCCTCACCTAGTTCTTCCTCAATGGCCCGAGGGTAGGAGGCTAAGCCATCGGTCGCGACCTTCTCCGGTGCGTCCTCGTGAAGACCAATGGCTCGGGCAAAGAATGCCTTGGTGCCATCCATATCGCGCGTCTTGCTGAGGCGCACATCGACGAGGTTGCCGTCCTCGTCGATGCCTCGATACAGGTAGCACCACACCCCTTTTATTCGGATGTAGGTTTCGTCAACCATCCAGACCTTGCCCACTTTGCCCTTCCGCTTCGTCCTGATTTGCTCAGTAAAATGAGGGAGAAAGCGTGCTTCCCAGTCCCTCACGGTTTCGTGGGTGAACTGGAAGCCTCGCAGCAGAAAGAACTCGGCCACATCCCGATAGCTGAGCTTGTAGCGCACGCGGCAGAGCAACACCTGAAAGAGGATGTCTGTCGGGACTTCGATGAAGTTGAATGGCGTATCTGTCCGCCCATTGTAAGGTGCGGCGACAGTCCTTGCACCGATACATGTCATAGCCGAGGTTAGTTTTGCGCTGGAGTGGCGAGACGCGGGATGAGTGGCCGTGAGGACAGCCCATGAGGTAGCGATAGGGTGTAGCCGATCGCCCCGTAGCATATCAGCTAGGATGCTAATACTTCAATTTGGCTACTCAGGGCTGACAGTTTCCTTTGAGTTGCCGCTATCGGCAGTCCGCGAGGTCTGTCTGCTGCACCGGAAGCGCAAGACATCCAACGCTTACTGGGAACGGTGGAATCAATTGCACCGTGAGCTATCTAGCAAGTTTCATGGGTTGATGGAGGCAGTGGGTAACGCGCTCAAAGAGACCCCGAGAGCCAGCTCTATGGTGGAGAATCTCAATTCTCGCTTGCGCAATTACTTTTTCCTGCGACGAAGCCTCGGGGATTCCTATTTAAGCCTGCTCCAATTCTTCTGTAATCATCGCTGTTTTCTCAGGTCTCGGGTGCCGGAACGGGTGGGGAAAAGCCCCCAGCAATTGCTGACTGGCCAGCCTCATCCACATTGGCTAGAACTGCTAGGTTCTAAGCGTTTCCAAAGAGCGTAGGCACTGACGAAATCAGCTAGCTGGATCATCATCAATGATGGTCTACTTTGTGCTGCGAGTGTTACCTAAAATCGCCCGGAACTGAACCACGCCCGAAACTGAACCACGCCGTATTGGTTGCCTGCGCTCTATATAGGTCGCGTATGGGTTACCAGTCTGGATTCCTACCCTTGGCGGCGGAGTCTGATCCTCCGGCGATCCACATTTTATTTGATAAAGCTGCTTTTATTATTCGTGATAGGCTTCTCTTTCATTTTTTTCAAGTACTTAGAGGCTTCTCTCGCGTTTACCTCTCTTACGGCTGTTGCTACTGCTCGACTCATCCCAACAAATTGAACATCCAAACCTTTATTTGACTTTTCTGCTCCAGCTAACGGCGCTGGTTTCTCATTTTTCTGGCTAGGTATCAGCCAAGAAAGCATATTAAACATGGTTTATGTAGCCTACAGATCGGTAATATAAAGATACACTAAAGGTCGCAGAAGCGTAACTAGGTGGATATATCTAATAATAACAAGGCACTGCTAGCTTTCCCGGAAGTATTACTAAGCGTAAAAGCACCGCGTTAAGGTTCTAACCCAGCAGATTCTTTTGCGCAAGCAAATCACCGCTTTCTTGGAAAACAGTGGAATAAGTTGTACACATCCAATGGTGAATCAAGTAGAGGGATAGCTGATCTGCTACAACGTAGGAAAAGTCAAGATCTTCTTTTTCATTGAAAAAATTTATATTTTGATGATCTAGGCACAAATAACCAAGAATTATTTTACTTCCGCGAATACCAAAATTTTCGCGAAATTCGTCTGACAATTCTTTGGTAAGAATGGACAGAGGGACAATCAAAGTTGATTTGTAATAAGCACTGGCAGGAAATGTAAAAAGACTACTTTGATTCCTTCGCCAACATCTCATCCAGTCAGTATCTTCTTTATCTGTGACCCAGCCCTCTAAAGGTGATCGCTCGCAAGCTTAAT
>JBBSOB010000331.1:0-5043 GCA_038260205.1 Phormidesmidales cyanobacterium
AGAGCGATCGCCGACCATCGGCTGAAGCACTTGGTTACGATTGCCCGTTTCAGCGGTGCTTGCATCTAGCGTAAAAATCTCTCGCACCATCTCTGGATCGCCCACATACACCAGCGGCGATTCGCTCTCAGCACCGATTTGGAAAGTTGGGCCGTACCGTTGAACGTTATCGTCCATGTAGTTAGTCGGCTGCAAAATTAGGTAGAAGACTCGCAGCAGACGGCGCAGCCCTTTGGCTTTAGGCCCATCGAGGGTGCGATCTCTTAACTCTCTAGATAAATCACTATTTTGAGTAGACATCTCTGCGGGTTGTAGCGTCATCCTGATTGATTCTCATAGGTCAGCTTGTCTATCTATTCTGACGGCAACAACCATAAAATGAGTCGAAGGTTGGATTTAGCCGTAGCAGAACCGGTTCTGCTATTAGCTATTCAGTTCGCCTAATCCGCTTTGAGGTATGACCCCCAACACTAAGGCTTCTGGACAATTTGCGCTCTGTGATCGCACCGTAACGAGGCCGGTCTTCGGGGCGATGCGGCTGACCGGTGAAGGTGTATGGGAGGGTCACCTCAGGATCTCGGAGAAGCCCTGCGCGTGTGACAACGTTTGCCAGCGCTGGGCGTGAATTCTATTGACACTGCGGACAGCTACGGCCCTTTTGTGGCCGAAGATCTGATTACTGAAGCGCTGCATCCTGATGACCACATGTTCGTGGTGACCAAGGGCAGACTAACCCGCACTGGCCCAGGCGTAGGGCCGATAGTTGGTCGCCCTGAATATTTACGGCAAAACGGCCCATCGTAGAAAAACTGCCTCGGTGCCTCTGCTACGCTGTACTCAGGATACGCCGTTAACCAGCCCTGCAACTCTGATCAATGCTCTTCGTATAAATGGCATAGTCATAGCCTCCTCTCATCTCGAAGCTAACAACCATCATCGGCGGCGTATCTTCTCCCTATACGTCTTGCTCGACTTCTTTCTGTCCTATATCCAGCTCCGATATAGGACAGAGACTGCCGTATCTCCCTGTGATGCTGCATTAGCCTGAAGCGATGCTGCTGGGTACTGCGCCTCCACTGGGACGGTCATCGAAATATCGTTTTCACTGATATGAGGGAACAGCGGTGAAAATCCTCTAGAAGAGGCCGATCCCAAACCTCCTTTAACTAGAACCGTCGCCGATCGGTAAGCCGGATACTGTTTGACATCTATCTTGCCATCAGCCATTGGCTCGGGAAAGCCCTCTGACAAAGGCGTAGAAGCTGCACTGTAGGCACCGAACAGCAGTGCTCCGACCAAAACTACCGCCAGCACTACAAACCCTTGACTCAATTTCATGGTGACAAATCCAATCGGCTGCGCTTATTTTAATGATCTCAGCTTTGTCTGTGGCGCTGCTACTGAGTCGGCTAGCTAAAAGAGAATTTTCGTGGAATAGCTAGAAGCTTAACAACGGCACCGGATCGCTATCGACAGCCTTGATTGCAGGATACTGGATGCATAGATGGGGAAACTCGTTGAGGAGCGTTTGCAGCGAACTATTACGCAGGCAAAGAATCTCTATCCCAGCAATCGGGTGAAACTGTGCGCCACAGGCTAGGGGAAATAATTGACACCCGAGCTGCGAACTATTCGCTAGCGCTAGTCGCTCTCTTAAAGACATCGCTTTCACAGCCTCTCGCATCGCTTTAACTTCCAGCATAGAGATAGAGGTTGCTGCGCCGAAGTGCTTTTGTCGTAGGAGCTGGTACATACTAGGGTTGTGCATGATACGTTCTCCAGACCGGGGGACGAGTCTAACTTCGATGCCATTGCACTTTGTTTGCCAGTGAGCGCTATCTTTGCGGCGAGTTGTTTCCGTCCATTTCAGTAAACTATCCGGCTTTTTGTTTATAGATTGCAAAGTCCTGCGAACCGTCGTTGTTGCTAAACGGGTTTCGCTATGAGCGGATAGATAGAACAATATCAGCGTTTTCAGTTTGCGATCATTGGCCTCACAAACGCCGAAGCAGATCAGACGATCGCTCAGTTTCTTCAGCGAAAGCGAGAGCGTCTTAGCGCTAGGAGCGAACTGCCGCACGGGTACTTTCGACTGGTTTAGCACCGGGCAGTAATGATCTATGTACTGTCGCTCAAGCGCGGAAAGCTGACTCTGAGCGGAGATTAGCCAGAAGATCCTGACCTCGCACTTTTTACTGATAGCTTCTAGCTGCGGCAAACGGTGGTGATTCCGCCAGCGATTTCTGAGGTTGGTTGCCAGGCCGACGTAGAGAACTTGATCTTGCGCGATTGCAAAATAGATCGCGGAATATTCAGGCAATTGTTGTTTAGCTGAGAGCACTAGATTAGGGAGCGTTCCAAATTCTTCTAATATCACTTCAGTAGATCAAAAACAAATAGGACAATGTTTCTCCGCTTAGCGCTGTTTGAATCAGCCGCTCTGACTGCTGCTAGCGCTACTTGCCTGCGGTTGTAGTCCGGCAAGCCATTTGCAAACTTTCGAGTAGGATTAGTGCTGAGGCGATCGCAATTAATCCGCCCCAAAACCAATAGGGGAGAATCAATAGCTGAGCGATTCGGCCCGTGTCTGAGAGCATCGTCTTGCCGCCGATAATTGCGCTGTGACTAAATAAATAGTCCAGATGCCTGTAGCTGCTGATGCAGGCTTGTACGCCCAAAAATTGCACGGCAAACACCTGTAGCCAGGCGATAGACTCCAGAGATAAATAGAGGATGACAAGACCCAGCGCCGGTAGCATTAGCCATCCATACAGGAAGCGCACCCAAACTAGCGTCGAGAGCAACAGCACTACACCTAAGACAAATAGAGCTTGGCGCGCTGATTTGCGATGACGAGAAGCCAGTAGGAGGGCCGCGCCTGCGACGGGTGGCCCCATTAGACCGCCTGCACTCACGAGCGCTCTGCCGAATGCGCCTAGCGCTAGATGGCCGCTGTGGTAGGCTAGCCCTGAGCCATTGGGAAATATCATTAGCTTCTCGAACCGTCCGCCCAGGGCGATCGCCGTTAGTCCATGCCCCATCTCATGAAACCAAGTCGCTAGAATCGTGAAGGGGTAAAGTACAAAATTGCCGAAGGGCATTTGCCAAAGGGTGACGGTGATGAATGCAGCTAACAGCAGCCAAAGTAACCGAGAATTGACAATGAATATGTTTGGCTTTGGCATAGTCGAATGGTGGATTCTAAACCTACTTAAGATGCCCAGAACCTTTGGAGAGCCGCGTACCAAACAGAGACATCGACACAGTTCGATGTCCCGCTGAAATAATTTGGGCAGTCGCTCAATTATTTGGGCGATCCCAGCATGAGCGAGCGTCCCACTGAATACCTCTAGGGCATCGTTAACCGGCTGACGTTTCATTCAGCAGAAGCCGACTACATGGCGACGCAATTCAAGGTGCCGCAATCGCTCCTACAATGCTACTTCTGGCTCTTCAATATAGTCGCTTCAGGCAGCGCCGGATCATAGCAACTATCACCCATATCTTTCTCTACACGCCCATCAGGATAGGATCTGACGCAGGCGATACCTGAGAATTGGTCAGGGTTGATTTGCTCGTACAGCAGCGGGAATAAGCCGATTGCCGCAACGATAGCCAGAACGGGCGCGAGGCGCTTCCAACGAATAGTCATAGCGATCGCGCTTCCGTTTCAGGTAACGGTAGGCGTTTAAGCTCCCACCAATCACTCTCAGGTAGCAGACGGGAAAAGTAGTGACCGCCTGTTTTTCGGCAGCAAACATACAGACCGTCACCGTCAGGTAATACGTCAACCGGCTCGTGTTGCATGAAAGCGTTTTCTGCTTCATATAACAAGGGCATCTGCTTCAGCTCACGATAAGCGAGTGGCGTAATCTCACGCCATTGGTGAGTGCCTTTGTCCCAGTCTTTGTCGATAGTTGGATGAGGCCATTCGTAAATCATAAGCACATCGGACTGCAACAGTCTCAGATTGCCCGCTCAAGCAGTCTAGATTGCAGATTCTTGCCACTCACAATATTCGCAGTGCCACTGGCCCTTTGCCCTGTCCACTATCGGCATCTCGCAGTTCGGGCAGCGGCCCGTGAACTGTGGGTGCCAGTTCAACAGTGCTAGCTGCTCTGCCGTGGTTAGCGTATGAAAAGGCTCAGGTATCCAGTTACCTGCATAGTAGCCGCCGCCTATTGGCTGGCGAGCTACCGTTTTATGGTCTTTAGCATTGATCGCAAAGTCTTCGCAGATAGAATTAGTCGGGCCACAGGGATTGATACCGCAGACCATGTACGGACTGTTCGCGAAGTATTGGCAGCGATTCTCCGATGGAGAGGCTCCGCCAACGCACTCTGGAATTTTGGGCATTGGCGGGACAGTTGAGATTGACGGAATCTTAACAGATTAGCTCTATGCTGCTCGACTCAAGTACGAAGGGACACGCAGCTAGCTAAATCAGTATTTGAGAGCTTTCATTAACGTACTGACAAAAACTCCTTCAAACCCAAACTAATACGATAAATGAGAGTAGTTTTTCGAGAATGAACTTTGGAGCAGAAACTTATCATGAACCTACCCTCGCCAGCGCTCCTTTTAGCCGATCTACAAACACAGACCTGCGATTACCCGTCAGCACCAGCACCTCAATCGCCCGCGTCATCGCCACATACAGTAGCCGAGCCTCATCCCCTATTTCCCCTTGCATATTCGGCAGATAGCCCAACCCTGGAATGAACACCGCCGGAAACTCTAGTCCTTTACTTGAGTGCATCGTCATCAGCTTTATGCTAGGGATGAGTGGATCGAAGTTGCGACTGCTGCTGTTCTGATTGATCCAAGCCACCGGAATACCCGCTCCTTGTAGCTCCGAGAAAGCAACTTCTCCCATCCATTTAGTCCGGTAGATAATAGCTATCTCGTTCCAAGGCATTCCTCTCGCCTGAAGCTGCTGCGCTCTTTGGATAATGTAAGCGATCTCAGCTTTATAATTGGCGCACTTTACCAGCACCGGCATTGGCCCTTCTCGGCCTGCACTGTTTGGCTCTACCATCGGCG
>JBBSOB010000332.1:0-4996 GCA_038260205.1 Phormidesmidales cyanobacterium
AGGCGTTAGAGCTATTATTCAAGTCCAGAAGTGGACAGATCTGATTGCTCGCTAGCACTCGCCCGAGAGACACGAGACGACATCCCCGCGCTGAAGCACCGGGCTTTGCTTCTTTCTCTCAGACTCTCTTAATTCAGGTAAGACGCCGAAGAACAAGCGCACAAATGTTTATGCGATCGCATTCTATATCGGCAGCCTGCTGCTAAGGCGAAAGCTCAGTCCAGACTTAATATTCGCTAAGCAGAGCTGTCGGGCGACCACGGCTTGGGCTTCAGCGGTGGCAATGGTTTTCGAATCATCGCCAGAGTGTTGAGTCCATCCGCTGCAAGCCCTGGTTAGGCAAGCTATACAGTTTTGAATACCAAGCTAAAACCAAGTTCAATGCATACAGCTTTTTCGATTTTTTCCCAATAATTATCTTCTAGAACACCTTGCTTTTTCTTAATTCTTCGAGTATCCACAGCCCTCATTTGACTTAAGTTGACATGTCGATCTCCATCCAGTCCATTCTGTGAGGTTGGCGCAACATTAACAACAAACGGATAAGTCTTCCTTCCAGGCAGAAAAGGGGCGACTATTGTAGTAGTTCCATTTCGGTTGCCAATGTCGTTTTGCAATATTAAACAAGGACGTTCTTTATCAGTCTCACTGCCAATAACGGGCTTAAGGTCTACCCACCATATCTCTCCTCGCTTATAAGTCAAGGTACCGTTAGGCATTTAAACCATCTTCCGCTGTAACATCCCAAAGAGAAATCTCTTCTTGAAACATTGGGTCATTAACCTGCTCTTTGTAAGCATCTTCTAGTTCTTGCATAAAAATTCTCCTCTTCTCTTTCCAAAGAATGTCGTTTATAAAACTGCTACGATTACCTGCCAACCCATCGACAAAGCTTAAAACTTCATCGTCCAAAGTGATGCTGACTTTCTTACTCATTGTTCAAGCTGACTGCGACAGTCGAGTAGGATTATGCTGTCATACTAGCTAATCCTACGAAAAATTTCAACATCTGCCTTTGAGTGGTTTGTATAAAGGAGCCTGAAAACCGCCTAATGCCTGAGTTCAGCGGCATTTGAGGCGACGCAACGATTTGTTAGCAGTCAGCTCACCACACATACATGCTGGACTGTTTCTTCATGATTTTAAGCTTCAGCGCTTCAGAGCATGCCCGTTGGCTTAAGCCGTAGCAAACATGAAGCGGCAAGGGATGCTCCTCTCGAGGATGACAGAACCTTGCGCCAGGCGCATCAGATCAATGCGTTAACTTTTGCGCGCTCTCTTCTTCCGAGTAGTCCGAGTTGCAACTCTTCCGAGTAGTCCGAGTTGCAACACGTTTCATGCAACCACTGCTCAAAGCTGTGGTTCAGCTCACTTGTTTTAGCATCCTCTGGAGCAAAAAATGCCTTCAGATTGTGAAATGAGAATCCCGAACCGATTAGCAGAATATTTTTTTGGCTTAAGCCACCTAAAGCATTACCAATAGCGATATGAGCCAAGGGGTCTAGCGAGCCCAATCATGAAAGCTGGACGCAACGCCTGAGTTAAGCCGACGCCACGACACGGGATCGGCTTAAACGAATTGTTAGACAACCGCTCCTGACCACGGTTCCATAAGAGTCAATTTTGGGCACTCCTCTTCTGAAATTGGATCACGCACTGGGTCTTCTTGATAAGGTGATGCAGGCTTTTCGTCTGCAATAACATCACTGTTTAGAGGACTGTTTTGCGAACGTAACGACTGGAGCCATGAGCCATATGTTGAGTTTGGCAAGACAATCCAATCTATTCCCCACTTGTCAGATTGTTCAATCGCGTATTTTTTTCTGATCTCTGAACTACAGCATCTACATTGTTGTGATACTTCATCTCAAAGTTCCTTTTGTAGTATCAGAGGTTGTCTAACATTCCTGCTCACCGGACGCAGATAACTTTTGCATCTCAACGACAATCTAACTTCGTTCCGGTGCAGCGAGGTTATTAGACCGTGGGGCCTAGCCAAAAGACCACATTCCAGCGGCACTTTTCTTCCGACGAGTCGCGAGATCAAGCAGGAACATAGGTTAACCTGACCACATTCTCGTCAATCCGATCAATGTCTTTGAGGCGTAGTGGAGATCGGGAACCGGCGAAGTATGGCTTGCCGTGACCAAGTACGACGGGGTGCAGGTAGATTCGATACTCATCAATCAGACCAAGTTCGGTAAGCCTTTGCGCTAAGTGCGGGCCAGCGACTTCGATCTCCCCATCGTGCTCGGCCTTCAGCTCACAGATCGCGCCCTCAAGATCGTCCTCAATAAGCTTGGCGTTGGGGCCGACCGACTTCAGCGAGCGCGAGACGACCCATTTCGGCTGGTTCCGCCACGCCGCCGCAAAGGCACGTTGAGCTGCATCCCATTCAGTATGGTCGTCGTCCCAGTAACGCATGGCCTCATACATTCGGCGACCGTACACACTCCCCGCCTGTCCCTGAGCTTCCTCAATGAAGTAACGGAAGAGCGTGGAGCTTGGTGCGGGCAACGCCATGTGATCCACGTACCCGTCCAGGGACTGGTTCATTCCGAACACGAGCTTGGCCATACCCACCTTCCTTCTTTGCGCGCTGGACGTGTTCTCCGGGGGCTAACTATATATGGCAACAGCAGATTTGCTGAATAACACCTCAAATTCCTATCCTACCTGTCACTTTCGCTGGCTAAGATCCCTGTTTAAAGAAGTTAATAGTCACTTTTTCTGTATAAATCCGGGAAATCAGGGTGTTATCTAGCACCTTTAACGGGTTAAGTATGGTTTTCAGGATGTTTATTGGGCAAATCTGCTGCATAAGCATCCGAATACACCGCTTAACGAAGCACTTACCTATGGCCTCGCCTCAACCGCCTCGACTGCTTGACCCAGTTCGGGAATCCCTCAGGCTCAAGCATTTCAATCTATCAACGGAGAAATCCTACGTTTACTACATTCGCGATTTCATCCTATTTCACGATAAGCGCCATCCCAAGGACATGGGAAACTCGGAAATTAGAGCTTATTTATCGCATCTAGCCGTTAACCGTCATGTGGCGGCTTCGACTCAAACGGTTTCGGTACATACGGCCGACTTTATAAAAAAGATTGATGGATGCGCAGCTAATCCGTCGTAAAACGAACAACTCCCGAGACTATTTAGCAACAACCTCAGAACGATTAATAGAACGATGAATGCTAATTCAGCTTACTTAACCATTCAATAAAGCTTCTACAAACTCATAGCTAGAGAAGGGCCTCAAGTCCTCAATGCCCTCTCCGGCTCCAATAAAGCGAATCGGCAGCCCCAGCTCCTGTACTACGGCCAAAGCAACCCCGCCTCTAGCCGTGCCATCTAGCTTCGTCAGCACAACCCCAGTAACCTGAGCGGCCTCCGCAAATACTTGGGCTTGCCGCAGTCCGTTTTGGCCCAAAGTTGCATCCAACACCAGCAGCGACTCCACTTTGGCATCGGGCGCTTTCTTGTCAATAATCTTACGAACCTTAGATAGCTCATCCATCAGGTTCTTCTTGTTTTGCAAGCGGCCTGCCGTGTCAATCAACAGCAGCTCGGTGCCTCGAGAGGTGGCGGCACTAATAGCGTCGAAAACAACGGCAGCAGGATCGGTATTTTGACCCGGATTGGCAATGACCTCTACGCCACTTCGCTCGCCCCAAACTTTGACCTGTTCTACCGCAGCGGCGCGAAAGGTATCGGCTGCGCCAATTAGACACTTAAAGCCGGACTTGGTGGCAATATGCGTCAGTTTGCCAATCGTGGTTGTTTTACCAGCGCCATTAACACCGGTCATTAGCCAAATGCTGAGCTGGCCTTTCTCAGGCGTAAAGGTGAGATTGTGGCCGCCTTCTAACGGCGCATCTAGCAAATCGCGCAGGAGAGTTTTTAAATAGGCGATCGCCTGCTCCGGCGGCAGCACTTCCTCTTTAAGTCTCGCTTGCAAAGCACTAATAATTTTATCCGTTGCCGCTACGCCCACATCAGCCTGCAACAACAGCGACTCAATCTCATCCACGGCCTCGTCGTTTAGCGGCCCCTGCCCCACAATCGACTTAAGCTGATTAACCAGCCCTCGACGGGTTTTGTCTAGCCCCTGCCGCAGCTTGTTTAGCCAGGTAATCTCTTCAATCGAGATTTGGTCAGGACGCCGCCCCTGAGACGCCAACACCTCCGCCGACCATAAGAAAGCCTCATCTAGATCGATATCTAACGGAACAAACTTCTGTTCTGGCGGAGCTGGCTCGGGTTCGGGTTCTGGCTCTAGAATCGCCTCCGCCTTCAGCCGCTCTAATCGCTCCTCGCGTTCGGCCTGTGCTTTGGCCCAAAAAGGCTGTGCGCTAATTTCCGCGGCAGTCTCGACAGAAGAGGCTGCATTTTCAGCGGGCGCTGTCGATTGCTCAGCCGGATCTGGCGTTGTCTCTACAGGAATAGGCGCCTCGGCAATTGGCACTTCAGCGATGGGTTCGGAAACAGCCGCTTCGTCAGGGGCAGAGGCTTCATCAGGAGCATCTGCCAGTTCATCAGGCGCACTCTCTACTTCATCAGCGGCGCTTTCCTCTACGTCAGAGGTTTCGTCAAATTCTTTAATAACTTCCGTGGCGGCTACTGAAGGCGCTTCTGGCTCAAATTCGACCGCCGCTAAGTCTATGACCTCAGTCTCAGTCTCAGTCTCGGCCTCATCGCTTGGCAGAGGTTCGTCTGCTGACGGTTCGCTTGGCGTCGCGTCGGTTTCTGGCGCTGCCGAACTCGCCTCATCTTCAGGGGTGCCTTTGCGTTCCTGAATATTTTGATAGGCCGCTTTTGCCCACTTTAAGTAGTCCTCTTGGGTCGAAGGCGCTGCTTCTACGGCCGCTTCAACAACGTCTTCTTTCTCAGGTACGTTCGGCTCTTCGTAGCTGCGCTTAAACCAGTTGACACCTGCCATTACCCACAACTCACTGCTTGAAAAGAACTGCTCAAAAAAATTAGCAAACT
>JBBSOB010000333.1:0-4948 GCA_038260205.1 Phormidesmidales cyanobacterium
CCAGTCGATCATCGACTCTCAGGGTCGGGTGATTGGTTCATGGGCGGATGTATTGAACCGAGCTAACTTGGGAATGGAAGTAATGCACGAGCGCAACGCTCACAACTTCCCGCTGGACTTGGCTGCTGGCGAAGCTGCACCGGTAGCTTTGACTGCGCCTTCCATCGCTGCCTAGTTAACAATTTAGTGAGTCATTTCTGCTCTGCCTGCTGGGCTGAGTAGTCCGGACTGACTAAGACTAAGAAGCCTCTCGTACTTTGTGCGGGGGGCTTTTTGTTTGGCCAGGGTATGAAAGATTCAGGATTAAGTCGGTGGTGAGATGAGACTTCTACTGCGTTCATGTAGGTTGAGTAGATAAACCCTGGTGAAAACGCAATGTTGAAATATATAAATGCAGATGGATTATTTCGCGCTTTGATGGCGAGTTTAATCGCAGTTCTAATTTCGGTTGGGTTCGCGAGCGCTGAGGCTCAAGCGAATGGCGATCGCCTGACGCAGATACCTCAAAGCCTGATTGCTTATAACGTCGATTATGAAATGGATAAAGCTAGGGCGGAGCAGACAATTGAGCATTATGGCGAGCCAATTCGTGAGGTGGTAGAAGAAGCGCTGCAAAACAATGTGAATAATCCAGATAGCAAAGAGACTGCCGAAAACAGCTATCAGCGAGAAAGTCCTTTGAATGACCTGTTGCCCAACAGAAACAGCGCTGGTCAGAAGTTTTCTCAGGATGATTTCTCTGACATGCAGGAAATTGAGCGTCCAGAAGACGTCTTGCAAAAATAGATGACGGAACTCCTAGACCGCTCAAGTCCGAGCAATATCTATTTTGAGAAGCGTGAGTAATGCCTGTTTGTTGGGGTTACTGCTAACGATGCTTTCCTTCTGGGGCTTTGTGAGTTTTTTGAGCCTGTACTCTGCGCTTGATGCGGTAGAACGATTGCCTATTTCGGTATGGTAGACGAGCTGCAATGGCCCTTTTGATCGTAGATATTTAGCACCTTGTTTGCCGGTTTTATGCTTGGCTAGCCGTTGCAAAACATCTGTTGTAATGCCGGTGTACAGGGCGTTTTGCCTGGTGCGAATGAGATAGAGGTGCCAGATCGCCATTAGATCTCTACTGTGTTGTAACTGAAGGTAACTTTTGATGTGTGGAAGATATACCCAAACAAAATCTGGTGAAGCGATCGCGCGCACCTTCAACCTGACAACGACGCCCGATCCTCAGCCGCGATACAACATTGCGCCGACTCAGCCGATATCGGCGATCGCTCAAACCAAAGCAGATCGAGAATACCGCATTTTTCAATGGGGTCTGGTTCCGTCCTGGTCTAAGGATCCTAAAATCGGTAGCCGTATGATTAACGCTCGTTCGGAAACCGTGGCTGAGAAGCCCTCCTTTAGAGCCGCGTTTAAACGGCGGCGATGCCTGGTGCTAGCAGATGGTTTTTACGAGTGGCAGCGGACAGATGGAAAGAAGCAGCCCTACTACGTTCAGGTAACAGACCAAGAGATCTTTGGGTTTGCGGGGCTTTGGGAGACCTGGGAAAGCGGCGATGGTAGCCATTTAGAGAGCTGCACCATTTTGACAACCGAGCCGAACGGATTAATGGAAACGATTCATAACCGGATGCCCGTGATTTTGCACCCTGAGGACTTTGATTTGTGGCTAGATCCTAGTCTGCAAGAGGGGCGACATGTACAGCCTTTACTGCGTCCTTATGAAGATGAGGCGATGGCGGCTTATGCCGTGAGTACCGTGGTGAACAATCCGAGAAACGAGCGCGCGGAGTGCGTGGAGCCAATAGATGACGAGTGATGAATGACGAGCATGACTGATGACTGATGACTGACGGGCGATGACTGACGGGCGATGAGCGATGAATTACGTTGGGTTGTGGTGGGCGAAGGAGAACATGGTGTCTGCGGTGAAGGCGAAGACGGTGTAAGGATCTGAGCGGTTGTCCATTTCCATGCCGGGTGCGCCTACGGGCATACCGGGTGCGGTGAGGCCAACCACGTCTGGCCTTTCACTGAGTAAGCGCTGTACGTCTGCGGCAGGGACGTGGCCTTCTACTACGTAGCCGTCGATAAGCGCGGTGTGGCAAGAAGCAAGTTTTTCGGGGACGCCGTGGGTTTGGCGGACGGTTTCCATTTGCGCGGTGACGTTGTCACTAATTTGAAAGCCTGCGGATTTCATGTGGGCTATCCATTCTTCGCAGCAGCCGCAGGTGGGACTGCGGTAGACGGTGAGCTGAGGTGAGTTGCCTTGAGCTAGCGCGGCGCTGGGCGGCATTAGCCAAAAAAACGCAGTGGCGCAAACGGCAACGATAAGGGAATGGCATGAGGCGCTCAGCGGAAATCTCAGTGCAGTTCGCAGAGTCATAGCTTTTTGTTTGGACGGTATCTCTTAAATTTAGCGCAGCCGACGTATATTCTGCCTTGCGCTAGTGGTTAGCGGTACGGCAGACCCGCTACAGTTTTTGATAGATAGAATAATTCGTTCGGCTTGTGTATCTAATGACTTAAGCAAGCTTTTGAACGCGATCGGTTTTTAGGGCTGTTGGCAATGGCGCTTAGGTTTGCTGAGGATTTGACGGTGGTTTTGGCGCGCGATCGCGACCAACCGCTAACGCTGCGCGATGTGTTGCAAGAGACCTCCGAGCAGGGATTCTCGCTGGCCATTATTTTTCTAAGCTTTCCATTTTTGCTGCCAATGCCGCCTGGTCTAACCACCATCTTAGGCTCGGCCTGCCTGTTTCTTTCTATGCAAATGGCTTTTGGTCGGCGGGTTCCCTGGTTGCCTGATCGGATGCTGCGCTTTGAATTTTCTCAGTCGGTGGTGAATAAGCTATTGAAGGGGCTAGGACGAGCCACGAAAATTTTTGAAAAGGTGACTCGGCCTCGCTGGTCGCGGTTTGCTCGGAGCGATCGCACTTGGCGGATCAATGGGTTATGCATTACCTGGCTTTCGCTGCTGCTGATGACGCCTGTGCCGCTGACGAACCCTTTTCCAACCATCGGCATTTTGCTGCTGGCCATCTCTATGATCGAAATGGACGGGCTGCTACTGATAGTGGGCTATGGCGTCGTGGGTTTGAACACGGCGCTGTTTGGCTCGGTGGGATATTTGCTATGGCGATCGCCCGATGTGTTTAATCAGTTATTTTAGATTTTGCTGCGGTCTTGGTGTTGGGATCGAAGGCGACCTGGATGCGGCTCGCCTACTAGGATTACAGAAACGGTGATGCGGCTAATAATGGGCGCGGCAAGACTACCCAAGTTGAAGCCCGGCTGGGTACGGTGGCGCTGCGATCGCAAAATGACCGCATCGTAACTACGAGCAGCTTTAGTAATGGCAGCAACGATGCCGTCTCGAACCACTATCTGCACCTCTATATTGCACTCTGAAACCGGGAGCTGCATGATCAGCGTTTCCAACTGTTTTTGTAGCCGAGTCCGGTGAGTTTCGGATGAGAACGGGCTACAGACATGCAGCATCGTGACCCGGCCTTGATTGGCCGCGGCGAGTACCTGGGCAAACCGCATAACCCTGAGCGTAAGCGGTGAGGGATTTTCGATGGGCAGCAGAATATTTTTGAGATAGGCGGGTGGCTTGAGCAGTCTGGAGACCACGACGGGGCAATGGGCTGCCCACATAACGTCGGTATGGACAGGGTTGAAGGCGTAGCTGCTGGCGTAATTTGTGAATCCGGTGGGCGATCGCATGCCCATCATAATCAGGCTAGCGTTTTGCTCGCGGCTGAGGTGATAAATCGCCTGAGGAATGCTGTGCTCAATACGAAGATTAGGATCTACAGGAATATTGAAACTGTTGCTGATCAGTTCCGCGTCCTTGAGTCGGCGCTGGCAATGGGCGATCGCGCGGCGCATTTGAGGTGAGTCCATCTGAGACTGCGTTAGTGCCACGGCCAGCGGTAAAATTCGGCCTTTTTCGTACTGCGCAATAATGGCGGCTAGCTCAATCAGCCATCGCTCCGTTTTGGGATTGTAGACCGGAACCACGATGGTAAAAGAACTGCTCTCTTGAGCGTCGTCCTCTGGAACCGGTAGCCAGCTCAGCGGCGCAGGTTCTGTTAAGGTTTTGGTAATGGCAATATGGCGAGCTGATTTCGCAGTGATTAATGGCCCTAATATAGAGGTAGCTAGCATCAGCAAAATCACGCTGTTAAAAACGGGCGCGGTGATAATATCGGCCTGATAGCCGACCAAAGCGGCGGCGAGCGTAGCGGCCACCTGTGGCACCGAAAGCGACCACATTGTCCAGGTTTGAGGCCAGCTATATTTAAACAGCAGCTTGGTGCCAAAAGCAGCCAAAAACTTTGAGGCCAGTAGTGCCGCGATAATGGCCAGTGGAATTTGAAAGGTTCTAAACAGACTGCCGAAGGCGCTGAGATCGAGCAGTAAACCCATATCAATAAAAAACATGGGAATAAATAGAACGCCGCCTAAAAATTCTGTTTTTTCTTTGACTGGCCCATCGCCAATAACGCTATTGATAGCTAAGCCCGCTAAAAATGCGCCGATAATGCCTTCTACGCCGATGAGCTGAGCAATAATAGCCGCCAGGAACAGCGAGAGCAAAACGAATAGAAACTGGTTGCCTTCGTCTTTGCCGGTGAGCCGGAAGAAGGTTTTGGCAAGCTGTTTGAGGCCGATCAGGACGGCAACGGTATACAAACTCAGCGACCCTAGCAGTGTCAGCAGCTTGACCGCCGTAAAATCCCCCTGACTAATGCCCAGACAAATTGCCAAGACGACTAAAGCGGCAATATCTGTAAAAATGGTGGCCCCAACGGTGACAGTGACGGCTTCATCTCCAACGACGCCTAGGCGCTGCACAATTGGATAGGCCAGCAGGGTGTGCGAGGCCAGTAGCGACCCAATTAGGGTGGCCGCTAGCCAGCCGTAGTCAAAGAATAAGCCA
>JBBSOB010000334.1:0-4943 GCA_038260205.1 Phormidesmidales cyanobacterium
CGGGCGATCGCAACTCTTTGCCGCTGACCTACCGACAAATTCACCGCCGTTTTTTCCATCCAATCGGTAGGAATATTTAGCCGCTTGGCCCATTCGTCTATGCTGGCGGCGATCGCTGAATCCGCCTTTTCTTGCAGCCGCAGCGGATAGCCCAGCGTTGCTCTCACGCTCATTCCCAACAGCCGACTTTCCTGATTCACCAGCGCCACACACCGCCGCAAATTCACGGCTGGCACCGTGCGAACATCTTTTCCTTTAAACAAAATCTTGCCGCTGCTGGCCTCGTTCAGCCGGTTCATCAGCCGCAGTAAGCTTGTTTTCCCCGAGCCAGATGGCCCCACCAGCGCGATAAAATCACCTGGCTCTACTGTCAAACTCACCTCTTTAATAATCTCCACGATGCCAGCAGTCGCCAGCATTGTCACCCGCTCAAACTCTAAAACAGTCATGCGCACATTCCCCAGGGCCTAAACAGGGCCTAAAATCAGGCCGTGAAATTAAAACTGCTTGCGGTGGTGATGGTCCAAATATCAACCAGCAGCAGCATCGCGGTTAGCCCCAGCAAAATCAAGTACATCCAGGGCTGAGACAGCGGCTTCACATCTCGCATATCAATCTCGGTTTTCGCGTCTATGTAGCGGACTAATCGGGCAAACCCAACCACTCGCATGGGCAGCAAATAGGCTCTGTCTTCGGCTTGATTGAGAAAATAGTAAACAATTCCGCCCTGCCCAGTCGAGCGAGGTTTTAAAGCCGTAATCTCACTCCATTTGAGCGCCCAGCCTTTACGGCCAAAAGCGCGAACCCAGGCGGGATAGGTCACGGCGATGCCAGCTTCATCCACTTCTACCTTTTCGCTCAAGACGCCATAGAGCGCCGTGCCGCCGAGCAGCGCCCCGACCCAAAGCAGCGTAGGCGAGATGGGAGAGCGCGTTAGCTCTGAGAGAAAGGGCAGCGGGACAACCAGGGCAATATAAAGAGACATCAGCGTGAGCTGAATTAGCGGCGAGATCTTGAAGCTATCAGAAGGTGGCACTAGGCGAAGTGAGGGATAAATGGACTTCGATCTATTCGATTTATAGGTATTTTTGCACGACGCTCCAACCGGTGGCGGTAACGACGACAAAACCCACGAACAAGATACCGTTGATCGTGAGGTGGGTCTGTCTGGCCCAAGGTCTGTCGGGGCTGATACGGGTAGCGCTCCAGGCAGAGCCGAGGGTGAGCGCCACGACCGCTAGCCCGGCGGGGAGATGCACGGAATGGCCCAGTCCGCCAAACTCGCCCAGGGTGCCGACAACGCCAATAGAGAGCAGCAAAAGCACTAGAAAAACTAGAATGCCGCCTAGTGTGAAATGAAGCGATCGCAGCCAGCTAGGCCGCTCTAAGTTTTGTCGTCGAGTATAGAACAGCCGCCCACCGCTTAGCGCTAGCAGCCCGTAGACACTAATAGAAAGACCCATAGACCAAGCCGCAATCCGCCAGAGCCAGATAAAAGAAGGAAGATCCACAAGCGGTCAATCCAATTGCGTAAAGTTGACTCTACAGGCATAGCACTTTTACAGAGGCTACGCGACAAAAATTTACAGAGACTAGGCGACAAAAGCTCCTACATCTTGAGGTTCGTCCGAAGTCTTTACTTCCTCTACGCGAACAGAGCCAATCGAACCAGAAGACTCCGCCACTGCGGGTTCAGATTCAATCATCAGACTGGCGCAAGGCACGGTATCAGAGAGAATAGCGCTAGCCATCATACCCGTGTGAATCTCTAGCTGAGCAGTCTTAACGGCTTCAAACATCAGGCGCTGCCCTGGGAACACCACTCGCTCGAAGTACCAGCCAGGAACATTCGTAACGCGCGCCACCTGAATTTTGCTAGAGGCATTGACGTAGCAGCAAATAATAGCGGCTAAATTCTCATCGGGGAGGGGATCTAAAATTTGGGCCATGATTGATATCCGGTTTTAGTTTAAGAGAGAACGTTGCCTGCAAAACATCACGCATCACAAAAAAAGGCTAACACTTGGCCTAAAAGCCTTTTGTGATCGTGAATACCAAGGGTCAAGATCGACCAAAATAACAGAGAAAAATCATGGCTAAACAATGACTAAATACATGACTAGTAGATGAACAAACCGCACTGAAAAGAGCAATAACCCATTTTTCTGAGCGCTTCTAAAAGCTATTGTTACAGACTATTACAAACATTAGCTCTGCGCGATATCTGGTAACTTCTACTTAAATGAAAATGCGCCAGCTGCTAGGAGAAATGCTACGAGAAAAGAAGATTCTGGAAACAAGACGGTCGCGTAATCCTACTTTTTTAATGAAATTATTTCTCAAAGCACTTTTTTGGATTGTGGGCAAATAAAACCGATTTTTCCTCTGCTAATAGTGAGAGTTTTCTTCGCAATTGAGGCTTTTAGAACTGCAAAGATTAATAAAGCTTCTGAATTGGCAACATTTTTCGCTGAGTCGGAGAATAATTTTGATGTCGCTATAGTTAGCCTTTTGCAGCTAACTCCCCACGCATCCTGAATCAGGAGTGCTATCGTAAAGATATATGAAAAATCTGAGATTATGAACGAACGCGTCCTTTACGTGCGGCTCCCTTGCAACCCTATTTTCCCAGTTGGGGTGGTCTATCTAGTAGATCATGTGCATAAGCTGTTTCCGCAGGTACAACAGCAGATCTTTGATATGGGAACCGTGCCGCCACTAGACTTTACGGCAGCACTCGACCAACAAATCGACGGCTTTAAGCCCGACATTATCGTGTTCTCCTGGCGAGACATTCAAATTTACGCGCCGGTTGGTGGGCGCGGTGGCAACCCATTGCAAAATGCCTTTGAATTTGCCTATGCCCCTAACCCTTTAGTGAAACTAAGAGGGGCTATTGGTGGAGCCAGAATGACGGCCACCTATCTGGCCGAACTGCGTCGTAACGAGAAGCTGGTAAAACGTGGACTGGCGCGGGCTAAGCGCTATCGACCAGCGGCGAAAGTCGTGGTAGGTGGCGGCGCGGTGAGCGTGTTCTATGAGCAGATGCAGCAGATTTTGCCGGAGGGCACTATTGTGTCTGTGGGTGAAGGCGAAACGCTGTTGGAGAAGCTGCTGCGGGGTGAGGATTTCTCGGCAGAGCGCTGCTATGTGGTGGGCGAGCAGCCGCGCGATCGCTTGATCCACGAATGGCCTACGCCAATTGAAAAAACGGCCTGCGACTACGACTACATTCAGTCGATGTGGCCCGAGTTTGAGTATTATTTGCAATCTCAAGACTTTTATATTGGCGTGCAGACCAAGCGAGGCTGTCCGCACAACTGCTGCTACTGCGTCTATACCGTTGTAGAAGGCAAGCAGGTTCGCATTAACCCTGCCGATGAAGTGGTTAAAGAAATGCAGCAGCTTTACGACCGGGGCGTTCGTAAGTTCTGGTTCACCGATGCGCAGTTTATCCCTGCTAAGCGGTACATAGATGATGCGATTGAGCTGCTAGAGAAAATTCAGGCTTCTGGCATGACCGACATCAACTGGGCCGCGTACATTCGCGCTGATAACCTCACGCCGCGTCTGTGTGAGCTGATGGTGGCTACAGGCATGAACTACTTTGAAATTGGTATCACCAGTGGGTCGCAAGAGCTGGTGCGTAAAATGCGCATGGGCTACAACTTGAAGACCGTGCTGCAAAACTGCCGCGACCTGGTGGCCGCTGGTTTTGACGACTACGTTTCGGTGAACTATTCGTTTAATGTGATTGACGAGCGCGACGAGACGATTATGCAGACGGTGGCCTACCATCGCGAGCTAGAAAAGATATTTGGCGCGGATAAAGTGGAACCCGCAATTTTCTTTATTGGCTTGCAGCCGCACACGCATTTAGAAGAGTATGCCTTCGAGAACAATATTCTTAAGAAAGGCTACAATCCGCTCGCTATATACCTTCCCTGGGTTGCGCTAAAGCTATTGTGGAACCCCGGTGAGCTGGGTGCTTTCTTTGGGGATGTGTGCTTGCAGGCCATGCGCGATCGCCCGGAAGACTTCGGCCGCGCCGTGATGGACATTTTGGAGCAGCGCGTCGGCATTTCGCCGCTATCAGAAGCGCTGAGTGCGCCGATTAAAAGCAAATCAGGGCAGCCGCCGAATGGTGAACCCCGTACCCTAGCTGAGGTATCATAATGGATAAGCTAGGTTAATAGCTTAGTTCAGCTTTTGTTTAGTCCGGTCTGTCTTTAAGTTCAGTTTTGTATTAACCATTTTGTGAGCGCATGTTATCGGGTTCTATTCTTCAAAGACTGGTGCAGGGTCGAGACAAGGAAGCGTCAGGTCGGACTCCACTGAACTTTGGAGTGTACTACAAAAACACGCTGGTGGCTTTATGCCATGCTTTAGAAGACGCGGTGCTGGCAACGAAAACCTCGCCGCTGATTGTGACCGCTTTCCAAAAGGGAAAATGGTATTTACAAGAGGCCGAGCGCTACAAGGATTTAGCGGCTACTGCTGACAAAGTTGTGATTATGGCAGTGCCCGATTCGGGTTTTAGAGCGCACGAAACCAGTCAGCAAGACAACGTGTCGCTGGTGGATTTGGATGCTGACGATCCGGTTTCGGAAGAATGGCACCTAATGATCATGGGAGCTAGCTACAGTGCGATGGTGTTGTGTCAGGAGCTGACGGAAGAAGAATATGGCCCTGGCGGTCTGCCAGAGAACGATTTGGAGCGGAAGTTTTACGGTTTTTGGACGTTCGATCCTAAGCTGGTAAGCCAGACGATTTCGATTACGGCGAATCACATTGGTCGCTATGACAAGGCGCTCAAGCAAGATCTGATGGATCGGCTGAAACGGATAGACGCGGGCGCGAGCACGAAGACGAAGGAAGTCGGCAACGTGGTAATGCGGGTGGTGGATTATTTGCAAGGGGGCGATCGCCAAATTAAGCCTAAC
>JBBSOB010000335.1:0-4871 GCA_038260205.1 Phormidesmidales cyanobacterium
ATGAGCTTGATATCTCGATGAAGCTTAGAGAGATAAGGCCCTTCCGAATTCACCAAAAGCAAATCGACCTCGAAGCCTCGACAAACAAAACCATTGGCCAGGTTGAGCATGACCCGTTCGGCCCCGCCGCCGCCTAAATCGGTTAGGAAAATTGCAATCTTTTTAATAGATTCATTACGCGCTTTTCTATCTTTGGCCATTACCTAACTTCCTGATTCCTTCAGACATCTCATTCAGATATTCTTAAACTTCAGCTGTAGGTAAATAAATACCGAAGTTTGGTATGTCGAGAATATTTGCCAATCATAATAGGCAGATAAATGCCAGCCAATGTTCCTGCAATAATATGAACAAACGGGTTGGCAATACCAAATATGCTTTGCAGAGCAATTCGTAGCCCCGCAATTACAATGACATGCACCAAAAATATTTCTAAGGAAAAACGTCCCCATAACCCAATAAATGCGTAGAAATCAAAACGAACTAGCAGACCAGCCAAACAAATAGAAGCAAACATACCCGGTGCAGCGGCTAAAGGTATCAGCTCAACTTGATTATTCCAACCCCAAAAAACGGCCAGGCTCAGGATCAAGTAGCTACCTATGCTGAAGACAAGCAGATGCAAGCTCTTAATTGATTTGAGCTTTAGCATCAGTTCAGAGCTCTGACCTACCACCGTTCCAACTGCTAGATAAATAGCGAAATGCCGGGCGATATTAAAAACGCCTACACCGGAGCTAACCTCCAAAATTAGAAGAAAGTATGCAGCGATAGCGGCGACTGAAAATGAAAAAGAGGACAGACGCAATCGACGAAAGATGGCATACGCCAGGCTTGTTACAAATAAAATATAAAGGAACCAGAACTGATCGGGAGGCTGGTAGAGGATCTTCCAAAAACTGTCTAACAAAAGCAAAAATCCGGCGCTACCGTCACCGCTACCATAGGTCAAAGACTGCAAACTCTCTTGAATCAGTGACCACACTAGATAAGGGTAGACCAGTAGCATTAATCGATTAATAACAAAAGCTTTAAATGGCCTAGATGTTGACCTATGGAGAAAAAGCCCCGACAGGAAAAAGAACAAGGGCATATGAAAGGCATAGATCCACTGATCGAGATAGCCGACTAAGAATGATGTTGACAGAATGGCGTTATCGGCTAGTCCCCTGAGAACATGACCTAGCACCACTAGAAATATACCAAGCCCTTTTGCATAATCTACCCATAGCAGACGAGTGATAGGCTTTGAACTTGGTTGAGCATCTATCTGAGCTGTCATAAGGCATTGGGGTAACTTTGAGCGGGCTCTAGACTATCCGGTTTTATCAACGCTTTCTACGCCGCTGCCTCGGTCAGGGGATAGGTTCAAGCTGCATCTCTTCAAACTGCATCTCTTTGACCTGCAGCTTTTCAGACTGCGTCTTTTTGAACTGATGGTAGTCTGACAGGGCAAGGGCGACAAAAAGTACAAAGAAAATTGAATTGTGGAGGATGAGCGTCGCCTCAGTCTGGTTATACAAAATCAAAAAAGTCAAGTACACTAGGGGCCAGTAAGCTGTCTGCACGCCTACCGGCACAGGCAACGCCGCTGCTCGCAACAGGATATGTAAAAAGCTTAAGCTAAACAACGCAACGCCTACAAATCCGAAGGCCAGCGCTAGCTCTAGAAAGCCATTGTGCGCATCTTTAGGCAAATAGAGATTGTTGAACACTTTGCCAACATAGGCCGAGCCGCCATAGATATCGCGCCAGAAGCCTAAGTAGCCGTAGCCTAGCAGCGGACGTTCCGCAATCTTGTAGCTAACCGCGCTCCAAATCGTTGTTCTGCCCGTTAAGGTTAGGTTTTTGCCTGCACTGTTAGCAATGTTTTCTAGGTTAAAGACCAGCAGCCACGACGAGCCTAAAAGTGTCACTAGGAATAAACTTACACTGGGGATCAGTAAGGCAGAGCGATTTCTGATAAGTGAATATAGACCTCTGTAAGCATATACCGATAGAAAGAGGAAGCTGACTACCACTAAAGCAGTTTTGGAGTCAGATAAGACAATCATCAAGGCGGATAGAGAAACGATTGCTAGCCGGGTGATGTTCCAGAGGGCGCTCTTTGACTTGTATAAATAGGTAGAAATACAGCAGAGCACAATGACTTTCGCAAACTCATTTTTTTGGATGAAGGGGCCTCGCCAATCGCCCGCATGTCCTCCGGTTTCGATCGCACTGCCAGGCAGCGCGACTGAATAGAGGAAAGAGGTCACGATGATGAGGCTACTCGCGATCGCCAGCAGCTGCAGCTGTTTACCTAGACTAAACCGTGAGCCAAAGTAAACGCCAAAGGTGATCGTTTCAAAAAGTGCCACGGACTTCCTCATGGTGTCAGAAGGAAAATCCGACCATAGGAAAGAACCCATCATGAGCGCGACCAGCAGCCAGAAAATAGGAGCCCTCAGACTGGCAACTAAAGAAAGCTTCCATCTGAGCAATATCAGCAGTAAAGCTATCAGAAAAACGCCGTGCTGCAGCGCCTGTAACAACGGCGTTAGAGGATTGGAGATAGCAACAGCGGACACCCCTAGACTATTGAATGAAGACCCGTTAAACAGACTAGAAAAAGCCAGCAAATTTGAGTAAAACAGCAGCGAAAAAACTGCGAAAAAATCTTCTGCAGAAGATAATGTTAGCCTCATGGTCATCTTTTTCTCCCCAGGTAATAGCGCTCTCTCAATTTGACCTTTATCCGCTCTAGGAAGGAGAGCGAGGCGTAATAATCTTTGACCAAACGGTGCAACTGCTGGTCATCTTTTTGAGACTGCTGTAAAAACTCGGCTGCTCCTAGAGAAAATAGGTTATTAGCATAGGCTTTGATCTCAGGAAAGTCTCTCCTTAAAAAGTAAGCCGTCTGCAGCAGGATTTTGGCGCGCAAGAGTGGTCTGTCGTCACGAAAGGTATAGGCGTTACTCGGATGTATTCTTTGCAGGGCTAAGTTTTCAAGTAAGATATAGCCCTTGCTGACGCCTAGTGCAGCGTATTTAATATAGTCATCGCTAGTAATTCTAATTTCTAGCGGCATCGGCAATATTTTTTCTAGCAGCTCTCTCCTAAAGCACATGCCCGAAGTAACGATGCTTTTAAAGGGCATGGCCTCGCCTAGCTTTCCCCTTCTCAATAGCTTACGCAGGTCATAGGGGCCAGGTGCGCCACTATACTGCTCTGGCACTAAGTATGGCTTAAGGTCATTGTCTACTCGTTCGAGCGGATGAAAGCACCACCCCACCTCACGGTAGCGGTCAAAGATATCGACTAGCTTTTGTAGCTTATCGGGCAAAAAGACATCGTCAGAATCTAAAAAGCAAACGATATCGCCCTGACTTTTTTCAAAGCCTGCATTAAAAGCAGATGCCTGCCCACCGTTTTTTTTGGCTATAGGCACGATGCGATCGCCATAGCTTTTAATCACCTGCCAAGAGTTATCTGTCGAGCCATCATCGACGACGATTACCTCTATATTCTCATACGTTTGCCGTAGAGCGCTATCGACCGCTTGAGTTAAAAACGGCGCGTAGTTGTAGTTATTGATGAGGATACTAACGAGAGGAGTGGCGTTCATTGGCGGCTGGGCACGTAAGCTTAGAAGTTGAGTTGGCTGCAGGGAACATGGCCGAAGCGTTCATCGAGCTGTTGTATCTAGCCATAGTGAGAGATCTTGCTGAATGAGAGCCTGCAGCTTGAGAATATCTGCTCGAAATAGCTGACTCAGGTAAGCCCTATCTGCTTCTGGAAGTTCAGGCTTTTGACTGTCGGCTACATTCCAGCGCTTGATCTGGTCAGCGATGCGGTGCCGTACGCTTAACGGCAATAGTCGCTTGACCGTTTCTTTAAGCGGATTAGACTTTAGCAGCAGCCTGTTTAAAGCTAAGCTCTTTGGCATTTTAGAAACGTTGTATTTCGTAGACGTATCGGGGACAAAATCTTCATCGACGCCCAAGAATGTAAACATATCTCTAATGGCTGCTTGAGGATTTCGCTTAAAGTCTTCATATATATAGACTTTGACTTGCTCTCGACCAAACAGCCGATAATAGCGCTCAACTTGAGCATAGTAGAATCCTCTTTGGGTGTGGTGCCAAATTGGATCCCAGTTCATTTCTACACGGCCTTTTTCGGCCTGAAGCGCCGCAGAAAAGCTCTTTTGCAGCTCATCGCCATCTCTGACCAGGTGTAGAAAGCTCGCGTAGGCGGCATCGACCGGGTTGCGCAAAATTGCGATAATTTTTGCGTTGGGAATACAGCGCTTGATCTGATCGGCAGCGGTGCGACTGCTGAGGTAAGTCGTCGAGGCTTCGCCAATGGCTATCTCGTCTTGCGCACCGTCAAACAACCTTTGATAGTCTTCCAACCGATGAACTGCCAATTGGAAGCGGTCTGAATCGCCCGGCCCCTGAAAATCAGCCTTTTGATTATTCAGCATAAAAAAGTGAGGTTCTTTAACAGGAGACATATAAACCTCGGGATGCTGTCTGAGATAGGCGTAAATCGAGCTGGTACCTGCTTTAGGCGCACCTATAATCAGGAAATTAGGCATTGTCATGGCTGATAACTCCTCAAGCGCCTTGCCTAAATCCATTTGCCAAGCGCTGTAGAGCGAATCCCCAGCCTTTTATAGACTAAGAAAACCAGCAGTACATTCCAAGCGATACGGCTGGCTGTAGTTGCGATCGCTGCGCCCTCTAGCCCGCTCGATGGAATTAAAACAGCGTTTAAAATAACGTTCAGCACAGCGCTCGCCGTTACGCCAAAGGCGACATCGCGCTCATAGTGAGTCATGGTTAAGAGCAAAGCCACTGAACCGGTAGCGGCATTAAAAAACTGAC
>JBBSOB010000336.1:0-4843 GCA_038260205.1 Phormidesmidales cyanobacterium
AACAGGCAAAAGTCTGAGAAAATTTTGCCCCAGGCAGGCAGTTCGCGCGGCTGACTAAAAGAAACTGGCGGCAAACTGCTCAGTCGTTCAGGGTAAGGAGCGGGGAGGGTACGATTTTCCTCTAGAGAGGCGCCGCCAACGCGCGAAACAGGCGACAAATCCACAATTGCTGCGCTAATTTGTCCGCGACCGGCAACGATGTCTATCCCCAAAATCGGCAGTCGAAAATTAGGCCGAGGAAACATTACGCAGTGCAAAATATCAAGATTCTTGCCAATTCTGGCTAGCTCTAGATGCAGCTTGCGAAACTGCGGCGTTTGGTAGCAATAATTTTGAATCGTCAGCCGCTCGCCCTCTAACGAGCCTTCGACATAGCCTAAATCTTCGGGCGTCTGATAGGGAGAAAGCACTAACTCGCTTTGCCAAGTGCGCTCAATGACATCCGAAAGCTGACGAATCGTCGGATGTTGCTGTTCACGGAGTGAGATATCGTGCACTGGTTGACCCATCTTGAAATTCAAAAGCCCTCGGTCAGTGTTTTCAGTCAGTATTTTCAGTCAGTATTTAAAGCCGGTATTCAATCGAATAGTTAGAAGCCGTCAGTAATAATAGTTTAAGGCTTTACCTGCCGAACGCCCGCGATAATGTATCCATGTAAACAGCTTCCATCTTTTCAGCCCATGACTCACTCTACCGACGTAAAGAAACTCACGCAGTGGATGGCCGCTGACTTCAGCAATCAGCCCCAAGCCATTGAAAATCCACCGTTTTTTGCCCATATTCAAGTCTGTATGCGCCCTTTGCCCAAAGGGTTTCAGTCGGGCATTAGTCTATATCTGGAGCAAGCTTACTTTTACGAACTTAATCGGCCCTACCGGGTACGGGTGCTGCACTTTATTCAGCGAGAGGAGGATGTGCTGCTGGAGAACTACAGAGTAAAAGATGAGGAGAATTTTTATGGCTCGGCGCGCGATCGCACCAAACTAGCCACCCTCACCGCAGACGACCTAGAAAAAATGCCCGGCTGCGACATCCTAGTCGAATGGACAGGCACCAGCTTTCGCGGCAAAGTAGAACCCGGCAAAAAATGCGTGGTCAACCGCAAAGGCATGGACACCTACTTAGACAACGAATTCATCGTCACCGAAGACCACATGACCAGCTACGACCGGGGCCGCAATCCGGCCAACGATGAGCTGGTTTGGGGATCAGTCGCAGGCCCATTCGAGTTCGATAAGGTCGACCGCTTTGCCCACGAAGTTGAAACGTAGGTTTCAAACATCTTCAGAAGGCAAATCTGCAAACTTAGCCGCTCCGTCTACCAGCCAAACGAAGAATACTTCGAGCCAACTTCAAACGCTTCGCGCGCAGCGGCATCGTCTTTTTCTTTCTCCGGCACCGTTTCAACTCTCGACTCAGCGCAAAAAGAAGCCGTACTTAGGCCCCCAAAGCGCTTGACTACGCTAGTGCGCATTCGCAAATCAGGATTGGGAAACCAAAAGCGCTCAACCGAACTCATGGTTTCGTAATCCGTGGTCAAAATCAGACCATTCTCCGCATCCATTTCGTAGCGGCCAATTACCGGCACGATTTCCGCATAACCGCGCTCGCGGAGCAAATTGCCGGTCTGCGGATTGTCTTCATCTGGCACCAGCGCAAATACCGTCGAACCAGCATGGTCTTCGCCTTCTTTATCCCAGGCCATTTCGCCATTCCACTCTACGTAGGCACCGCCCACCGCCGTACTCGGGTCTACCTTATGCATCTGGCAAATTTCGACAATTTTTTCATTCTCAGCGGGCAAAGCTTCCACCGAAATGTTCGAGCCGCCCAGCTCAGCCCGGCGAAAAGGAAGATGATGCGTAGTGCGTTGAGACTGCCATTTTCCAGCACTCTGCTGAAAAAATTCCATTACGTTCATAGCGCTCGTTTTACTTTGGTTACAGCAAAGGGATTAATGATATACCCCTTATTCTATCGCTTCCGTACGCGACTCAAATTGCCTATGTCACGGGCCTATGTCACGGGCCTATGTCGCTGGTTAGAAAGCAGACGGCTTTGGATCACTGCCTTACGGATGAGGGCATTAGTCAATGGTATTGTTAATATACTTAACATAAGCCGCCAAACATGACATACATACGACATTGAGTGGTAGGGGCTATTAGCAACAATCGCTATTTATCAGGCGTAGCTTCGCAAATGGCTCACGAGGACAAACAGTCGCTAGGAGGTTAAATTGAGTAACAGTTGTTACGGAATGCATTTACAGTTTGGCGATACTGTGCGTCCAAGGTTGAAGTGCTTTTAAGTTAGGGCACTTTGGTTATATCCAACCCACTCTAATACAGCGGTCATTATCGTTCAGTTTTAGAGTTTTCCGTCTAGCCTTGCAAGATCTATATAGCCTTTTGGAGGAGACAAGTGATGAGTACAGCCGGTAAAGACAACCTACCCGGAAACCTGAGTTTAGAGCAAGAGTTCAAGCTTCAGGTGGTTCGAGACCAAGTAACTGGCCTCAGCCTAGAACAAGCACAGGAATACGTCGTTGAAGTAATGCGACAGATGATGGTAAAAGACAATCTGGTTAGGCACTTACTCAAAAGCGCTTAACGGTTCCTTTTTTGCCACGGATCAGATTCCTGTCTAGTCCTATTTCGATTAACCCTTTAGAGAAGCGTTTGTAATGAGCGCGTAAATACAGCAAACCAGCGGCTTCACTATGTTAAGGTGAGGCCGTTTTTTTAGTCGAAGCAGAAAATCAAGAAAATGCTAAAGCTGATCTAACGATCAGATCGAACAGAAGGCTGTTTACGATTTTTGTATTAGTCATCACCCGACTTCATGGGCCTGTGCAAGAATAGAAGAGCGGCTATGCATGAAGCAGTTAGGGCTAGGATTACGCGGCCTGAGGGCTATGATATTAAGCTGTGAGTGTTGCTTGCATAAAGATCTCTATAACGTCTTTAGTCTTATGACAGTTCTAGATACTTTCAATCAGTTTTTTGACCACTGCATTGGCAATTGGGATTCCGAGCGTACTTACCATTACCTAAGTAAATCAGCAGTAGAGCGATCGCACACAGCCTTCGGCGTCGCCCCCCTCACTAGCGAACAAAAAACGAAAGTACTCACCGACAACAGCTACACCGACACTCACGATCTAGCAGACTGTCCTGGCTTTCATCTGGTCTTCCACACCGTTTCCGAAAAAGGTGAAGTCGTCGATCAGGCATTGAACCTAGCCTTTGTGCCCCGGCCCGTAGAAAACTCAAGCAAGTATATTTTAGAAGGCGATTATCTGCGCGACAGAGCCTACGAAGAAGACCGCCCCATCGTCTCCCACTTCCGCTTCGACAGCCGCAGCCACGAGCTACTAATGACCACGCCCTACACTCACATCATCTCAGTCGATTCCATTACCTTAGTCAATCCACGCATGCGCGTTCGCCGCATCCTAAACTATCTCAAGCCACCCGCAGGCGCACCGATGGATCAGCCACTGCTAGTAGGCTTCGGCGTAGAGCAAAAGCGCGAGGAATAGGCGACCAGTAAGCGAACAGGCGGCGACCAAGCGGCAAAAGCAGCGAATTGCTCAAAACTTGCCCGCTTGTGTAATAATTGGAGACTGCGTTGACACATTTTGAAGAATCATGGCAAAAGGCGTTCGTCTGATCATTACCCTAGAGTGCACAGAGTGCCGCAGCAACCCCGACAAGCGGTCTAATGGGGTTTCTCGCTACACCACTGAAAAGAACCGTCGCAACACTACGGCTCGTTTGGAGCTGAAAAAGTTTTGCACCCACTGCAACGGTCACACCGTTCACAAAGAAATTAAGTAAAAGAAATTAAGTAACCCTGCCCCAACCACCTCAGACCCATTAAAGAACAAGGATTATGGCTTATTTCCGTCGTCGAGTTTCTCCCATTCAGCCGGACGAAAAAATCGACTATAAAGACGTAGACATGCTACGCAAGTTTGTAACCGAGCGCGGCAAAATCTTGCCCCGTCGCATTACTGGTCTTACCACCAAGCAGCAGCACGATCTTACTCGCGCCATCAAGCGGGCCAGAATCGTAGCGCTATTGCCTTATGTCAACGAAGACGGCTAAATCTGCTTTGCGTTGAGAGATACCAGGAGAGCGGCTTAGGACGACCTAATGCTCAGAACGTCTTCAATAAAGAATGTGTTCGCTAGGCAATAGATTTAAGTTGCCGGACATCACTAACATTAGCTATCAGCGCCTGGCAGAAAACTGCTAATTTCTTACTCAGGCGCAGGTAGCTTTTTTATTGCAATTTTTAGGATGAAAACAGGTGGAAAAAGGAAGGCTCGTCGAATTTAAGCATAAAGGTGAGCCTCACTTAGCTCTGGCCGATCGCCCGGAGGGTAAAAAGAACTGGGTACTGATCGATCAGCAAAATCAGTCTTACACTATTCATCCCAGACAGATTATTTACGAGATACCCGGCGGGCCTTACCAGCTCGACGAACTGGCTGGATTCGTCAGCGAGGCCGAGGGCTACATCGACCCAGGTAATCTAGAGATTGCTTGGGAACTCCTCACCGAGCTAGAAGAATCCGCTACGCCAGCGTCTTTAGCGCAGCTACTATTTTCTGATCAGAGTCCGGCGCTTTGCTACGCGGCCCACCGACTGCTTAGCGAAGACAAGCTGTACTTTAAGCAAAAGGGCGACCATTACGAACAGCGGCCCCAATCACAAATTGAAGAGCTTCAGCTAAAGAACGAGCGCGAGGCGGCCAGGCAAGAAGAAAAAGAAGGCTTTTTTAATCGAGCAAAAGCAATTTTGGCGGGAGAGGCGGTGGAGTGGGAGAAGAGC